>JACQPG010000010.1 GCA_016207665.1 Elusimicrobiota bacterium | reverse complement strand
TCGGTCCTGGACCGAGTTCCGGCGGCGCTCTTCAACCGGATTTCGCTATGCTGCGCCAGCATTATGTCCAATTAATGCTGTTTATTATCTTTTATTAGCGATTAATACTCCAGCGCCATAGCTGGCGCGGGACCCGCGCCAAGCCGAAATCCTGGGATCCGCATCGCAAAAAGCGCCGTAAAACACGTCCTAATTCACGTCAAATTCGCATCACTGAAACATAATCTTCGCAGTCTCTTCTTATACTTCCCGTACGCGAAAATCCAATGATTTCTAGAGCGGCCTTCACCCTGATTTTGACCTGCGCCCTCGCCCTTCAGCCTGAGGCGATGAAGCCGAAAGCGACCGTTTTAACGGGGGTTTCCAACCGCATACTGACGCCCAATGGCGACGGCTTCAACGACAAGATATTTTTCACGGTCGAGAATGGCAGCGGGGCGGAAGTCAGCGGCAAGATCCTCGATCTGAAGGGCGCCCAGGTGGCCGCCATGACCCCCGACGCCAATCCCGTGGTTTTGGGACTGTTCTGGGACGGCCGCTCGGGCGGCCAAGTGGTGCCGAGCGGGGTATACGTCTACGTGATCGAAGCCGAGGGCAAAGTATTTTCGGGCACGGTGGTGGTGGTCAAGTGAAGCGCTCACTCCTGGCCGCCCTGACGTTGTCGCTTGCGGGTCAAGCCTTCGCGGCCTTCGAGGATCTGGGGGCCGGAGCCCGGGCTCCCGGCCTTGGCGGCGCCTTCACGGCCTTGGCCGATGACAGCTACGCTCCCTTCTACAACCCCGCGGGCCTGGCCCAGTTGCAAAGGTCGCAGTTCTCCGCCAGCTATTCGCGGCTTTACATGGGCCTGTCGGACGGTTCGGATCTGGGGCTGTCTCAGTTCGCCTATGCCCACCCGCTCAAGGGCGGCCGACAGGGGACCCTGGCCACGAGCTTCGAGCGCTTCAGCCTGGGCGGCCTCTACAACGAACAGACCATCTATTTCTCCTACGGCCGCATACTGTGGGTGAGGGATTCGGGCGCCAAGCTTCTGGGCGGGCTCAACGCCAAATACCTCAGTCATTCCTTCTCCGCGGGCCCTGAAGCCGCCAACGCCTGCAATCTCCAGATCTGCGATCGGGGAGCCGACCCGGTGCTGTCCGGCTCCAACTCCAAGAGCGTCTTCGACGCCGATCTCGGACTGCTCTACCGCTTCCCGCGCCGCTTCCAGATCGGCCTTTTCGCGCAGCATCTGCTTAAGCCCGACGTGGGCTTCGCCTCATCGGACAAGCTCCCCATGAATATCCGGACCGCGGCCGCCTACAAGAGCCTCTGGATGACCTTGTCGGGCGAACTGCGGATGAACGAGGCGCCGGACGGCTCCCAGGACAAGGACTTCATTGTCGCCGCGGAACGGTTCTTCCCGACCCTGGACTACGGCCAGTTCGGAGTGCGCGGCTCTCTGGGCCTGGGAACCCGCGATTGGCGGCAGATCACCACGGGCCTGTCCTATCGCATCAACAAGATCCAGTTCGACTACGCCTTCCTGATGCCGATCGGCACGGTCAAGGGCACGGCCGGCAACCACCGGATGTCGGTGACCTTCCACTTCGGGGCCCCCACGGCGGAAGACGAGATATCCAAGGAGCTCATCGAGAAGGCGCGCATGATCCGCGAGGGCAAGGGCCTCTACGGCTACGAGTTCGTCGAGGAGCTCAAGCCGCAGGACCTCAATGACCCGCAGTTGGCCGAGATCAAGCGGCTCATCCTCGAGGGGCATTTCCGCAAGGCCCATCACCTGCTGTCGCAGAAGATCAAGGACCTGGAGTTGAGCCCCACCGAGCCGCTGGCCACCTTGGGCAATCGCCTGGATCTCATCGCCTCGTATTATCCCGACTTGAGCGAGGTCGTCGAGGCGTGGGAGATCGAGCTTTCCTCGGGCATACACCATTTCATCAACGCCCGGGACCGCTCGGCTATACTGCATGTCTCCTATGCCCTGAGCCTCAACTCGAACAATTCCAAGCTGGACCACTTCTTGGGCAAGCTCGAGGCCGCCACCGAGATCGCGGCCCATCGCCTGCCGGCCGCTCATCCCAGGAACTTCGTCGATGAGCTGCTCTACAAGGTCGAGGCGGCCAACAACCGACGAGACTATCATCAGGTGCTCCAGCTCCTGCAAGACATCGAGGAGATCGATCCGACCAACGTGACCGCGCTCGAGCGGGTGGGCTCGACCTATTTCGTGCTCGGCAAATATGACGCCGCGCTCGCCACCTGGCGCAAGGCCCTGCCGCTCGAGATCAAGCCCAAGGAGATCGAGGCCTTGAAGGAATACATGAAACAGGCCGAGGAGAAGCTCGGCCGCAAGGAGGTCACGCTGCCCGGCGGGATCACCGCGCCCGTCACCGAGACGCTGCTCAAGCCCGCCGGCGAGGCCGCGGGCCTGCCGACCCCGGCCGAAGCGGAAAAGGCCGCGCTGCAGAGAGTGCCCGGCAGCCGCGGCGATCCCCGCGATATCTCGGCGCTCTATCAGCGGGGGGTCGAGCACTACGCGAGGGGCGAGTATTTGCAGGCGACCGCCATGTTCTTGCGCATACTCCAGATCGACCCGAGCAACGCGCAAGCCAAGAAGGCCCTGGCCCGCATCGAGCAAAGGAGCCCGAAGCGCTGATATGACCATAAGGCTCAAAGTCGGCGCCGCCTTGCTTTTGGCCCTGGTGTCGGCCACCGCAGCCTCCATGGCGGTGTTCGCCTCGCTACAATACCGGCAGATCCAAGAGGCCGAGGACTCCAAACGCCACCTGATCATAGAAGGAGCCGCCAGCATGGCCAAGGAGGCCGAGTTGGCCAAGGACCCCCTCATGCTCTTGGATTATCTCCAGGCCATCAAACGCGAGCATGAGGAGATACACCACTGCCGCGCCTTCATCGGCGGCCATTGGGAGGACGTGGGCAAGGCCCGGCCCGAGCCGGAGGGGGGGCTTCTTATCGATTACACTTCGTCCAAGATCGACAGGGCCTCGATACAAGTCGAGATACAGTTCGCCAAGGCCGTGATCTCCGCCCGCCAACTCAAGGCCTGGGAACGCCTCAAGAACAACATGGCGCAAACCAGCTCCCTGGTCGCCTTGCTCGGATTGCTCATCTCCATTCCTCTTTCCGGGACCATGACCCGCCGCATCGTCAAGATCCAAAGGGCGGTCTCGGAGATCGGCCAGGGGCATCTGGGCGCCCGTCTGCCGCCCTTGGGAAGCGACGAGATCGGAAGGCTGGCCAAGGACGTCAACCAGATGTCCGAGAGGCTCGATGAGCTCGACCGGCTCAAGAAGACTTTCGTCGCCTCGGTGACGCATGAGCTGCGCTCGCCGCTGGGCGCGATCGACAGCTATCTCAAGGTCTTGCTCGCCAATCCGGCTCGGCTCAGTCCGGAGGACAAGTCCAATCTCGAGCGCATTCGCGCCAATGCCACGCGATTGTCGCACTTCGTCACCAACCTCCTGGACATGGCCAAAATCGAGCGGGGCAAGCTCGATTTCGCGCCGCGCATCAGCGACGTGGTGCAGATCGCCGAGGATTCGGCGCAATTCTTCAGGCCTAACGCCGAGGAGCTGGGAATCAAGCTGGAATGCCAGGCGGATAAATCGATAACGCCCATGAAGGTCGACCCGGATCTCATAGCCCATGTGCTGACGAATTTCCTTTCCAACGCCTTGAAGTTCACGCGCAGAGGGGGCAGCGTGCGCGTGGCCCTCGCGCGGCAAAACGGCCACATCGAGTTCTCGGTCTCCGATACGGGGGTGGGGATATCCGCCCAGGACCAGGCGCGCATATTCTCGCCTTTCGAGCGGGTCAAGAATCCCTTGAAAGCGACTGGAGTGGGCCTGGGACTGGCCATCTCGAAATCCATCGTCGAGATGCATGGAGGATCGATCGGGGTGAGATCGGAGCCGGGCAAAGGGAGCTGCTTCTATTTTACGATCCCCGTAAAAACGTAATAAATCTGTTATTTTGCCACGCTAAACTGGGAACAGCGCGCTGTAGCGTCCGGACCTGCGGTTCGTATCCGCAGGGACGCAGTAGACACGAAATGAGAGAGCACGCGGCACTGAAACTCGCACTTTCACGCCTCCCTGGGCGCGGCGTATCCTTAATTATCATCGCCTCCCACCTTCTTTTGCCGCCGGCTTGGGCCACCGTGGATGAGGCGGCCTTGGGAGAAAAATTGACCGCGGAAGCCAATGGCTTTCTCGAGTCGCTGCTGGGACCGGGCCGGGCCAAGGTCTTGGTCGCCGTGGAAGGCGAGCGGAGCAACGTGCAGACCCAGACGGAGATACTCACTCCCATAGCCAAGCCGGAGACCCTCGAGGTCAGGACCTTGCCCGGCTATAACAAGGAACTCGAAAAGAAGTGGGACTATATGCAGAAGGACCAGGAGCAGACCTTCCGGCAAAGCGGGCTGATCATCAGACGGATACGGGTGTCCGTGGTCCTTGATTCCACGCTGAGCGAGACCCAGGCCAGCGCGGTGCGCCGCCTGCTCCCTGATGTGCTGCACCTGGATTTCAATCGGGGAGATGAGCTCTCCGTTTTGCGCGCCGACCTGGTTCCGGCGTGGAAGACCGCGATCCAGACTCCGGAAGGATTCAGGACCATCCTGGTATTGGCGGGACTGTTGGCGATCGTGCTATTGGTCAGTCTTCTAGCCTACATCACCGCCATGCGCGTGGTCCGCACCTTCGTGGCGGAAATCGCCAATCGCCGCTACGGTCCCGAGCCCATAACGGGCCAGGCTCAGCCTTCTCTTCCGGGAGCCCAGGCCGCTCCCCTGCCCGAGCTGCTCCCGGGAGGAGTGCCGTCGATGATGGGAGAGTCCGGAGCCCTGCCGGGAGCTCCCGGGACGCCCGCGCTGGGCAGGCGCTTCGATTTCCTCTCCTCGCGCGAGCCCCAAGAGCTCTCCAAGCTGCTCGTCGACGAGACGCCCGACGATCTGGCCCTGCTCTTCGCCTATCTGGCCGATTCCAATCCCGAGCTGGCCGCCACCGTCATGCAGGCTCTTCCTGCCGCGACCCAAAGCGCGGTGTCCCAATCCTTGGCCCGGCTGAACATGGCCGATCCCGAAAGGCTGGCCATGCTCGAGAACAGGCTCAAGACGCTGGCCGAATTCGGGGTGAGGGGCGCCGAAAGGTTGGGCAAGATACTCAGCCGGCTTCCCGCGCTCGACCGGGAAGGCATCATCAGCGAGATCGTATCCTCCAATCCCGACGCCGCGCGCGAAGTGGAAAAATCTCTCTTCGCCTTCGAAGATATCGCCCGGCTCAAGCCCAATGAGCTGCGGCGGCTGATCATGTCCGTCTCCTATCCGGAATGGGGATTGGCCCTGAGGGGCGCCCCCGGCGAGCTGGTGCAGAAGGTCATGGAGCAGCTCCTGCCCGGCACCCAGAAACTCCTGCAAGAATCCATGGAGACGCCCCAACCCCGGCACCAGGTGCAAGAGGCGCGCTCCACCATACTCTCCCATGTCTATGACATGGCCGCGCGCGGAGAGATAGCGCTCAACCGCGAAGATGCCTCCACAGAGCTCATCTGAAGAGCCGGAGAAGGGCCCGGACCTAGAAACGGCCCGTTCTCATCTTCTCGACGCGGAGGCGCGGCTCAAGGAGCTTAAGCAATCGCTCTCGTCCGAAAAACCCTCGAAACCCCCGGAAGAAGACATTTCCCATTGGCGGGCGCTCTATCGCTCGCTCTACCGGCTGCGCCAACTCATGGAAGGCTGGTCCGCCGCGGCCGAGGAAGCGGAGCTGCACGGCGACGCGCAATGGGCCAGGCGGCGCCGCGAGATCGAGGCTCGATCCCTGAGGGTCGAAAGCGCCCTGCGGGAGCTGGAGAAAAAGCAGGATTCCCTCGACCTGGAACGCCAGAGGGTGCTCTCCGAGCTCGAGCGCGTCCAGCAGGGTTGGCAGCTGCTGCGCGAGGAAGCCGGCGGTCCCCAGGAGCTGCCCGAGTCCTCTCTCTCGGCGCTTCTCGGCCGGGTCCAGGCCCTGACGGCCTCGTGGGATAAGCTGCTCGCCAAACAGGCGGAGTCCTACCGCGAGTGGATGCAGATCGAGCAGGTGTGGCGCTGGCTGCTCACGGTAAGCCTTCCTTCTTTAGAGGCCAAGGCGACCTCGGGGCCCGGCGCCCAAGGCCTGCTGTCGCTGCGCCGGGGGCTCGAGGACCTGGATCGCCGCTGGAAGGCGATGAAGACCCAGCTTTTGTCGCTTTCCAAGGCCGAGGCCCTGCCCGAGATACGCGAGCTTCAAGACGCCCTGGCCGAGTCCCGCAAGCATTCGCAAGAGCTGGCCACGGCGCTGCAGGGCGTCAGCGAGAGGCTCCAGGCCGAGCAGGCCATGCGTCAGCTTGAGGCCTCCGAGCTGCTGCGGCAGAAGAACGATCTGATCGCGGCGCTCGAGCGAGCGCGCAAGGAGTCCGAGACCTGGCAAGGCCTGTCGGAGGCCAGCCGCGGCGACCTCGACAAGCTGCTCAACCAATATTTCGAGTACGAGCGCCGGATCGAGGAGCTGGGACTGACGCTCGAGACTGAACGGAAGGCCCGATTGGAGGCCATGGAGCTGGCCTCGCGAAGGCAGGCCGAGCTCGAGCGCGAGCGCGACGACGCCAAGGCGCAATCCGTGGAGCGCCCGGATCTCAAGGCGGAGATCGAACGCCGGGAAAAGGAGCTGGCGGTGCTGGCCGCGCGGATCAAGGAAGCCACGGACAAGTCCGCCGAAGCGGCCCGCTTGCTCGAGCTCTCCCAAGAGGAGCGGTTCAAGGCCGTGGAGGCCTTCAGGTTCATGAGCTCACGTTTGGCAGAGGCGACCGGCCAGGTGCTGGACTTGACCCGCCGGCTCGAGATCTCCGAGCAGGAGCGTTCCCAAGAAAGAGAGGAAGCGGACAAGCGCAGCGAGGCCCTACGAGAGATCATCCGTAAATCTGAGCCGGACATCACGGAGCTTCGCAACCACCTCGAAGATGAACGAAGGCAGGCCGCCTCCGAGCTTTCCCAGACGCGAGATCGCATCGTAGCCCTGGAGCGGCAATTGCGCGAGCGCGAGGACCGGCTGGCCGAGGCCAAAGCTCTCGCGCAGGAACGCCAGGCTCTCGAAGGCGAGCTGGACAGGACGAGACGCGAGCTCGATCTGGCCCGCAGGGAGAGCGAAAGACTCAAGTCCGCCAGCGAACAGCAGATCGCGTCCTATCAAAAGGAAATCGAGGGCCTGAGCGAAGCGGGGACGGCGGCTCAAGGCCCGGCCGCCGAGCCGGTCGCCGGCCTGCCGGCCATCCCCTCGATGGAACCCGTGCTCGAGCCGGCCTGGGCCCGGGTGCTCGAGAGGCTGCGGGAGCCCATCGAGGCAGCCTACGGGCAGCTTAGAAGGCTTTCGACCATACCCTTAGCCGAGGGGCAACGAGCGCTGGTGCGCCTGGCCGCCGGTTCCTTGGCCCAAGCCGCGGATCTCATACGCGCCATCGGAGAGTATCTAGACGACACGGCTCCGCCTCCCGCTCCAGGCAAGGTGATCCCGGTGCTCGAGGCCGCCCTGGCCTCCTGGGAGACGGCGTTCCGCTCCCGGCAGACCAGCCTGATCCGGCTGTTCGACAGGGACCTGCCCACGGTGGTGATCCAGGCCGAACCCCTGCGCATCGCGATCTATCACATCGTCCGGAACGCCTACGAGGCCCTGCCCCAAAGCGGAGGGCTCCTGACGGTGAAGGCCTGGAAGGACGGCTCGGGCCAGATCTTCATCAGCTTCACGGATTCCGGGCCCGGATTTTCAAACCAGGCCCTGGGCCAGCTCTTCACTCCGTTCTATTCGACCAAGCCCAGGCATCTAGGCCTGGGTTTGGCCCTGGCTCGCCGCATACTCCGGCGCGTGGGGGGAGAAGTGGAGGCGTCCAATCAGGGCAAGCAGGGCGCTGTCGTGACGTTCAAGCTGCCGCTGGCCTCTGGGCCAATTCCTCCTCTTATAGTCGAGAAAAGATAACTGCGGAGAGATAGAACGGGCGCTCAATCCATGAGATAGACCGAAAGCGCCTCGGAGAGGGAGGTCTGCCCGGACTTGACGAGATTGATGGCGCTCTGGGCCAGCGTGGTCATGCCCTCGGAGACCGCGCGCCGGGCGATATTGTCGGGGTTGACGCACTCGAGTATCATCTGCCTCATCTCATGGCTTTTGACCGGCATCACCTCCATGACGGGAATCCGGCCTTTGTATCCAATGCCCTTGCATTGCTCGCAGCCCTTCGGGCCATAGACCTCCTTCAGCGAGGTCCAGTCGTCCTCGCTCAGATGCGATATCTCCTCGGATCGCGGGTCGGTCTTGACCTTGCAGTGCGGGCAAAGCAGGCGCAATAGCCGCTGCGCCACGACCAGCCTGAGCGCGCCGATGACGAGAAAGGGCTTGATCCCCATGTCGGCAAGCCGATTGGGGGCCAGGGTCGCGGAGTTGGTGTGCAGGGTGGACAGCACCAGATGCCCGGTCATCGAGGCCTTGAGCGCTATCTCGGCGGTCTCCTGATCGCGTATCTCGCCGACCAGGATGACGTCGGGATCCTGCCTGAGGCAGGAGCGCAGCACCTTGGCGAACGTGAAATCGATGTCCGAACGGACCGCCACCTGGGTGATGCCGGGCAGCTCGTATTCGATGGGGTCCTCGACCGTGATGATGTTGACATCCGGCTCGTTGAGGTTCTGAAGCATGGTGTAGAGCGTGGTCGTCTTCCCGCTGCCCGTCGGACCCGTGATCAGGATCAACCCGGACGAGGACTTCAACGCCTGCTCCACGCAATGGAGATCGTGCGGCCGCGTGAAGATCTGCCGGAGGTCGGACTCGAGCTTGCCTCGGCGCAACAGGCGCAGCACGACCTTCTCTCCATATTGGGACGGGAGCGTGCTGACCCGGAACTGGACCCTCTTGTCGCCGCCGACGACGATCGAGAAACGCCCGTCCTGGGGCAGCCGCCGCTCCGCGATATCGAGCTGGGCCATGACCTTGATGCGCGCGGGCATGCTGCCCTTGAAACGAGCGGGCAAGCGGTAGGCCGACTGGAGCGCTCCGTCGATGCGGAAACGAATGGCGATCTCCTTCTCCCTGGGCTCTATGTGTATGTCGGAGGCCTCGCGCGATATGGCCTCCGCGAGTATGGCGTTGACCAGCTTGCGCATCGGGGAATTGGGCGAGGAGTGGTCCTCGGAGATCGGCTCGTTCTCCTCCGGAACATCGGCGCTTTCGACCAGTATGTTGAACTCCTCCGCGTCCAGACGAGGCTCATCGGCGGCAGCCTCACTGGCATCATCCTGGCCGCTCCTGAGCGTGGAGGCCGACTCCGGCCCGGATTCCGGGTGGAAGGAGGGGGCGATCGGCAGCGTGGGATTGCCGCTGCCGGCGCCTCCCTGGGCCGCCGGCTTGATGAATTTCCTGATGGCGTTCAAGATGTCGCTGTTGAGCGAAAGCTTGCTGAGATACTGGACGCCTTCCATTTCCACCAGGGGCTGTATCCTGCGGGTGGTCCCGGTGATCATGATCACGGGGATCTGCCGGACATGATCCATGGCCCTGACCTTGCGTATCAGCTCATAGCCGCCCATCTGCTTCATATTGAAGTCGCACAACAGCAGATCAAAGGCATTGGCCGAGGCGGAAAGCATCTGGAAGGCCCGGCTGCCATCATCGGCCTCCAGCGCCTCATGGCCGTCGAGCTTGACTAGCTCGGCCAGATAGGAACGGAAGGTCGGGTCATCGTCGACTATCAGGACTCGCGACATTCTCTTCGTATATAACAGGGAATCGTTAAATTTTCCACCCTATCGAGGGTGAATTTAACAGTCCTGGCCTTGTTTTTTCGCGTTTTTCTGTTAGACTCAGTCGAGGCATGAACCTTTTCCAGCGCTTCTTCGTCGTGCTCCTGGGCTTTGCCTTGGCCCCGGTGCTGGTGACGGGGATTTGGATAGTCAACTCCAATGAGGCGGTGCGCGAGAACGCCCGCCAATTCCACCAACAAGTGGCGGAGTTGGCGGCGGACACCTTGGAAGGCGCCGCGGCCCAGATCAACCGGGCCATGGGTTTTGTCGAGGACCTCAATCGCAACGCGGGCAAGGACCCGTCCCTGGACACCAAGATCATCCAGAAGGCCGCCTTTCTTCATTCCTCCTTCGCCCTGATCTCCCTGCTGGATCCTTCCGACAAGGAGGTTTTCAAGATCGCGAACCCCCAGCTCTTTCCGGAGAGGGTCTATGAGGATCGCTCCTCTGACCCGCTGGTGCAGGCGGTCAGAAAGAGCGGAGAGGCCTCGTTTGGGCCCATCCTGGAAAGGGAGGGAATGCCTCTCATCAGCATCGCCCATCCGCTCGATGATGGTCGAATGTTGTTCATCCAATATTCCCTGCGCAATCTCTGGCGCAGGATCAAGCAGCAAAAAGTGGGACGGCAGGGGCGTCTTCTGCTCGTAGACGCCCAGGGGCGCGCCCTGCCCGGTCTTCCCGAGGGCTTTCCCGAGCCGGATTGGCAAGGACTGGGATCCATGGATCGCCCCAGCGGCTGGATGGATCATCTGCGTACGCGCAACGGCGTGATGGTCGGCGCCTTCCAGCACGCTCCTTCCCTCGGCATCTGGACGCTGAGCCTCCAGGCGCGCTCCGAGGCTTTCGCGCGATCCGACCGGTTCCCGGTCCATGTCGCCACATTCCTTTTCGCCCTTTCCGTGCTCGTCATCGGAGGAGCCTACTGGCTCAGCCAGCGCCTGACATTCCCTCTGACCCAGATGATCGTCGGAGCCCAACGCGCCTCGCGCAGCGACTTCAATCAGCCCGTTCCTGAGCTGGGTTGGGGAGAGCTGAACCTGCTCTCAAAGAGCTTCAACCAGATGATGGGCACCTTGAAGGCCTATCAGGAGCTCCAAGTCGACCGTATCATGGAGGAAAAGGCCAAGGTCGAGGCCCTAGTGCGGAATATCCCGGACGGGATCATCCTGGCGGGTTTCGACGGGCATATACTTTACATCAACGTGGCCGCGCGCCTGATCCTGGGCGTGGCCGGCGATTACACCACCACTCCCAAGGACCGCCAGCTCCACGACATGGTCAGGGAGCCGGCGCTGCGCGACATGATCATAAGGCTGTTGCGCAAGCAGAAGCGCTCGGACTTGGTGGAGCTCGAGATCAAGGGGGCCGACGGGCTCTCGCGCGGCCTATTCCATTGCGCCGCGGTGGCCGTCGGAGGCGCGAAAGGGGATATCGGGATATTGATCGTGATGCGAGACGTGACCACCGAGCGCAAGCTGGACCAGATGAAGGAGGATTTCTTCCACTCGATCGTCCACGACCTGAGAAGCCCGATCTCCTCCATCGACGGATTCGTCGAGCTCATGCAGAAGAGGGCGGACGGATTCGGCGATAAGGAGCGCAAGTATCTCGACTATATCCAGACCTCCTCCAAGCTCCTGCGGGACTTGGTCAACAACATACTCGAGATGGCCAAGCTCGAATCGGGCACCATGAAATTGGAGCCCGCGCTGGCCCAAGCCCCGGAAATTCTCGAGAGCATACGCAAGATCTACGCCATACAGGGCGAGTCCAAGAAGGTTTCCATACTCTTCAATCTCGGGCAACGCCCGCACGGCCTGGTCTGCGACCGCCCCCTCATCGAACGCGTCATCATGAATCTCATGGGCAACGCCTTGAAATACACTCCCTCCGGCGGCCAAATCACGCTCGAGATCGGCGCGGTCGAGGCGGGGCAGATGGAGTTTTCCGTCACCGACACCGGCCCGGGCATACCCAAGAACCAGCTCGACGCCGTCTTCGAGAAATTCCGCCAGCTCGATGACGGAGTAAGCCGCAAGGGAGGCTACGGCTTGGGATTAGCCATATGCAAGAAGGTCGTGGAGCTGCATGGCGGCAAGATCTGGGTCGAGTCGGAGCAGGGCAAGGGCAGTCGCTTCGTGTTCAGGATACCGCACCAAATGGCGGTGCAGCAAACCGCGGGAACAACGGCATAACGGCTTGGGCCGAAGCGAAGCTTCGGCCGCTCTACTCCTCCCGCCTCATGATGTTGATCTCGATGCGCCGGTTGGCCGAGCGGCCTTCCGGGGTGTCATTGCTCTTGAGGGGGCGGAACTCCCCATAGCCGATGGCCGAAAGCCGGTGGGGGGCCACCCCATTGGTCTCGAGCAGCCTCAGCACGCTGAAAGCCCGAGCCGAGGACAGTTCCCAATTGGAT
>JACQPG010000114.1 GCA_016207665.1 Elusimicrobiota bacterium | reverse complement strand
GAATTGCGTTGTTTGCGCGCCCCATTGGAAAGTGTTAAAAGCGTTCGAGGAATACCAGTTATTGTAGTCGCTATCCACTCCGGAGGTCTCATCCGCCAGGATGCTCGCGGATGAAAGACTGACTGCAGCCGAAGAGAAGAAGATATTGTTCTTGACCGTGACGGTGGAGCCCTGCAGGCGCAGGAGATAATGCTCCTGGAGGGTCGCGCTGGCCGTCGAGTTGACGTCGTTGAACTTGAACTCGCTGGCTTGGATGTCATGGAAGTGCACGGCGGTGAAGCTACCCGCCGCGACCAGGCCGGGCTGATTGATGCGGTTGTGGTCGAATTTAAGCGAGCGGACGCTTTGGCCGTAGAGTCCGAGATAGTGCCGTCCGGAGGCCCCGCCTGCGCTCCTAAAGACTATGGCGTTGTTCTGGATGGTGGCGCCGGTTTGCAGGCCGTTGAGATAGATGCCATAGGTGTTGGCGGAAGCTGAAAGCGTCCCGACTATGGTGTTGGAGCCGATCCAGATGCGGCTACCAGCGGCTTGCGTGGCGACGGCGATGCCGTAACGCGCCCCGAGTATGGTGTTGCTCGACAGGATGACGGTGCCGCCATTATCCTGACCCAGGTCGATGCCCACGCTGGCCGCGGTGATGGTGTTGCATGAGGCGCTCAGTCCCGTGTTGGCTGAAGCCACATTCGGCCAACTGATGCCGACTTGCGAGAGGCTCGTGATCCTGTTGGAGTTGATGGTGACGTTGTTCTCCCGCGTCACGTAGATGCCGTGGCCGTTTCCTTGTAACACCGAGTCGCTGATCGTATTGTTAGCCGACGAATCGATCAGCAGCACCTGATAGCCGAAAGCGGTGGAATTGAGCGTATTCCTGGAAATGAGATTGTTATCGGCACTGTTGTATAGGGTGATGGCATGGCCGTAATTGCGGAAAACGCTGTCCTTGATCACGTTGAAGTCCGCAACAAGCACGCGAAGGGCAGAGGTTCCCGCCGCGCGATTGGTCGAGAACGTGCTGCGCAGTATCGAATTGAAATCGCTGTTGACTATGTAGCCCGCCTGGGTGTCCGGAGCTCCAAAATAGCTCTCCTCGATCGAGTTGCTCGACCCACCGGATATGGTGAGCGCCTGATAATTGGCGAGGCTGGCGTCGTTGGCGGCCGTGGTCATCGAGCTCTGCCGTATTACGTTGGAATTAGCGTTGAGTAAGAGCAAGGCGGTTCCCAGATCGCCGGTCGCGTGGACGTTTCTCAAGGTGTTGGATGAGGCGCCCTGTATCAAGATGGTCGCGGCCTGGGCGCGGGCGATGGCGGTGCTTTGAAGCACCAGATTGTGGCTGGAATAGGCGCCGATATAGGCCGCAGTGGAAAACGGATTGAAGATGAAGCTGTCCGCGATGGTGTTGGAGGAGGCCGCGCTGAGATAGAGGGCGGAGGCCTGCGGGGCCGCGGCGGTGATCGTGCTGCGGCGCAGGGTATTGCCCCAGGCCGAGCTAATCAAGGCGCCGGTGGACAACGAGGAGGACACGAATCCATCCGAGAACGTGTTGGATGAGGCGTGGATGTAAAGGGCCGGATGGCCGCCGAGCGCGGTCACCGAGCTGAAAGAGGCCACGTTGCCGGTTCCCCCCACGCGCAAGCCATGATTGGCTTGGCTGGTCAGTACGCTGTTGCTTAGAGAATTGTTGTTGCTGTCGATCTCCAGAGCTCCCTCATAACCCGCGCCTGCGCCCCCGACGGAGACGAAGGTGCTCAGGGATATGACTGAGTCGTTGGAGTTGACATCGAACACCGCCCCCCGCAGAAGACCGCGGGCAAAGACCCTGTTGAGCGCGTTGCGCTGGGCGCCTGAGCCGTCGACGAGCAGGGCCGCTCCGTTGCCGCTTTGCAAATGGCTCGATTCCAAGTTGTTGTCGGACGAGGCGTTGAGCCGAGCAGATATGTCAAGCGCGCTGTAGGCGTAGACGTTATCCAGGGAGTTCCAGCGGGAGCCGGAGAGCAGCAGCGCGCTGACGCTGGCATCGGTCGTGAAGCTGCTGCGTTGTAGTTGATTGTAATGCGAGCCGTTGAGTCGGGCTGCCATTCCCTGGGAGTTCTGGGCGATGAACATGGTGATGGTGTTGGAAGAGCCTCCGGAAAGCAGAAGCGCGCTAAAACCGGAGCTCGCGGCCGTGGCCGTGCTCGAGGCCAGGGTGCTGCTCGAGCTTTGAACCAGGACGATGCCCTGGGCGTCCTGTACGGTCACGCTTGCATAACGGATCACGCTCCAGCTCGAGATCTCGATTCCCGCGGTCCAGATATTGCCGTTGGAGTCCACGTTGACGCTGGAAATGACGACGTGGGCAGAAGAGGCTTGCACGCCGTAGGCGATGGTGTTGGTCGAGACGATATTGAGCCGCTCGAGCGTCACGCTCGAATTGGCGATCTGGAATGCCGCGGTCGAGGATGTCGGCGGATTGATCACCGGCGCGGAGCTCACGAATGTCGGGTCCGCCATGATCCTGAGCGTATTGGTGCCGTAGGTGAATGCGAAGTTCTGGACGGTGACCTGCTCGGAATAGGTCTCGGTATCGCGTATCACTACGCAGGCATTATCCGGCAATGTAGCCGGCAACACGGCCAATGCTCCTGTG
>JACQPG010000109.1 GCA_016207665.1 Elusimicrobiota bacterium | reverse complement strand
GTGCAGGACTTCTCCTTGTTGCATCCCCTCATCGACGGCCAAGGCAACTTCGGTTCGGTCGATGGAGACCCGGCCGCCGCCTATCGCTACACCGAATGCCGGCTGTCCAAGATCGGCGAGGAACTATTGGCCGACATCGACCAGGACACCGTCGATTTCGTGGCCAATTTCGACGGCACGACCACGGAGCCCGTGGTCTTGCCGGCGAAGGTGCCCAATCTACTCGTCAACGGCTCGTCCGGCATCGCGGTCGGAATGGCCACCAACATCCCTCCTCACAACCTGGCCGAGGCTTGCGAGGCCGCCATCGAGATCATAAAGAACCCCAAGATCGAGACCAAGGATATTCTCAAGATCATGAAAGGCCCGGATTTCCCCACCGGCGGCATCATACGGGGAAAGCAGGGGATCAAGGATTATTTCGAGACGGGCAGGGGAACTCTGCGGGTCCAGGCCAAGACCGAGATCGAGGACATCAAAGGCAATCGCCAAGCGATCATCGTTACCGAGCTGCCTTATCAAGTAAACAAGGCGGCGCTGCTGGAGACCATCGCGGGCTTGGTGCGCGACAAGAAAATACAGGATATCTCCGACATACGGGACGAGTCCGACCGCACGGGCATGCGCGTGGTGATCGAGGTCAAGCGCGACGGCAACGCCAACGTGGTCCTCAACCAGCTCTTCAAACACACCCAGATGGAGTCGACCTACGGCGTGATCATGCTCGCTTTGGCCGACGGCCGGCCGCGCGTTCTTCCGATGCGCGATATGCTCGGCCATTATGTACAGCATCGGCGGACCGTCGTGGTCCGCCGCACCAAGTTCCAGCTCCGCAAGGCCCTGGACCGGGCCCACATCCTGGAGGGGTTTCTCATCGCGGTCAAGAACCTGGATCGCGTGGTCAAGATCATACGCGGCTCCAAGGACTCGGACGAGGCGCGCTTCAAGCTCATGGACGAGTTCGAGCTGACCAAGGCGCAGGCCCAGGCCATTCTGGACATGAGGCTGGCGCAGCTGACCCGCCTGTCAGTCAACGAGATCCAGGAGGAGTACGACGGCCTGGTCAAAAAAATAGCGGAGCTCAAGGCCATACTCGCCGACGCCAAGAAGGTCATGAACATCGTCGTCAAGGAGCTCGAGGCCGCCAGGGAACAGTTCTCTCAATCTCGCCGCACGCAGATCACCACCGCGGCCGCGGAGATGACCCTCGAGGATCTCATCGCCAAGGAAGAGGTGGTTATCTCCATCTCGAACAGCGGCTATATCAAACGGATACCCGTGACCACGTATTCGGCGCAAGGAAGGGGCGGAAAAGGCGTTACGGGCGCCGAGGTCAAGGAAGAGGACTTCATCGAGCACTTTTTCGTGACCGACACCCACGCCACCCTGCTGTTCTTCACCACGCGCGGCCGGGTGTTCGCCTTGAAAGCGTATGAGGTACCCGAGGGCAACAGGACATCTCGAGGCAAGGCGGTGGTCAATCTTTTGGCCATCCCGAACGAGGAAAAGATCACATCGACCATCGCGATACGCTCGTTCGAAGAGGGCAAGGGCAAGGAAAGCTTCCTCCTGATGTGCACCCGCAACGGAACGGTGAAGAAAACTCCCCTGGTCGAGTTCGAGAACATCCGGCGCTCCGGCATCATCGCCATAGCGCTCGAGGAGGGAGATATCCTGGTCGCCACCCAGCATACGCGCGGCAGCGACGAGGTGCTCATCGCGACCAAGGACGGCATGTCGATTCGCTTCCCGGAGACCGACATCCGAGGCATGGGCCGCAACGCCATGGGCGTGAGGGGCATGAGGCTCGAGAAGGGTGATCAGGTCGTCGGAATGGAGGCCTTCCCGCCGAACACCAAGAAGAGCCTCTTGACCGTTTGCGAGAACGGTTTCGGCAAGAGGACCGACGTGTCCGAATACCGGGGCCAGCATCGCGGGGGCGCCGGCGTGATCACCATCAAGGCCACCGAGCGCAATGGCTCGGTCAACGGCTGCAAGCTCGTCACCGACGACGAGGATCTGATGGTGATGACCGAGAAGGGCAAGGCCGTCAGGCTTCGTTGCAAGGATATCAAGGTGATCTCCCGCAACACACAAGGCGTGCGCCTGGTCAAGATGGACGCCGGCGACAAAGTGGCTCGCGTAGCGATCATCGCCAACGAGCCGCCCGTAGCTCCGGAATTGCCTCTGCCAGATGTTAAATAAGCGGATCGCTGCCCTCGCGGCGCTGGCCCTGGTCGGCGCCGCGAGGGCAGCTTGCGCCCAACTAGAGCTTCAAAAGGCCCAATGGCAGCTGGCCCGCTGGGATAACGGAAGGCCGAAGGAGGCGGAGAACATATCGCATCTCTCCCTGACCCCGGGCGTTCCCTCGCGAGCCAGGATATCGGCTCGTTTGACCCTGCTCTCCCGGGGCGGGGCGGTGGAAGGCCGATTGTTGCGCTACTCCATCGCGGCCAAGATAGCATCCCTCGAGAACCCGCAGGAGGCGGCATGGGCGGTGCCGTTCGGGATCGGCGAAAAAAAGATCCCCAAGATAGGCCCGAATAGGGCGCATGAGACGCAGATCGATCTGAGCGCGCCCGTGCGGCGCTATTTGAACCAGCTTCATCGCAGCGGGTATTGGCCCCAGGAGATCAAACTTCAAGTCATGCTCGAGCCGCGGCGCGGGGAAACCGGACCCATACAGACTATCGAGAGTTCCGTTTCCGTCAAGAAATGATCGGGTTGCTATGATCGATCTCAACGCGGCGCGCAAAGATCCAGATCGGTGGCGTGGCGCTTTCAAGAGTCGGGGCGGGCGCCATCTGCCTGTCTTAGAGGAGCTGCTCCGCCTGGACGCGGATTACCGCAAGGAACTGGGCGAGCTCGAGCAGCTTCGATCCCGCCGCAACGCCGCCTCCCAGGCTATCGGCAAGGCGAAGGCCTCGAGGAACGAGGCCGAAGCGGCCAGGCTCATGGAAGAGGTCGGGCGGCTCAAGGACACGCTCAAGGAAAAGGAAGACAAGGTTGCGGTTCTAGAGCCCAAGGTCAGGGAATTGTCCTTGAGCCTGCCCAATTCCCCCCACGAGTCTTCTCCTTTAGGATCGGGCGAGCAGGACAACAAACCCATACGATCCGGACCCAAACCCAAGGAAGTTGGATTCAAACCCATGGACCATCAGGGCCTGGGCGAGAAGCTCGGCATACTGGATTTCGCCGCCGCCGCCGGGCTTTCGGGTTCTCGCTTCGCGCTTTGGCGCGGGGCGGGCGCGCGGCTGTTGCGAGCGATCATATCCTTTCAATTGGATCGGCATATCAAGGCCGGCTACGAGGAGATTTGGCCTCCGTCTCTGGTGAGGCCGGAGATATTGGTGGGCACCGGCCAATTGCCCAAATTTGAGGCGGACCTTTATAAGACCCAATCCGGCGAAGAGGGGCAAAGCCTCTATCTCATACCCACGGCCGAGGTCCCCCTCACCAACCTGGTGCGTGAGCGGATATTGTCGGCGGAGTCCCTGCCGCTTAAGTGGACCGCCTACACCCCCTGTTTCAGGCAAGAGGCCGGATCTTACGGCAAGGATGTGCGCGGGTTGATACGCAACCATCAGTTCGACAAGGTAGAGATGGTTTGGATCACCAGGCCCGAGGATTCCCCGGCGGCTCTCGAGCAATTGACCCAGGACGCCGAAGGGATACTCAAGGCCTTGGAGATACCCTATAGAGTCATCGAGTTATGCACGGCGGATCTAGGGTTCGCCTCCCGCAAGACCTATGATCTAGAGGTCTGGATGCCGGCAGAGGGGCGGTATCGCGAGATATCATCGTGCTCGGACTGCGGCGATTTCCAGGCCCGGCGCATGAACGCGCGCTTCAGGCTCGGGCCGGACAAGTCCCCGGAGTTCGTCCATACCCTTAACGGAAGCGGCGTGGCCGTTGGGCGGCTCGCCGCGGCCATACTAGAGAATTTTCAGAACCAAGACGGCAGCGTCACCGTCCCGGCCGCCCTGCGTCCCTATTTCGGCGGTGATCGCATCCAGGCTCTGCGCGCCTCCAGCTAAGGCACTGTCCGGGTACAGCGGGAATAGGAATATTCAAGCAGCGGTTGACGAGGGGATTCCAACGGCTCATGAGGTGTCTCTTCTTAGCCAGCCTCTATCGAGCAGTTCTTGGGCGATCTGCACCGAGTTTTGGGCGGCGCCCTTGAGGAGATTATCCGAGACGATCCAGAGGCAGAGTTCCCGGTCGGAGGTGCCGGCTCTCAGGCGCCCCGCGAAGACTCCGGAGCGGCCCGCGCAGGAGAGCGGGGTGGGATAGCCGCCATTATTGTCCAGGGCCAGCCCGGGGGCGTGTGCTAATACTTCTGAGGCGGCGGCGGTGGTGGCCGGCCGCCAGAGCGTGATCCAGGCGGAAAGGGAATGGCCCCGAAGCACCGGCACGCGCACGGCGGTGACGCTTATCTTGATGTCCGGCGCGCGCCAGATCTTCCTCAACTCAGCGGCCACCTTGTTTTCCTCGGCGCTGAAGCCCTGGCCATCGAATGAGCCGACTTGCGGGATGACGTTGAAGGCGATGGGCGCGGGAAGGGCGCGAGCCCTGAGCTTTCGGGCGTCCAGCACCGGGGCTTGTCCCCTCCTCAACGCGGCTGGCGAGGACGCCTTTAATTGCCCGAGCAACTCCTCCAAGGCGCTTCGTCCGGCGCCGGATACCGACTGATAAGAGGCCATACGCACCTCGGCGACGCCGAAGGCCTTGTGCAAGGGATATCCCGCGACGGCCAAGCCCGTGAGCGTGCAATTAGGCCCGGCGATCAATCTTTGAGAGGGTGATAGGGCCGAGGCGTTGACCTCCGGAATGATCAGCGGCACCTTGGGATCGAGACGAAAGGCGGAGCTATCGTCGATGACCCATACGCCGGAAGCGGACAATCCAGGGGCCAGGTCCCGGGAAACCTCGTCCGCGCTGACGAAAAAGACCAAGTCGCACTCGGAAAGGCGTTTCTCATCGATCGTCGGCGCGAGGAGGCCCCGGCCCTTGAAGCGAACGCTCTTGCGCTGCTTTCCCGAGGAAAATGGAAGAAGTTCGCCCACGGGGAAACGGCTCTTTTCGAGAAAAGCGAGAAGCTCGCGCCCGACCATTCCCGTGGCTCCGACGACGCCTACCTTGATTCCGGACCTAGCGGCGGGCATAAGGAATTTCGTAAATGGAGCCGGATTCCACGTTGCCCCATTCATCTCGCACGGAGGCGCGCAACAGCGCGCCCGCAGGCAGGGAATCCTGAGAAATGGTGAAGATGAAAGGAGGCCGCCTCATGAAACGAGTGATCCGCTCCCAATCGAGCTGATCGCGGGACATCTCGATCCAGACCTCGCTGACGCTGCTTCCGGCGGCGCCCACCCTCACCACCATTTTCTTCCCATAGGGTTGAACCGAATACTCGAAAATAGCGAGATCCTTCTGATTTGGGGGCACCAGCTTGATGGCCAGAGCCGGATAAATACTGTTGATAGGCGTCTCCAAAGTCCCCCCCGTGGTGCGAGGAGGCACCCCTGAAATAGAGTGATTATTCCAAGCGCGAACGTCGCCTTTCTCCTCGACAGCCGCCGCGGCGAGTATAGGAGCGCTCGAAGCGCTGGTGAAATACTTGGTGGGAGACCAAATGATCAGGTAATTGGGTTGCGTGAAACTGACCAAGGCCGTGGGCACCTCGGCCCAAAACCACTCGGCGGGCCCGGCTCCCTCCACAGTCCCCTGATCGTCTGGTTCTACCGAGATGTCGCGCGTCTCAACCAAGAAGAATCCCTGTTCCGAGCTGAAGGCTGGAGTGTGGGAGATTCCCATATAGATCTTTCCCTCGATCAATTCCCGGACCCAAGGCCTTTCCGGATCCGGCGTTGTCTTGGCCCGCCCGATCTTGGCGCCGATAAAAGCTCGAGAGAAATCTCCCGCTGGAGCCGGCGGAAGCTTGACTATCCAGGCGTTGTTAAAGCCTATATACCAATTTGCGTCGGCCCCCCCATCCGCGAAACGGTTGAAGTCATGGATATTCTTGGCCAATGAGATATAAGTAGGCAAGGCCGTGGGCGAAGCGTCCTGAGCCGAGGCAAGTGAAGCCAAGAGCGCGAAGGTATATAGAATTATCATTAATTTTTAATCATTTTTACTATTCGATCGAAGTCGTTTAGTGAATAGTAATGAATCACAATCGAGCCACGATCCACCCCTTTCTTGGCGCGGATCTCGACCTTGGTAGCCAAGATTTGTTGAAACGCATTCTCGAGGGCGACGAGATCAGCGGGCCGGGCTTGCTCGGGCGCCGGCGCTATCTTGGGAACAACATCTTTGATCTCTTCGCCGGCATTAATTTGCCTTGCCATGTCCTCGGCCAGACGAACCGAAAGACTCTGCTCGAGTATCATGTGAAACAGCTTGTGTCGCTCAGCCTGGTTTTGAACCATCAGAATGGCTCGGGCATGCCCCTCCGTGATCTTGCCGAACTGAATCGCCTTTTGAATATCATCAGGAAGATCGAGAAGCCTGAGAGTATTGGACACGGCCGATTTCGATTTTCCCACCACCTGAGCCAGTTGGGTTTGGGGGATCTGAAACTCTTTCATAAGGCGCAGATAGCCCAGGGCCTCTTCGATAGGATTGAGGCCTTCTCTTTGAAGATTTTCGATGAGGGCTAATACGAGCCGCTCGCGATCGTCTTGAGGCTTGCGCACGATGGCTTCGACCTCCTTAAGGCCAGCGATTTCCGCGGCTCGGAGCCGGCGCTCGCCTGCGATCAATTCATAGGTCTTGCTCACGGCGTCAAAAGAAACCAACAAAGGCTGCGCTATGCCATGCTGCTTGATGGACTGAGCCAATTCGGAGAGAGCCTCGGGGTCGAAATGACGACGGGGCTGCAAATGATTAGGCCGGATTTTTTCAATAGGAATCTTGAGTACCTCTCCGACTGTTCCCTCCTTGTCTTGAGGCTTGGGAATCAACGCATCCAGCCCCCTCCCTAAAGCTTGCCTTGCGCTCATGTTATGCTCTCCTCTGTGAGGGTATTTTCTGGCCGCCGTTCTATCGGCGGAGCGGCGCCTCTGCGAGACAAAAATTCCTGGGCGAGCGTCAGATAGGCCTCGGCCCCTTTTGATTTTGAATCATACTGGAATATGCATTGGCCGAATCCGGGCGCCTCAGCGAGCCGGATACTTCGCGGAATGATGGTCTTGAACAGGGCCTCGCCGAAAAATTTGGAAACTTCCTCTTTGACTTGATTCGAAAGGCTCATGCGCGAATCAAACAAGGTCAACACCGCGCCCTCGAGATGCAATCTTGGGTTGATGGAGGCCTGAATTTTTCGTACCGCATCCAGGAATTGAGCCACGCCTTCCATGGCATAATACTCGCCCTGTATAGGGAT
>JACQPG010000107.1 GCA_016207665.1 Elusimicrobiota bacterium | reverse complement strand
CTCCTGGTGGGCGGCAAGACGGTCAAGGAGATCGCTGCCGAGCTGGCCAAGAAGGCGGGCGAGGCCGCCAAGGGTAAGGATCTGGCGGCCAACGTCAGAGCGCGTTTGGTTTCTTACAAAAGGAAAGGCTGGCAGGTGGTCAAGGATGATGCTAAGCGCATGAAGGTTCTGCAGCCGTGAACGCGGAGGCCTTATTGGAAGAATTCATCCGCCATCTGCGCGTGGAGAGAGGACTTTCTCCGCGCACCTGGGACTCCTATCGCGGCCAGCTCAAGGGCTACTTCGACTTTTTGGCGGCGCATGAACTCGATCTTTCTGCGGTCCAACGAGGAGACATCATGGCCTACCTGGAGGACCGCAAAACGGGCGGGCTTCGGGACGCCAGTCTTTTCGCCGCAGCCATCGCGATACGGCAGTTTCATCGATTCATGGCTGAACGCAGATTGGCCCAGGCTGATCCAACGATCGGCACGGGTCTGCCCAAATACAAGCAGCTTCTCCCCAAACCCCTAAGCGATGCCGAGATGGAAAAGCTGCTGGCGATGCCTACCGGCGACAAGTTTCACCTGGTGCGGACTCGCGCCGCGCTTCAACTTCTTTACTCGACCGGGATGCGAGTTTCGGAACTGGTCGGCTTGAAGCTCTCACAGCTCGATATGAAGGAGATGTGGGTCCGCGTGTCGGGCAAAGGAGGGCGCGAAAGAATTCTGCCGCTGGGGCCTCGTGCTCAAAGAGCCCTGACGGAATACCTATCCGCGAGGGGGAAGCGTTTTCCTGGAAACCGGGAGATTCTGTTTCTGAGTTACCGCGGCCGGCCGATCTCAAGGACCACGTTCTGGTGGCAGTTGCGCGAATTGGCGCGCCGAGCGGGAATCGAGGTCGGCGTCCATCCACATAAAATTCGTCATAGCGCGGCGACGCGGCTCATGGAAGGTGGAGCCCATCTCAGGGTCGTGCAGGAAATTTTAGGCCATCAGAGCGTAACCTCGACTCAACGATACACCCATGTCAGCGCCATTTTTATGCGGCAAGCCTGCGAAAAAGCCCATCCGCGGTTCTGAGCTTCCGGGGTCCGCGGGAAGCCCTTGACAAATAGACTCACAACAGTAATAATAGTGCTACCATGGTTGATGTGATGGATCGGATGGCGCACCTAAACCCGCCCCCGCCGTTTCTCAGCCGCGAGGAGTTCGTGCTGCGTTTCGATCTTGTGGAGTGGACCTTTCAAAAATGCCAAAGCTACCAGGAGTCCGAACGCAAGGGAATTCCGCGCGATGAGAAGCGCCCCGTTCCCAAAAAGAAGTTCATGGCGCAAGCGCTCATGCTGGTGCTCGGCGGCTGGACGCTGCGCAACCATAAGCTGCTGGCCCAAAGAATCGAGACCAGCTACACCCTGGAGCGTAAGTGGGCCTCGGAGCCTGAATTCAAGAAGGCGGTGCGCAAGCTGCTGGCTGATTACCTGGATGGTTTTTTCGATTTGTTCCTCAAGATGCTTAAGGAACTCCACGAGCTGGCGCCGCAGCGGGAGAAGACCGATTCGGATCTGGGACTTGAGGCCGCGAACCTTTTTTATCTTGCCCTGATGATCAATCTTGCTGATTACACCTGGGGGCTGGTGGTCCAGCAAAGGGCTCACGAGAAAATACAAGAGGCACTGCGCACGACCCAGCTCGGGTATTTCTCAGGATTCCTCAAAGCGTTGGATATTGTTTGTTACGCCAGGTCCAAGGGCAAAATCAAGGCCGGGCCGGATTACGCCATCAAATGCCGCGATGAGCTGGACCACGTATACCAGCGCGCGTATTGGGAAGGATGCGTTGCCGGCCATCGCGCCCTTCCGCTGACCGCCAACACCTACTTTGCAGCGGTGACAACGCTAGGCCGTCTTATGACCAGCCGATTCTGCGGGCTGGTTGCCCGAGGACGACAAAAGGAGAAGATCGACACAGGGGCCATGTTGCCGCTCAATACCCCGACCCGGTATCAGGCGCTTCATCTGCCACATCTATTGGACAAATAATTTTTTTGCCGACCAGGGTAGCGAAATGAAACGAAGTGTGAAAGTTAAGGCGGGCAAGGAGGAATCATGACGACGAAGACTGAGACGGAACTCTACGGCATTCGATTTAAGAGCGCGGCAGACCTCAAGCTCGCCTCGCAGCTCTTGGCCGAGACCTGCGCCAAGGTCGAGCCGTTGTTTGGGAAGAAGCGCCTTAAAGAGGTTGGGATGATGCGCTCCGACCGAAATCCCGGCTGGATTATAGAGGGGCAGCCGGGTTGCGGGGAGTACCTGATCCGTTTTTTTCTGGACTCGCTTAGAAAGGCGCTTGGCCGCGATTCCTTCAGGGTCGAGGTTTTTAAGGCCGAGGCTTGCGCTCTCGAGTAAGGATCAATCATGAACGGTGAGGCGCGAGTCTCTGAGGAACTGCTGATACGCTGGATTGGGGCGTTGCGTCGGCGCCGGTATTACGGCAAGGTCGTGCTTTGCTGGGAAGACGGACGGATCATGCATGTGAAGATGGAAGAAACCTTGACTATGCAGGACTTGCAAGAAGGGATATCGAAGGCCTCATAGACCAGTAGCGTTGTCGGGAAAACCGAGGCGCCGCTTTTCCGGCTTAAAGCCGGGGCGGCGCTTTTTTGTTCGGACAAGGAGATCATGAAAGAGCCGGTCGGCGGAACAAGGCGGTACCTGGAGTCCCCCGCGTGCCGGGAGAGCCTCATCCCGTTCGTTGAATATATCACGTCCCGGCACGACTCCCATGGCGGCGTGACCGAGGTTCGTATCTTGGGCGGGCCTGGCGGCAAGAAGGGAGCCTGGTGCGGATATTTCGACAAGGAGCACTGGAGAGACCTCATCAAGGCCATCTTGCCGCTGTCCGGCTCGCCTCGGTCCAGGCTTCCCTATGGCGACTACCCTCGCATCGGGGAGGGAAACATTTACTTCAGCCTGCGCCCGGTCCATCCCGATCTTCTCGGCCGCGTGGCCAACTGCGTCAAGTACGCCGAGCAGAGCACCACGGACGTCGACATCATCGCCTATGACATGTTCGGGGTCGACATCGATCCCGAGCGAAAATCCCAGATTTCAGCCTCGGATGAGGAAAAGCACAGCGCCTACCTGGTAGCCCAAAGCATAAGGGCCTGGCTTCTGGAAAATGGCGTCAAGTCGATCTGGGCGGATTCAGGCAACGGCTATCACCTGCTCGTTCCCACCATCCCCTACAAGGGCGAGGATATCGCCCGGGCAACCGAGGACTCGAAGCTCCTCCTCCATTTTTTGGCTGAACGCTTCAACACTGGCCAGGCCAAGGTCGACCTCACGATTTACAACCCGGCTCGTATCATGCGGCTCTACGGCACCCTGACTATGAAGGGTTCTAACTTGGCGGGCAAGCGTCCCCACCGCTGGTCCGGTGTCGATCTCAAGGAAGTTCCGGAGGACATCGATCTCTTCGGCAAGCTCCGGGGCCTGATCGAAGAATATAGGAAGGAGGCCCAGGAAAGGCAGAAACCCAAATCCTCTCCTGTCCAGGCCAACATTTCGACTCCAACCGCCAAGCCCTCATGGTCCCGAGAGGAGAGTCTCCAGGTGTTGGAGGGCGTACTGGCCCTGTCCGGGCTCAAGTTTCGCAAGGTGGAAAAAGGCGGCCGCATCCTGTTCATCTTCGAGAAATGCCCCCATCACCAGGATGACGACGGGCATACGTTCGAGTGCTGCGTGATATCGGAGATCGACGGCCGGTATTCGTCGTCCTGCAAGCACGACGCCAACGCGCACTGGAAGGATTTCAAGGCGGTGATCGGTTGGGAGCAGCACAAGGAAGGGGTTCTGAAGTCCTTGGGCCTGTGGCAGGATCGCGGTAGCTCGCGGAAAGCTCCTGAGCTGCCGCCGGTTGACGTGGACGCGGAGCTGGCGGTTATTAAGGAAAAGTGGCCCGCGGCCGCTGAAGAGAAGGACCGCAACCTGCTTGTGACCGAGGCGCTCGGCCGCATAACACGCTGCCCGGCCCTGGAGCGTAAGCGGGCCCTTGAGGAAATCCAAAAGATAACGGGGCTTAAGCCCAAGCTCCTGGAGCAGGTTGTCTCCGAGCAGAAGCGCCTCGAGAAGGAAAAGAGCAAGGAGGCCAAACGCCATCCCCTGGCTTTACAGGTCGATGCGGAGTCCGACGTTCAGGCCGACGATCTGCCCTGGATCAGCGCCGCGGACGGGGAGATCAAGCGGACTGCGGCCAAAGCTTGGAAGGCCTTGAGCAAGGCCAACCGTCCGGAGCGTTATTTCCGCTGCGGAGGGCTGCTGCTCAGAATCGAGAAGGACGACCACGGCGTTGAGATATCCCGAGATCTCAACTTAGACCGCATGCGCCATGCTTTGGCCCGGGTCGCGCACTTTTTCATCGTCAGAAAAGAGGATAACGAGGAAGTCGTCATTCCCGTGCCTCCTCCGATGGACCTGGTTCGGGACATGCTGGCCGATCCCGCCCCTCCGCTTCCCGTCCTCAACCGGATCATCGAGTTTCCGATTTTCTTTGAGGACGGCAGCCTTCAATCGGCATCGGGCTACCATGAAACGGGCCGGACCTACTACGCGCCGATCCCGGGATTCGTCTTGCCGGAGATTCCCCAACATCCCTCGCGCTTGGACATGGACAGGGCGGTCGGTCTTATCGCCGAGCTTCTCTGGGATTTTCCTTTTGTAAGCGACTCCGAGAAGGCTCATGCCATAGCCCTGCTCATTCTGCCCCTGGCCAGGGAGATCATAGACGGCCCCACCCCGCTGCACCTCATCGAGGCTCCCTCGCCAGGAACGGGCAAGGGGCTTTTGACGGAAGTTCTGGCCTACATCGCGTTGGGCCGCTGGCCGGCCATGATGACCGAGGGCCGGGACGAAGACGAAATGAGAAAAAGGATTTCATCAAAATTGATGGGCCTGCCCAGCATCATTGTCATCGATAATTTAAGGAAACGCCTGGATTCCGCGGCGTTCTCCTCGGCGCTTACCTGCTCTTATTGGGAAGATAGAATCCTGGGCCAGTCCAAGCTCGTCCGCCTTCCCGTCCGCGCCGTCTGGCTTGCCTCGGGCAATAACGCCTCGCTGTCCCATGAGGTGTCCCGCCGCACCGTCCGCATCCGCTTGGACGCCAAGGTGGACCGCCCGTGGCTGAGGCAAGGTTTCCGGCACCCGGACCTGCGCAACTGGGTCAAGGAGCGCAGGGTGGAACTGCTTTGGTCGGTCTTGATCCTCATCCGCTCTTGGTTTGCGGCCGGCCGCCCGCTTTGGCAAGGACCCCTGCTCGGAATGTTCGACTCGTGGAGCCGGGTCATTGGAGGAATCCTTCAGGTGGCCGGGATCAACGGTTTCCTCGGAAATCTCTCCGATCTTTATGAGAACTCGGATGCCGAGGGAGGCATATGGCGCGGTTTTGTGAAGGCTTGGTGGGAGAAATTCAGCGATCAGGAGGTCGGCGTCTCGGAGCTCTTTGATCTTGCGAACGCCCAGGACGAGCCTCCAGAGCTTGGCAAGGGCACGGAGCAAAGCCGCAAAACCCGCCTGGGCCAGGAACTCGTCAAATTGCGAGACCGGCAGTTCGAGAATCTGAGGATTGTCCTATGCGGCGAGCGCAAGCGGGCCAAGAAGTGGCGACTTGTCGCCATGCCGTCCCAGCCCGCAGAGGGTGAGCCTCAGGATAGGCTCACCACAGGCTCACCCATAGGTTCACCCGAAAAAGCGCTTGATAATCCAGCACGATCCAACGGCGGTGAACCTGGTGAACCTTTTTCCAACCCATATGCGCGAGGCGCAGACATTTTTTCACATAACGAAAAAAAGAGATATCAAATAGAAAAAGAGCGGTGCCAAAAAGGCTCACCAGGCTCACCCAGTAACGGATTTCTGATGGAAAATAAAGCGCAAGTCGACGGTGAACCTCAGGGTGAGCCTTCGCCGGCAGGTTCACCAGGCTCATCAGTCGAGGATCAGGCCGAGCTCAACCTCTTGGAGGGCTCGCTATGAGGTCCGTCGAGCGGCTTCGAAGCCTGGGCTATGTCCTCTATGTCGAGGATGGCGCGATTCGGTACAAGTGCGCCAATAGCTGCCCTCCAGCCCAAGCCGCTGAGTTGCTGGCCGATATCAGGCGTCGAAAAGCGGAAGTCCTGGCCTACCTGGACATTTCATGGCCGGTTGAAAGCCGCGAATGCGAGGCGAAGTTCGGCCAGGGTCCGGCGCGACTTTACCCCTTTCTAGGCAAGGCGGTCGCAACACCCGTAGGCTCCGGCAAACTGTGGCAGGTCGGAAACCATCGGGTCGGTGTAGTTTTGGCGCAGAATCCAAACAAGGTGACGTTCATGCCATGGTATGACGCAAGGCCTACGGGAGGCGAAAAATGAAAGGCAGAAAACCCAAGTACTCAAACGAGCTCATCGCTGAACTGGCGGCCCGCGTGTCTGCCGGCGAGAGCCCGTCGGCTCTGGCCAAGGAGAAGTCAATGTCTCGCTCCTCGGTGCGGCGCTGCGCCGAGAGCGCGAGGCTGCCGACTGAGAGCAAGGAGCAGAACCTGGAAGCGGCGACCCAGGTCGGCACGGCCCGCCAGCGCGAAAAATTGTTCTGGGCCTTTGTAACCGTGTATTTGCACCAAGGAATAGCGCTTGCCCCCAAATCCACGCCGCGAGACGTGGCCGGGATGATCGAGGCCGCGGTGAAATTGCGGTCGCTGATGCCTCCAAGTAGGTCCTCACCGCGGCTGCCCGAGCGTCAAAAAGCGTCGGAAACGCTTCTCATTTTCCAGAGGTCGCTGTCCCAGGTGGTCGAGAGCGCCAACGTGGTCGAGGTTGCCGAGGTGCCTCCAAAGAGCCTGAGCGAGGCCAATCGCACCGCTTCGAAAACGGCCTCCGAGGAAGGCGGGATCGCCGACCAAGCGCCGCAGAGCGAGGGAAACGATGCGACACGTTAGCTCGTTGACCGCACCTAATCGGGTATTAGGTCCGGTCGTTCTCCGACGGAGAACAGCCCGGAAAGCCGTTGATGAAAAAGGCGGGAATTTAAGGGGCCTACCCGTCCAAGTATCCCATCGATTTTATTTGCGCCACTTTTTGCGCCAGGGGTTATGGCTATGACAATGGACGCCGATCCCCGCAAGCTACTTGCCATGGACGCTCAAGAGCAGGCGCGCCTGCTTAACCTTTTCAGTTTTGCCAGAGATACGTGTGGATATCGCGATTTGACTGAGTTCCACCTGCGCTGGTATCAAGAAATTCTGCGCCATCAATTCGTCCTGCTTTTGAGTCCCCGCGGTCATTTGAAAACCAGTTGCATCAGCGTCGCCTTCGCCTTATGGAGCCTGACTCAAGACAAGAATCTTAGGGTGCTCCTCCTCAACGAGATTCTTGGGAATTCCCGCGATTTCTTGGGGACTATCAAAGCCCATATCTCTACGGATCGATTCAAGGAGCTCTACGGCCATTGGGATACGTTAAGCGAAACCTGGACGAGCGAAAAAATCACCATCCCGCGGGATCGCATTCTCAAAGAGCCTTCGATCTCTGTGGCCGGCATGGGCGGCACTATCGTTTCTCAGCATGCGGATTTGGTGATCATCGACGACCCGCAAGGCGAGAAAAATTCAGGCTCGCCTTTTCAACGAAAAAAAGTCCTGTCCTGGCTTCAGAAGACCGTCTTGCCCATCTTGGAGCCCAACGGGAGGATCATAATTTGCATGACCAGGTGGCATAAGGACGATCTGGCCGGCGTGATCATGTCCGATCCGGGGTTTAAGAATTGGAAAGTCATCGAGCAGCGCGCGGAGTGGGCGGGCCCTGATGGCAGCCGCAGGTTTCTTTTTCCTGAAAAATTTCCGCCCGAGACGCTTGATCGCCTCAGAGCAAACATGGGCTCTTCGGCATACCGGACCCAATTTCTGAATGACATCACGGGCCAGGAGGATTCGACGTTTAGAGTCGAGTGGATCGAGAGCGGCCGATTCGACAAGGTGCCAGAAGGACTGCGGGTTTACGCGGGAATCGACCTGGCGATCAGCGAGAAGAAAAACGCCTCCAGATTTGCGTACGTCGTCGTTGGGTTCGATAAGGCAGGCACCGCTTTCGTGCTGGATGCTTTTCGCGGGCAGGTCGGTGTCGTGGCTCAAATCGCCATCGCCAAGCGCATCCACACGGTTTTTAACCCGGTCCTCATCGTCGCGGAATCGGTAGGCTATCAAGGCGTGTTCGGCCAGCTCCTTCGCGTTGATCCTGAAGCGCGGCGCCTGCCGCTGCGCATGCTTCCTGTGACCGATCCAAAGGCAGCGCGCATTTCCGCGCTGGCTCCTTTGGTCGAAAACGGAACGCTCCGGCTTCCGCGGTCTGATTTCGCCAAGTGGGTTTCGCATCTCGAGGAAGAGATGACGGATTTTCCCAACGGCGATGACGATCTGCTCGACGCTTTGGTCCTGGCGATGAGGGCGATGAACACGCAACGGACCGAGCCGCGAATCATCTACAGCGATGACCTGGAGTGGATGTAAGGCGGGAAAGGGAGGAGCGCGATGAGAGAGTATGCGAGCGGAAAAAATAGGACGGAACTGTACTTGCGGGCCCTGAAATCTCTTCGGGAGCTTTTGGATGCCCAAGGTGAGGACGCGGTAAGCCGCGCCTATGCCGAGGTCGTAGCCGAGACCTGCTACCAGCTTTTCGCCGACAAGGGCTTTAAGCGATCGGATGGCAGGTTATGCGTTCAGCGATTGCTGGGAAAGCAATGCAACCTGAAAGATTGCGTCCCTCCCTCGGGGGACCATGACACGCTGTGGCTTCAGAACGGCAAGCCGGCCAGGTACGTCACGCAGCCTTATGGTCTCGAGTGGGAGACGATGCGTAAGCTCGTTGCCTTCTGCGAGAATTACGGGCTCAAGGCCAACGTAGATGCCTGGCCATCTTTTCACTTTCCGGGGCGGGTGCTTTCCATCCATCTCAGCCCACAGGAGCGGCAGGGACAATGAAATCGTCGCGTTGGTATCCAGATTCCGATGATATGACGCCCGAGGAGCGGGCCGACGTTTTGGCCAGGGTTCTGGCGGAGGGATTTCTCTATTTGGCCGAGCACGGGATGCTTGAGTCTGACGATCAAGCGAGCGAAGTCGTGCCAGTGGAGCGAATAAAGAAGTCCATGGAATCGCCGGGACAGGTCTTGATTTCACGGAGGAAGGAAGGTAGTCCTTCCTTCAACGCGGACATACCAGAGGGCGTGTGAAAGAGCGAAGCAAACTATGAGCGAAGCGTTGGCGGCGGGCGCAAACGGTAATCAGAACGGGGCCAATAAGGCCCCGGTCTGGATCGCCATTTACACCCGCAAATCCAACGACGAGAACCTGGTCAACAACGTCACATCCCTGGACAACCAAAAATCCGTCTGCCGCAGCTACATCGGAATTCAAAAAGAAAAGGGCTGGCAGGAATATCCCGAGGCTTTTGACGATCCCGCCGAGTCCGGCAAGGACCTCAAGCGCCCCTCCATGCAGCGGCTGCTCAAAGCGATCCATGAGAGGCGCGTTCAGGCTATCGTCGTCTACAAACTCGACCGCCTGACCCGCAACAGCAAAGATTTCCACCACCTGCTTGAGGTTTTCGAGAAATACAACGTGGCTTTCGTCTCAGCGACCGAGTCAATCGATACAAAATCTCCACAGGGTAGGCTCATGACCGCGATTTTGGTTCAGTTCGCGGCATACGACAGAGAATTGGACGTTGAGAGGTCAAAGGACTTTCACTTGGCCCGGGCGCGTAAGGGGCTATGGTGCGCGGGCCTGCCGCCTCTGGGCTACGACATCAAAGATAAGCTTCTCATCATCAACGAGAAGGAAGCGGAAACCGTTCGAAAAATATTCGACCTCTACCTGAGCACCAAGTCCACGGTCCGAGTGGCGGAAAAGCTCAATCGCCTGGGCTATCGCCGCAAGACCTACAAGATGCTCAACGGCAAACTCTACGGCGGGAAGCTCTTCGACAAGGACAGCATCATCAGGATTATTCGGCGCAAGATTTATATCGGCTTTGTCACCAACGAGCGCACCGGCCAGGACTTCCCCGGGCAGCATAAACCCATCGTGGCTCCCGCGGACTTCGAGAAAGCGAATAAACTCTTGGACTCCCATGACCGTTGGGAGAAAGGGCCGGTGGTCTACTCTTCCAACCGGCATGGCTTCAGGCTCAAGGGGTTGATCCGCTGCGGGGAGTGCCGCAGCACGGTGGTGGGTTATGCCCGGCCCAAGAAGGGCAAGGTATATCGCTACTACAAATGCTTGGCGCACCAGAACGGTCAGCCTGTTGATTGCGTTTTCAAAAGCGCGGGAGCCGACAAGGTGGAAGAGTTCGTCATTGAGAAGCTGGCGACGGTGGGTTGGGACCGCCCCTTCCTGGAAAAAGTGGTGCGAAAGGTGGAGCAGCAGTCCAAGGCCGGCGTGGGGCCGTTGGAGAAGGAGCGCCGGGGAATCGAGGAGCGGCTTCAGAGCGCCTGCAAGGAAATCCAAAAGCTCATCAACCTGACCAAGGCCGGCGCTGAGTCCAACCAGGTGGTGGCCGAGATCCGACAATTGGAGGCCGTCAAAAAGGAGTTGGAGGCGCGGCTATTTGAGATTGAGGCTTCCGTCTCATACAGGAAGCGCGCCGTCTACGATGTGGACGCCATCCAGGGGGCCTTGCAGCGCTTCGCCCGGTTCATCTACCGCATACCCCTGCCCATGCAGATTCAGGTGATCCGGCTCCTGGTCAAGCAGGTGACGCTCTGGAAGAACCGAGTGGATGTGGAATTGCACGAGTTGCCGGTCGACGACCTTCAAAAGGCCCTGGACGGCAACGGCTCGGGCGGCAAGGGCGGCGCGGTCAAAGCCGGTCGTTCTCTAAGACGACGGGACCAAAATACCACCACTGGGCCAGTCCACCCACAACTCAGCGAGGGAACAACGGTTGCCGAATTGGGGGAAGACTGGCGGGGTCGACGGGAT
>JACQPG010000104.1 GCA_016207665.1 Elusimicrobiota bacterium | reverse complement strand
GACCCGGCCACCGGCAAGATCAAGAGCGCGGGACTGGTCTATGCCATGAACCCATTCGACGAATTCGCGGTCGAGGAGGCCGTGCGGCTCAAGGAACGCGTCCCCGGCTCCACCGCCACCGCCCTCACCGCGGGCCCCGACAGCTCGGAAGCCGTGCTGCGCGAGGCCATCGCCCGCGGCTGCGACTCCGGGATTCTGGTTTGCGCCCCGGAGCTCGAGGGCGGCAACCCTTACGCCACGAGCCTGGCTCTCTCCTCCGCTTTGAGAAAGGCCCATGCGGAAAAGCCGGTGCATCTGGCCCTTTTCGGGAAGAACACCAATGACGGCAATTCCGGACTGGTCGGGTCCGAGGTCGCGGCTTGGCTTGATTGGCCGGGCGTAACCTCGGTCAAGAAGATCGATACGATCGACGAGAAGACCGCCGTGGTCTGGCGCATGATGGAGGACGGCGTGGACGTGCTCCGCGTCTCCCTGCCGGCTACCCTATCCACGGTCAAGGAGATCAACGAGCCGAGGCTGCCTTCGCTCAAGGGCAAGATGGCCTCGAAAAAGGCCGTGATACCCAAATGGTCCTTGTCGGACCTCGGGTTGAAAGCCGACCAGGTCTCCCAAGCCCTGGCCACGACCTCCACCACCCGCTTCAATCCCCCTCCGCCTCGGCCGGCGGGCCTGCGCATCGAGGGCGGCACGGCCGCGGAGAAGGCCAAGAAATTGGTCGATGTTTTGATCGAAAGAAAACTCATTTAAGGATCATTGGAGCCACTATGGTATTAGTCGTCGCGCTGATCCAGAGAGGATCTTTGCAGCCCCAGACCGCCGAGCTGTTGTCCGCGGGAAGGAGCCTGGCCGACAGCGAGAAACAGCCCCTGCACGCGATCGTGCTGGGCTCCAAGGCTCAGGCCTTCGCCCAGGAGCTGATCGATCGCGGAGCCGACAAGGTGCATGTGGTCGAGCATCAGGCCTTGGACAATTTCAACGACGAGCTGCACGCGCAAGCCGTGGGCGAACTGGCCGAGCGGGAGAAATACGGGCTCGTGCTGCTGCCCTCCAGCGTGGCCGGGCGAGCATTGGCCGGCCGGCTTTCGGTCAGGCTCAAGGCCGGAGTGGCCGCGGAGGTCTCGGAGATCGCGCAAAACGGGACGGGACTGAAGGCCAAGCGCTATCAATACGGCGGCAACCTGATCTCCGAGCTGAATTTCGGAGCGCCGGTCAAGGTGGTGACCCTGCAGGCCATGGTTTTTCCCCGCGCCGAGAGCAAGCCGGGGCGCTCCGGCGAGATCGTCAAGGCGCCTTTCCAGCCCGCGGCCTCGCGCATCGAATTCGTGAGCTATCAGCCCGAGGAGTCCAACGATTTGGACTTGGGCGCGGCCGAAAGGATTGTTTCCGGGGGCCGCGGCCTCGGCACGGCCGAGGGCTTCAAGCTCATACGCGAGCTCGCCGGCGCCATCGGGGCCGCGGTGGGCGCCAGCCGGGCCGTGGTCGACTCAGGTTGGATACCCTATCGCCATCAGGTGGGGCTTACCGGGCGCAGCGTGCGGCCCAAGCTCTATATCGCCTGCGGCATCTCGGGCCAGATCCAGCATTTGGCCGGCATGACATCCTCGGGCACGATCGTCGCCATCAATACCGACGCCGACTGCCCCATGATGCAGATGGCCACGATCTCGGTCTGCGGAGACATCAACGAGCTGATCCCGTTGATCGTCGGCGAGATCAAGAAGCGGAAGGGCCACGCCTAGCTCGGTGAGAGCGCTCGAGGTCGCGGCCGTCCTGGTCGGCGGCGCTCTGTTAGGAGGATTTCTTGGCAAGCTCTTCGGGCTTTATTTCACCGAGGGCCGGGTGCATGACTGGCTTCTCAAGCCCGTGGTGGCCGGCCTTCATCCCACCCACCTCGACCTGGTCTTCGTGGACCTAACGCTCGGCTTCCTGATCAAGCTCAACGTGCTGGGCATCATCGGCATCATCGTCGCCGCGATTCTCTACAAGAAGATACTGAAGTAGTCTCAGCGGAAGGGATAGACGCGCGGGGCCGTCTCCTTGACGCCCTGGCTATGCAGGAAGGCCCGGATGACCTTCTCCTCGGCGTCGCGCCACTCTCCTTCCGGGGCGTGGGCGCCGACCTCCACCAAGCCTCCCGCGATCATCCCATGACCCCCGCCGCGATTGCCCCCGCCGAGCAGTCTCTTGAGCAGGCGGCCGGCGCCGCCTCGGGGCTCGCTGGTGCGCAATGAGACGTGGAGCTTGGATTGATAGCGGCCGGTCACGATGGACCAGCGGACCTTCTCATGGGTGAGCAGGAAGTCGGCCACCTGGGCCACGCGATCGGGTGTGCCGAGAGAGCCCAAATGGACCCCTATGATGCCGCGGCAGAGGAAGGCGTTGCGTATGCCTCGCGCCAGGTCTTGGAAGAATTGAGTCGTCCTCTTGGGATAGGATATCTTCCACAGCGCCCTCATATTGGCCTTGGGCCATAGGGCCTGGTAGATGTCCATGTCGCGAGGCCCCGCCTCGCGGCCGAGATTCTGGGTCTCGGAACCGATGCCGTAGAGCAGCGCGGTGGCCAATCTCTTGGGGATCCGGAGCCCCGAGCAGAGCAGCGCTTCGGCCAGTATGGTGGAGGTCGCGCCGATGCTCTCATCGATCAAGACCAGCTCGGCCTGGGTCTCGGCATGGCGCGGATGGTGGTCGATGATGAGGTCCGGCTTGCGCCGAGGCGGGAATCGGTTGTTGCGAAACGGCGGCTGAGTGTCGACCAGCGCCACATGGGGCGCCTCGCGCAGCTCACCCGGCCGGGTGGGATAGGCCGGGATCATTAGCCGCTCGGCCATGATGCGGTTCTCGGCTCGCCCGATGATGCCGCCGTAAAGGATGCGCGTCCTCACCTTGGCCACGCCTTGCGCCAGATGGGACAAGGCCCAGGCGCTGGCCAAGGAATCCGGATCCGGATGGTCGTGGGTCAATATGGTCAGAGGCCGGATATCGCGCCCCTTGGCGCGCAGCCACTCGATGAGCCGGCGAGCTTGGACGTTGGTCTTCACCGTCCCAAACCGATGAAAAACAGCCATAAGAACACGGAAAGGCCCAGGGCGAAGAGTTTCTCCCGGACATTGTGGCGGAAAAAATCGAAGACCCCCTTTTCCGGGGCCTGGGGCGCCTTCTCCATGAAAAAGCGCTCGAGCGTCCGCTCGAGCTTCTCCAGGGTCTCTATGGTCTCCAGCGCCCCGTCCTCCGCGATCATGATAGTGCCCTTCTCCTCGCTTACGACCAAGGAAAGCGAATCGGTGCGCTCGGAGATGCCCAGGGCGGCCGAATGGCGCGTGCCCACGTTGCTGAGCTTGCCGAACTCGCGGGAAAGCGGGAGCTGGCAGCCGAACTTGGAAACCCTCCCCTGCTCGATGAGCACCGCGCCGTCATGGCCGAGAGAATGAGAATCGAATATGCTCTCAAGGAGCGGCTCCGAGAGCTCGCCGTGAAGGTCCCAGCCTCCCTCGACATGTCGGTCCAAGGGATCGCGGCCGTGCAGCACGATCAGGGCGCCGATCTTGTCACGGGAGAAATTCCCAAGGGTTCGAACGAGTATCTCGACTTCGCGGGGCGAGGCCTCGGTCGCGACCCTTCCATGCAGGCTCCAGATCGCGATGCGCTCGAAGATATGGCGCAGCTCCTCCTGAAAAATGACCACGATGGCGATGATGAGCACCGCGAAGAAGCCCTGGAATATCCACACCGTCATATGCATGCCGGCCAGCCTCGCCGCCGTGAAGATCAGGGCCAGCAAGAGAAGCCCCAAGGCCACGAAAGCCGTCTTGGTTTTCTTGAACCAGATCAGCAACGCGTAGATGAGCACCGCCACGAAGGCAATGTCGAGCAAGTCGGCGGGACCGACGCGCAGCGCGAATAATTTCATCAGGCGGGGGGAGCGATCTCCTTTTTCTTGTCTCCCAACAGCTCGGGCAGGCTCCAGATCATGTCCTGCCGGCGGAACACCGACAGCTCCACCTCGTTGGCATCCATGTGGATGGCGTCGACGGGGCAGGCCTCCGCGCAATAGCCGCAGAACACGCATAGTCCCAGGTCGATATCGAAGGTCTTGGCCCTCTTCTCAACCATGACATCGGGGCTTTCCTCCGCCGTGATCCGTATGCATTTGGCCGGGCAGATCGTCTCGCAGAGCATGCAGGCGGTGCAGCGAGGCTCGCCATCGGGCCTCTTGAGCAGGCGATGGCGGGTCCGTGCCCGACGGCCCAGCATCGCCGGATCGTCGGGGTACTGGATCGTGACCGCTCCCGGGACGACGCGCAGTCCCAAGCCGCGCAGCAGGTGCCGGCAGAGATTGACGAAGAGATGCCGGAAGGTCACGAGCAGGCCCTTCCACACCTCCCAAAGATAGATCTGCACGCGCAAGCTGCGCGCGGGCCTGGACACGGCGCGCACGGTCACTGCCATAGATAGACTCCCCAAGCCGTAACCAGGAAGTTGAGCAGCGCCAGCGGCAATATGTTTTTCCAGCTCAAATCAAGGAGCTGGTCGAACCGGAATCGGGGCAGGCTCCATCGTATCTGCATGAGAAGAAAGAGAACGGCGAACACCTTGAGCGCGAATGTCGCCAGCATCAGGACGGCCCCTGCGGGGCCCTGGAAGGCCAGGCCGGGCATATGCCAACCTCCCAAGAACACCGTCGTGACCAGTCCCGCCACGACGATAGACTCGATGAAATCCGTCATCAGGAACATCCCGAACTTCATTCCCGAATACTCCACGTGATAACCCACGATCTCGGACTCTCCCTCGGGCAGATCGAAAGGCGTCCTCTTGGTCAAGGCGGCGCCGGCCGTGACGAACAGGACGAAGGCCAAGGGCTGGGTGAAAATCCCCCATGCGGGCAGGCCCCAGGCCAAGGGACGAGTCTGCCAGAGAACCATCTCCTGGAGATCCAAAGTGCCGTAGAGAAAGGCCGGCGCGGCCAGTATCGCGGCCAGGCAGACCTCATAGGAGATCATCTGGGCGGCGCCCCGGAGGCCTCCCAATAAGGCGTAATTGGAGCCCGAGGCATAGCCGGCCATCATCACTCCGTGTATCCCCACCGAAAGCATGGCCATGATGAACACCAGGCCGAAGGGGCTTTCGATAGGCTGAAAATTCCAGACCTTGCCGCCCATTTCCACCGCGCCGCCGAAGGGAAGAGCGGCCAGGCAAGCCAGGGAAAATCCCAGGGAAATGGACGGAGCCGCCTGGAAAAGCACGCGCGAGGACTTCTTGGGTATGAAGTCCTCCTTGGTCAGCAACTTGAGGGCGTCGGCGATGGGATGGAACAAGCCCAGAATCCGCCATCCGAAAATGGCGGCCCGATTGGCGCCCACGCGATCCTGCATCACCGCGCTTTGCTTGCGCTCGACCCAGCCCAGAAAGCCCGCCACGTTCAGGCCGAAGGCGACCGCTCCGATCACCTTGGCGGCGGAGAATAGCGCCTCGCTCACGATAGGGCCGCCTCGGACACCGGGAAGCCGGCGAGCTTCTCGCGCAGGGCAGAGAATATCATCCAGTCCGGCCTGGCCTGTCCCACAGGCTCGAGCGCCTTGCGGTAACCCTGAACTACGCCCTCGAAATTCGTGAAATGCCCCTCCTCCTCCACATAAGCCGTCGCGGGCAGGCGATAATGGGCCAGCTCGCTGCTCTTATCCTTATGGATGCCTTGATAGACCACCAAGGACAGCCGGTCCCAAAGCTTGCGCCCCCGCTCGCCCCAGACCTGGGCCGCGTCGCGGTCGACGATGTAAAGGCCCCAGATCCTGTCCGACTCGATCTCCCTGGCCAAGCTCTCCCAGGACTCCGACTTGATGGAGCCGCCGAAGCCCAGGGCCTCGCCTCCCTGGAGATTGGGCACCTTCTCGCGGCGCCGCAACAGCTCGTCCTGCTCGCCGATCTGATCGGGTTCGGGGCCGAAAAGGAAATGCTTGACCTTCAGCGTATCGACGAACAAGCCCTTGAACGCGGTCCAATCCTTGTTCGATAGGGCTCCCGAGGCGATCACTGCCAGGCCCTTGCCACCCCTGTCGCCCGAGAGCCTCCGGATCTCCCCGGCGATCTCGCCCAGAGCGGCGTCCCAGCCGAACTCCTTTCGCGGGCTCTTAAGCCGCATCACGCGCCCGAGCCTGTTCTCATCGAGATGCTTGAAGCCGAAGCGGCCCTCGTCGCAAAGCCAGTAGCCGTTGACCTGTGGATTGTACCGGGGCTTGATGCGCGCCACCCGCCGCCCGTCGTTGTGCCAGGGTCTCTTCGTGTTGGCGTGCACCGAGATCGAGCAGCCCCGCGCGCAATTAGGACAGACCGAGTCGGTCATGTCCAAGTACCAGACCCGCACCTTGAACCGGAAGTCGAGCTCGGTCAAGGCCCCGACGGGGCAGATGTCGATCACGTTGCCCGAATACGGGTTGTCGAGCCTCTTGCCCGGAGCCAGGTCGATGTACTCCTTGTGTCCGCGCCCAAAAATGCCCAGCTCGTGAGTCTCGCTCACCTGCTCGGTGAAGCGCGTGCAGCGCGTGCACAGCACGCAGCGCTCCTGATCGAGCACCACATGAGGCCCGATCACGGTCCTCTTGCGCTTGTGCAGCTTGTCCTCGCGCATCTGGCTCTCGTAACGGCCGAACTTCATGTAAAAATCCTGGAGGCCGCATTCGCCGGCCTGGTCGCAGACCGGGCAGTCCAGCGGGTGGTTGATGAGATGGAGTTCCAGGGACGAGGCCTGGGCTCGCTTGACCGCCTCGGTGTCGGAGCGCACCGCCAGCCCTTCCTTGACCGGAAGCCGGCAGGAGACCATGGGCTTGGGCGCTCCCTCCACATCGACGATGCAGAGCCGGCAATTACCCGGATTGCCCAGGGCCGGATGATAGCAATAATGCGGGATTTCCACGCCCTGCTCGCGCGCGGCGTCGATGACGAGGCTGCCCTCGGCCGCCTCTATCTCGCGGCCGTTGAGCTTGAACTTGACCCGTTTCGGTTCCGGTTTCATTCCTTCCTGGCGGAAAAATCCTCCGGGAACTTCTTCATGAAGGCCCGTGTGACCATGCCCACCGTGTCGCCGAGGGCGCAGATCACCTTCCCCGTGATGTTCTCGCCCACGCGCTGCAGCGTCGCGGCATCGTCGTCGCGGCCCCGGCCCTCGAGCATCCTCTCCAAAATGCGCACGGTCCACTCGCTGCCCTCGCGGCAGGGAGTGCATTGGCCGCAGGACTCGTGAGAGAGGAAGCGCTCGATATTATGCGCGACCTCGGCCATGTTCACGGTCTCATCGAGCACCATGACGCCGCCGGCTCCCAGAAAGGAGCCGACCCCCCGCAGGCTGTCGAAATCCATGGGCACGTCGATCTCATCGGCCCTGAGCACCAGCGTGGAGGCTCCTCCGGGGATCACGGCCTTGAGCTTTCGGCCTTCGCGCACTCCTCCGGCAGCCTCGAGGATCCTGCGCAGGGGCGTGCCCATGGGAAACTCGTAGACGCCCGGTCTTTCCACGTGCCCGCTCACGCTGTAGACTCCGGTGCCTCCGCTTTTGGCCGCGCCAAGCTTGGCGAACCACTCTCCCCCCTTGATCGCGATATGGGGCAGCATGGATAAGGTCTCGACATTATTGACCACCGTCGGCCTGCCCATGAGCCCCGATACGGTCGGAAAGGGCGGAGGCTGCCTGGGCCAAGCCTTCTTTCCCTCCATGGTCTCGAGCAGAGCGGTGTCGAGGCCTGAAATATAGGCTCCGGCGCCGCGCATGAGCCTCACGCTGCAGGAAAAACCCTTTCCCAGTATATTGCCGCCGACAAGCCCCGCCGATTCGGCCTCGCGCAAGGCGGCCTGAAGCACCCGGTATTGGCTCCGGTATTCGCCTCGTATGAAGATGAAGGCCTCCTTGGCGCCGATCGCGTAGGAGGCGATCAAAAGGCCTTCGATGAGCTGATGCGGCGCGCGCTCCCCCAGCACCCGGTCCTTGAAGCAACCGGGCTCCGACTCGTCGAAATTAGCGACCACGTAGCGCGGGCCCGGGACCTTGTCTTCGGGGGGCACTGTGGTCCATTTGCCTCCCGTGGGGAAGCCCGCGCCGCCCAGGCCCCGGAGATTGGATTTCTTGACCTCCTCGATGAGGGCCGGACGGCCGAGCTCAAGGGCCCTTTTGAGCCCGTCGTAACCGCCCAACTTGCGATAAACCTCGAGCTGATGCAGCCCGGGGTTGGAAAAGTGCTTGGTGAGCACGCAGGCGTCATCGCCATGGAGCGAGGACTCCAGGGAGGGCTGATAAGCCTCGGGATCGGAGATGAGCCGCCGTATGTTCTCCTCGCTGGCTTTCCCCTTCAGCTCCTCATTGACGATCATGGCGGGGGCATGATCGCAGGCGCCCAGACACTCCATCTCCTCGAAGCTGAAACGGCCGTCAGGGGTCACCTGGCCTTCCTTGACGCCCAGCGCGCGCTCGAGGCATTGGGCCGAGGCCTTGGACCCGGCCAGGGCGCAGGAAAGGCCGCGGCAGAGCCCGATGCGATACCGGCCAGTGGGCCTTTGCGTGAAGTAGGGAAAAAAAGTCGCCACTTCATGGACCCGCGCGCGCGTGGTCTTGAAAAGCTTCTCCAGATGCTCCTCGTCCGCGGGCCGGATGCAACCGTGCCACTCCTGCACCTGCCGCAGGGCCTCGATCAGTCCCATGATCGGATAGGGATAGTAGGCGGTCCAAGCTGCCAGGATTTTCTCCTGCTCGGGAGTGAAGGGGGCTTGAACCGCCAGGCTGTCGCTGGTCTTCACCGTTCGAGCTCCCCGGCGATCATGTTCAAGGATCCGAAGGTGGGCACTATATCGGCGACATAGCCGCCCTTGATCAACACCGGCAGGGCGGCCGTCGGCGGAAGGCAGGGCGGCCGGCAACGCACTCGATAGGGCCTGTCTCCTCCCGAGGAGACCACGTGGAAGCCCAACTCCCCGTTGCCGCCCTCCACGGCCATATAGGTCTCCCCCGCGGGAACGCGTATGCCCCAGCTCCACATCACCAGCTCGAAATGGTTCATGAGACCCTCGATATTGCCGTAGGTATCCTCCTTGGAGGGCAGCACGGCCGAGCGGGCCGGCGCCGCCACGTTGGATCTGACGCCCTTTTCCATGCCTTGAAGAGTCTGGTCCACCTTGGCCTGGTATTTCGCGAGCAGGGCGGTCTGCCCCGCCTTGCCCGCGTCCTGATATTCGAAGGCGTGCTTCATCTCCTTGGGCTCGAGCGAATGCTCGCCCCTCGGCATTTGCCGCAGACATTGCTCGACCAAACGCATGCTCTGCTCCATCTCCGCCATGCGCGCCAGATAACGGTCGAAATTGTCGCCCTTGTTCCCCACGGGCACCTCGAAGTCCAGACGATCGTAGACCAGATAAGGATGGGCGCGGCGAACGTCGTAGGCCACCCCGGTGGACCTCAAGAAGGGTCCCGTGATGCCCCAGGCGAGGGCGTCCTGCCTGGAGATGGTCCCGGTGCCTTCCACGCGGTCCATGAATATGCGGTTGCGGGTCAGCAGCTTGTCCGAGTCGCGTATCGCCTCGCGCATTTTTCGGAACGCGGCCAGGACCATCTCGGGGAAATCCTCCGGCATGTCGCCCTTGACCCCGCCCACGCGCGTGTAAGAGGTCGTCACCCTGGCCCCGGTCAGATGATCGATGAGCTGGTAGAGATACTCCCGCGCCTTGATCAGATACAGGAAAACGGTGAAGGCTCCCATCTCCATGGCGCTGGCGCCGATGCAGGTCAGATGATCGGTCAAGCGCGAGAGCTCGCAGGCCACCACGCGCAGGTATTGCCCGCGCTCGGGAACCGTGATGCCGCAAAGCTTTTCCACCGCCATGGCATAGCCCACGTTGTTGATGAGCGGCGAGACATAATTGAGCCGGTCGGTCCAAGGCACGACGTTGTTCCAGGTCTCGCACTCGGCATGCTTCTCGAAGGCCCGGTGCATGTAGCCGATCTCCGGCTCCACGGAGAGCACCTTCTCCCCCTCCAACTCGAGGAGGAGGCGGATGACCCCGTGCATGGCCGGATGCGCCGGACCCATGTTGAGCAGGGTGCTCTGGGTGCGCTTTGCCAAGGGCATGGTCTTGTCGATGTCCATGGTCAATCGGTGATCCTCGGCCGCAGGTCGCCCTCGGTCATCCTGTCCCGGCTCGGCGCGTCCTTGGGCCCGATGAGGGGCTGGCGCTTGTCGATGGGGTAGTCCTTGCGCAGGGGGTGTCCGGAGAACTCCTCGTACATCAGGATCCGCCTGATCCCCTCCCGCTGGAAGGGTATCCCGAACATATCCCAGACCTCGCGCTCGAGCCAGTCGGCGTTGAGCCAGAGGTCCCGGACCGAGGGCGGACCCTTCTCGGTCTCCACCCAGGCCTCCAGGGCCGCGCGGGCGCGCACCAGGCCGGCGCCCTCATCGAGGCTCAGGAGGCGGTAGGTGAGTTTGAACCGGCGCCCCTCGGGAGCGGGAGAGGGGGTCTTGGTCCCCTTCCCGTAGCCCAGGAAATCCACGCAGGTCAGGTCGACGAGGAGG
>JACQPG010000106.1 GCA_016207665.1 Elusimicrobiota bacterium | reverse complement strand
GTTCTGGACCCATCTCTTCAGCTTCAAGTGGATGGAGTCTTGGAGCGACTGGAAAGGCAGCCGGGATTGGTCCGGCGAGAGGGCGATCGAGAAGATCTATCCCGTGGCTTATCGCAAGCTGGGCGATCACGCTAAACGCAGGGAAATACTCAAGCTCATGGCCGAGCAGCGCTACGAGGGCGAGGGCGGGGTCTATGACAAGCTTGCCAAATTGGACTCCGAGTCGGCCGACAAGGCGTGGGAAAAGTACCTGGATTCCAAGCCCAAGGAATACCGTTTCCATAAGCTGGACCTGGAATCGAGCCTCACGCGCGACAGCGCCGACCCCCGCGTGGTCAAGGCTATGGGGGTGCTCACCAGCCAGATGAATTATCTCGACCGCTACATGCTGGGCTTCATGATGGGCACCACGATCTATGATATCGGTTTCATGAGCGCGGTCTCGGTAGGGGTGGGTTGGGCCATTCGGGGAGCGAGCAAGGGCATTCCGATCGCCGTGCGTTGGCTCCAGGGCCGGCCTCTTATCGGCGCGCTCAAGCCCGGAGCGCTGTTTCCCTTCCGCTACCCGAAGCGCCTGGGACTGGCCTGGAACAATAACTTCACCAATACCTTGGAGCTGCGTGATGTCGTCACGCTTAAGGGTCTAGCCAAGCAGGCCGTCACCACGAACCTCCTCAACGCCCTGCGCTTCAACGCGGGGCAGGCCGTGGTGATGTCGGTCGCCTCCACGGGCATGGGCGCGGTGCATTACTGGGTCAATCCGGATGCCAGCGGAACCAAGGATTTCGGCGAATTCCTCAAGCATTCAGCCATAGGCGGAGCCTCGTTCGGCCCCAAGGCGGGCCTATTGTTCCTCATGAGCCCGTTCCCGGCCACCGCTTTCGGCAACTCGGCGCTAGGCCGGGGGCTGCGCAATGTGGCCCAAGGCGCGGGCCCCGTCAGCGGCTTGGCGAATGTGATCGCGCGCGCTTCGTTGCGCCTGCGCCGCACCGAGGCGGGGAAAAAGGGCTTGTTCGAGGCGGCCGAGGAAGCGACCAATAGGCTGGCTCCCGTGCCTCGCGCCGCGGCGAAGGTCGGCTTGCGGACCGCGGGTTTCGTCGACGGGGCCGGCAAATATTTCGTGCTGGGCGAGGGCATGATGGATGCCGCGGCCTTGGCCCATTATTACGGCAGCGCCAAGGCGGAGGAGTTGGGTTTGGTGGATCCGTATCAAGATATGAATGGGATCACCGGCCGCCTGCAAAGGCTCTCCGGAAGCGTGAGCACCTGGATGCGCGCGGGTCAGGTGAGCTGGCTGCTGATCCCGGTCAATACCATGAGCGGCCGCTCCGAGATGGCCCAGGCGCGGGAGACGGAGCGGGCCTATTATACCTTGTCGCGGCAGAAGCAATTGCATAAGCTTGAAACCGCCTCCAACAGCGATCCCGTCCAATTCAAGAAAAAATGGTACAGCCGCGGTTGGGGCGAGCGCTTCAAGCGCTGGCTGCGCAAGGGCGAGGGCGAGGTCGGCGAGATACAGGGCCAGGAGGATCTCAGGGAGATGGCCAACCGTGAGCGGGCCCGGGGCATGAGCGATTTGGAGATCATGGTCGGAGCCACCGTGGATGCCAGCGCGATCTCCGGGCGGCGCAAGCTCAAGGAACTTATCGCCCTGGCTGACGATGGCGCGCAAGGCGGGCTGTCCTTGGACGTGGAGATCGCCGATGCTCCAGCCCCGCGCAAAAAATCGGCAGGGGAGACGTCGCGCCGGCCGGGCCGCGCCGCGGACGATCGCCAGGCCGAGCTTTTCGGAGGGTCTTCAGCATCCCCAAGACCCGAACCGCCCGCTCTCGCCGCTGACGAGGTGTTCGTCACCCCCGAGGCGGTCAAGGCCTGGAGGGAAACCTTGATCGACAGGCTGCTCAAGAAGGCCGATCTGCGAGAGAAAATCATCAACGCGGAAGACAGTCTTCACTGGGAAGAGGGGGGGCAGACCTATCTTATCTCGGGCAAGGCCCTCAAGCGACTTAAAACCGAGGCGCAGTGGGCCGAGATCAACAGCGCCCCCCTGCCCCTGGGCGCGGCCCTTTCCTCCCTGATCAAGACCAGGTTCTGGCAAGCCCTGATCGATCTCCCGAGCGAGACTCCCTCCGAGATGATGATCACCGGGGTGCGCCAGCATATCGAAAGCATGGCTAAGCGCAAGGCGCGCAACTCCCCCGAGGAGAACTTGCGCGAGGCGCGCCAGCAGGTCCAGGCCATCCGGCGGCGCAGCGCGGCCGAGGATGCTCGGTCCTTGGATGGACTAGTCGAGCGTCTTGCCGAGCCCTCGCCGGTTTCAGAGAAGATAGCCCGCGCCAAGGCCGAGATCGATCGCCTGATCGAGCAGGACCGAGGCGCCCCGAGAAAGACCTTGGAAGGGCTCAAGGAGAGCCTGGATGGGCGGCTGAGCGCGGGAGACCTCATTCATTACGCCAATCTCAAGCTCGACGACTTGATCGAGCAGGCCGGCTCGCATCCGACTTATCGCAAGTCGCTCGAGAGCCTCAGGCGCACCATCGAGTCCGATGCGGACCTTCAATTCGTCAACATCAACCTCGTCAAGGAGATCGACCTCTTCCGCCAGGCAAGCAGGGGGCCGCAGGAGATGCAAAGGCTGGAGCGGGCCATCGAGCTCCTGATCGATGTGTGGGAGCAGGGGGTGTTCGGCCTGCATTTCCGGGTCCGCGTGGAGCGCGGCGGCGAGCTCGTCTGGGAGATACCAGAGGAATACCGCTTCTCCGACGTCAATCAAAACTCGATCAAGGCGTTTCGCCGGCAGAAGACGGATGCTGAGGGAAGGAAGATCGGCCCGAAGGCGCAGTTGGAGATAATACGCGAGAACTTCCTCTCCGTCGCTGGCGCCTTGCCCGAGAAGGGCGCGGACGGCAAGGAGATATATCAACCCTATAACAGGCTTTACGACTTGCTCGAGACCAGCGGCGGGAAGACGCTTCTGGGATTCGTGCTCATCGGCATGATGGAGGCTTACGCGAAGGTCCGGGGCAAGGAGGGCGCCATTTACGCCACGGCCAACGGCGACTTGGTGCTGCAGACCTTGGACAATTACAAGGCATTCTTCAGGGGACGCCAGCCTAAATTCCAGGTGATGACCTATTCCGACCTGATGTTGCGCCAGACCATGGCTCAAGCCAGCGGCACCCTCACCCCTTTCCAGACCCATGAGGTCTACGCCGATGAGTTCGACATAGTCGGCTTGGGCACGCCCTTGTCGTTGGGCCAGTTCAACGGCAAGCTCAGCTTCCCGGACGTCGATCCGTTCCAGCGGGCGTTGCGCGAGGGGGTGGAGGAGGCGTGGACTGTCCTTCACCAAAGGCATGGCGGCCAAAGCCTCAGCCAGGCCGAGTTCAGGGCGATGCTGGAGAGCGATGCGAATTTCCGCCTGGCTTTCAACAACCTGGTGGCGCGCACGCTCGAGAAGGCTAATGAGGCTCACGGAAAAATCAGGTCTGGAGAGGTCTTCTCCGAGATTTCCGAGGAAAAGGCCCGGCAATACGGCATGACGCGGGATCAGCTCTACGCCCAGATGCTCAAGGAGTATCGCAACGCCCTGGGAAGCGCTTTCAAGCTGGGCGTGGTCGAGGCCCGCTACGGCAAGCTCGAGAACTGGATCCGCAAGATACTCGAGGGCGCCTATGAGTCCGCCTCCGAGGGCGCGCGGCTCCATTCCACCTATGAGCCGGATCCCGACCCGCGGCGCTCGATCATCAGCTATGTCAACGACCTGCCGCTCGACAATCTCGACACCTTCAACAGGACCCCCATAGAGCTTAGGGAGCGCAAGCCCTTGACCCTCGACTTCGAGCACATGGCCATCACGGACATGCGCAAGCTCAATGAGGCGGCGCGCGACGCGGACGCCCTTCTCATCGCCGCCTCCGGCACCCTGCCTGACTCGATGAGGCCCTTCTTCCGCCAGGAGATGGGCTATCGCATACTGGGCGAGGGCACCAATCCCGGCAAGGCCATGAAGCAGCCTCATGTGCTGCTCGATGGCGCTGGCGCGGATTCGACCCGGGTGCAGATTCAATGGTCTATCGCGCACTGGCGGGCGCTCAAGGAGCGGGTGGAAAGGGTCGGCGAGCGGTCCGGTCGCCAAGCGCGAAGGGTCCCCGGTTTCTTGTGGCTCAGCTCCAAGCCGGAGCTCGAGCCGGCGCTCGAGACCATGGCTGAAAGCGGCGTGCGCCGAGAGCGCGTGGCCATACTCACCATGCCGGGTTCCAACTACTTCGAACGCGAGCGCTATATGTTCGAGGTAGAGCTGATGCGCAATATGAAGGCTGCCGAGCGCGGAGAAATCGACTTTGTCTTGATCGTAGGCCAAATGGTGCGCGGCCTCGAGCCTCCCCTGACCGCCAAGGTCGGCGGCAAGGAGGATGGCCCGGAGGTTTATAAAGGCGCGATCATTTCCATGTATATCACCAATTCGCAAAAACTATCGGACGTGAGCCTGCTGCAGCTCATGGGTCGCATCGATCGAGGCCGCATCCCCTCAAGCGCGAAGACGCGTTTCTACCTGCTCGATGAGAAGGCCGAGATTCTCGGTCAGAAGGCCTACTGGACGCAGATGCGACATAGAGTGCGGCAATCAGCCGACGAGGGCTACAAGGCAAGCTGGAAGAATTTTGAGGAGGCCATCAGGCCGCATCTCAAGCCGGGAGAGAACCTGGACGAGGCCACGATCTTGCGGCGGCTCCAGGAGCCGGAACTCATCGACGCCAAGAGATTCTATCGCGATTATCTGACCCGCAAGAAGCTGCACGATCTCGTAGGCCGAGATCGATTGGGAGAGGCGCGCGCCAATGAGGTCGTGATGAAGGAAATCATGTCCGATCCCAAGGTGATCCAGGTCCTGACCGCGGAGATGCGTCGCGTGGCCGAGGAGGATGCGATCAAGGCCTCGGGAATACTGCCCTAGAGGCCGGTTCGCCTTTCGAATAACCTAGGGGGCTTGGTGCGAGTCGAGGGTTTGCGAGGGGGGAGGGGGAGGCGCTTCTCCCGGCCCCTTGAGCCAGCCCGCGCCGATCATGGCGCCGCCCGCGGCGCCCAGCGCGGCGCCGATCAAGGCCCCGAGCGGGCCGCCGAGAATGAAGCCGAGCAAGGCTCCGGCCGCGGCCCCGCCGCCGCCATAAAGGACGGGTTTTTTCCACTTCTCCCAGAAAGAGCTCTTTTGATCCCCGAGCTGAGCCTTGAAATCGCCCGGCACGAAGCCCCGCACGGAGCCGTCGGCCTTCGCTATCAACGGGTTGTACTCCTCGGTCGTGAATCTGAGGCAGTCCGGCGTCATCTGGGAGCCGCCCGCCACCGGCGCTCCCTTCCCGGCCGGGGTCTGGCCTGAGAACATTCCGTCCGCCTTGTTCAGGTGCCGGGCTTCGGCCGCTTGCTCGCTAGCCTGCTTTACCTTTTCAGGCGCGCCCGAGGCCGGAGCCGTTTTCAGGGCCTCGCAATTCTTCCGGAGCAAGTTAAGGATATCGTTTCGGACCGGGATGCGCGCGTCCACGTCCGATTGCTCCAATCGGGACACGAAGCGATTGTGAAGGTCCTTGTCGGACTTGAGCAGTTCCTCCGCCATCTTCCGGGTGTGCTTGGAGTTGTCTTCCGGAAACAGCCAGGCGATCAGCCCAGGAAGCTCCATCTTCTTGCCGGTCCCGGCCAATGAGGGAGCGAGCCCTTCGAGACGCGCGAGCCATTGCTTGCGTATCGCGAGCAGAGCTTCCGAATCGGGGGAGGGGTCCTTCCCCAGCGCGCGCGTCTGCCGCACCAGCTCGCTTCTGCCGTTCTTGCCGCGCGGTCCCCTGGTTTCGAGATAGCGGCGCATCAGGGCCTGAGCGGCGCGGTGTTTTTCGCCGGGGAAGAGCCTTTCAATCGCCTCGTCCACGAGCCGGTCGGTCAGGATATTGCCATGGCTCATATCGCCGTTGACCACGGCCGGGCTGGAAAGGGCTCGCGCCAAATCCTGGGTCGAGCCTTTATAGACCATGAATGGCTGATGATCCGAGTCCACGGCATAGAGATGATAACGGGTGTTCTGGCCTTTGGCGTCGACAAGCGGGCATTGGGAGTGGAAAGAATCCTTGTTGGGCAGGGTCTTTTGGCAGTACAGCGTGATGAGCGCGGGATCTCTCTCAACGCTATCAGGATCGAAAAAATCCACCTGATGGCGCTCGGCCGCGGCTGGGAGGTAGAGGCTGAGACACAGCGAAAATAGCAGCCCCGCGCGCATAGGTGAAGTGTAAAGCGGAGGGGAGAAGCTGTCAAGGGCCTGGCCTCGACGATAACATCTAAATACTTAAAAGCCTGGCACCTAAAATGCTATGATTGTTTCGTGGGACGCCCTCTACGCGCGCAAATCGCCGGCGCCTGTTATTATGTCAGGCTGGCCGGCAATAATCGCCAGGACTTGTTCCGCGCCAACGAGGATCGCAGGCATTTCCTGGCCTTGTTGCGCAATCGCAAGGAGCGCTTCGAGCTCAGGATATACGCCTATTGCCTTCTCGACCCTGCCATTCACCTCTTGCTCAAGACCGAAAAGCCCAATCTGTCCCAATTCATGCAGTCCTTGAGCACCGCCTATACCAAGTATTTCAATCATCGTCATGGGGTCGCGGGCCATCTTTTCCAAGGGCGCTTCCAGTCGAGGCTGCTCGAGCCGGAGGAGGGGCTGGCCGAGGCCAGCCGTTATATACACCTTCAACCGCTCAAGGCCGGTTATCGTGAAAAGCCCTGGCGCTATCCTTGGTCGAGCTGCGCCGCGCATTTCGAGGGCCAGGCCGGAGAGACCCTGGTCGATACCGAGCCGGTGTTGTCTCGTTTCGCCAAGATACGCATCAAGCAATCCGTTCGTTATCTGCAATTCCTGAAGGACAAGATGAAAGCCGGGCAGGAGCTGGGCCTGCCGCCGTCGGCCCCGGGGACACAGAGCGCGCCGCCCGGCAATCCTCAGGAAAGGCTGATCCAGGCCCAAAGGCTGCTCAGGGAGCTTGCCGCGGCCCAGGGCATCGAGCTCTCTCGTCTTGTGGGTCCTCTCCAGTGGCGTGAAATAGCCGCCTTGCGCCGGCAGGCGATACATCGTGTCTGGAAGGATGCCGGCTTGGGCGTCAGCGAGCTGGCCCGGCTGTTCAATCGCAGTCCAGGCGCCATCAGCCAATGTCTGCGCCGATTCGAGGCCCCTGATTCCCGCCCGATGCCCGTCAAAAAACTCAAGTAATTTCTAAAAATTTAAAAGCCTGGCACCAATAGGAGCTAGGTCCTAGGACCCAAAACTTCGTGGGTCCTTTTCCTTGGGGAAAGCGGTACTAGAGTCCCCCCGGAGCTTCTATATTTAGAGTTATCCTTCCAGGGTTATGCCTCGAGGCCTCTGGAAAAGGGCCCTGGCTTGCCTGTTGGTCTTGGAGCTGGGGCTCAGCGCGCCCGGTCCGGCTATTTTACAGGCCGTGGCCGGCTCTATCAGGCCCCATTCAGGGCGGCCGTCGGCTCCGCCGCGCTTGTCCTTGCGTTCGTTCGGCAACCGCGCCCTCAAGCTGATCCCATTCGGCCGGCAGGCCGCCGTTCCCTCCTCGGCGCTTCCCCAGCCCGAGCAAGGCGATCTATTCGGCGGTCCGTTGGGCCCCGCGGAGCAGGACGGCTCGGCCGTGACGCCGGGCCTGGGATCGGACAAGAGCGAGGAACAGGCGCGCCGGGAAAGCGGCGCGTTTTTCGACCAGCTCAAGCCGGGGGACGAGCCGCCCGCGGCGATAGTCCCGCCCACTCCTCCGGAGCCTCTCCCCTCGCAATTGGCCCCGGCCTCGCCCGGTTCCCGGTCCTATGCTCCCAGGGTTCGTGAGAGTTTTTTGGGGTTCCGATGGCTGTCGGGAGCGCGGCGCGATCCGACGCTGAAGAGATTGAGCTCCAGCGCCTCGGCGCCCGAGATCATCGATCATATCGCCAGGCGCTTTTTCCTGGCCGACGGCCAAAGCGTGGAGCAGGCTCGCGCCGAGGTGTTGCGTATCGCCTCCGGCCGCAATTTCGGCGAGGGCTCCGGATCAGCCGTTTGGTGGAAGCTCTATACCGAACTCGACAAACTCAACAAGAAGTTCCGCGACGGTTTCGACCAGCGCAAGCATCACGGCCAAGCCGAGCGCGGCTACGGCGCCCGCTGGGACTCGGGCCTAGGCTGGGCCGTGCGCCTTCCGCTCAAACATTTGACAGGATTGCTCGCCCGCTTCCCGTTCCATCTCTTCGACATGTTCTTCATCGGCTATTTCCGCCGGGCCATCAGCCATTACAGCCTGCATGGCGCGGAGGACTTTTTGAGCGCCAGCGACGCCGAGGCGCCCAAGAGGATTTTCGAGTCCGTGGTGCAGAGGGTGGGACAGGCCGGCGACAAGGCCTGGGATTCCCGGCTTTATTCCGGCTGGGGCCGGAGCGTGGTCTTGCTGCATCTTCAAGTCTCCGAGCCCCTGCTGCAATTCCTCAAGCGCCGCCTGGTCATGGCCGTGCTGGGCGCGGTCTCGATGGGAGTGTTGGGCGCCCTAGGGGGCTCGCCTCTGCTCATCATCGGGGGCATCCATTTATTCCAGATCTCTCTGGCGAGCCTCCCTCTGCTCGGCCCGGCCTTGGTCTATCTGGCGGGCTGGCTGCCGTGGCTGATCGGCTCGGTGCCGTTGATCGGCCCGGTTCTGGCTCCGGCCGTGGGAGCGGCCGTTTCCGCTCTGCTCAAGGACTTGGTGCTGGGCCAGATGCTCAATACCTATATGCTGGCCTTCCTGCTCGCCCTGACCAGCCATTCGCCGCGGAACTGGGGCGAACAATTTTCGAGCCGAGCGTTTTGGCTGCAGACCTTCAAATCCGCCGGCATGATGATCACGGTGGGCGGCGAGATCGCGGGCATTCTCTCGTATACCGAGGAGCTCGACGCTGTCGTCGATCCAGCCTGGAAGGCGGCGACGGGCCGCAGCTTCGGACTTTTCCATGGCATAGCCGCGGCCATCGAGGGCGGGCCGGGGACTGGCCCCATTCCCTTCGGCGGGGCCATCACCTGGGGCAACTTGCTGCTCTATCACGCGCAGGATTTGACCGGGTTCAACATCTCCGATCGAGTGATGAGTCTCTTGGCCCCGGGAAGCGCGGGCCAGTCCGCCCAAGAGCGATTCTCGATGGCGGCCCAGGACCTGGTCGATCCCGGGGTCTACGATTTCGACAAGGAGCTTCACAAGAAGTCCGCAGCCGAGGTCGAGGCCCGCGTCAAGGAATTGATGGGCAAGACCGGCCAGCTCGGCCGCGAGGTCGAGCAAAGCCGCCGGCATATCGAGGAGCTGGACCGCCAGATCCGCGCCGGAGAGGCTCGTCTGGCGGAGCTCAAGCGAATCAGCCGGCCGCTTGCGCCCGAGGAGCGCGCCGAGCAAGAGAGGTTGTCGCGCGAGCTATCGGCCGCGCGCGATCAGGACGCGATACTCGGCAAGCTGGCCCAGGGATACGAGCTGGCTCATCCTCGCGGCGGCGATGAGCCCGGGCTCAAGGAACTGCTCCAGCTGCAAGCCGGGCTGGAGGGGCGGCTGCCCCCGCGTTCCGAGGAAAGATCTGGCTACTGGGAGGATATCTCGCTCCGCCAAGCCCAGTTCAAGGCCCTGGCGGAGAAGGCCTCGGCCATACTCGAGGACAGGCCCGTCGATCGTCCCGCCGGGGTCTCGGGAGTCGACGACAAGACTCTCAAGGATCTCGACAAGGTTCTCGGCGAGATCGAAAGGCTCAAGTCGGACGTCGCCTCCGAGACCCACATGCTCAATGCGGTGCGCAAGCTGCTGGCCATGCAAGCCGCAATGCGCAACCAGGCGGCGCGCGAGAGGCGCACCGGCAAGGAGAGGATGGACCTGCAGGTCAATATGTCCCGGCTCGAGGCGGTGATGCATCTGTCCTACGGGCTCAAGCAGATCACCGAGGCTCAAGCCCGCATCCAAGAGGGGCTCAAGCTTCTCGAGGCCAAGCTGAAAAAGATCAAGAATTCGGAGAAACGGAACGAGCAGGGCCTCAAGGAGGCGGAGGAGAAGCTCAAGCGGCTCGCGGCTTGGCGCAAGGAGGTGGACGAGGAGATCGAGGACGACAAGGCCAACAAAAGCGACTTGCTCCGCTTTGCCGACGAGGCCACCCGGGGAGTGGGGGCCATCACGGGTTTCAGAAACGAGATATCGGCTCTCATCGGATCGATCAAAGCCCAGGACGGCTCCGATCCCGTGCGCAAATACGAGGAGCGTATCAGGATGCTGCCTACCGTGGCCAAGTTGAGGACGGACGGCAATCCCAATGACAAGGACGCCTTCTCCCTCAAGGATTTCGAGGCGGATCTGACCGAGGCCAGGGATAATCTCAGCAAGGCGCGGGAGGGCCTCTCGCGCATGGGCGAGGTGGACCGGGAGCATGCGGGCATATTGATCGCGCTCATCCCCGGACCGGAGACCCGCTTGCATAACCCCACCCAGGGCCAGATCATGAGCATGCTGGCCGAGCGCAAGACGCACTGGGAGGGCCGGCTCAAGGAGTTCCAGGACTCGCTGGATTCGATCAATCGCAGGCTGGACCGCTCCAATACCCGCAAGATCCCCGACGATTTCGGCGATCCCCAATACGAGTCGCTGATCGTGCGCAGGGAGGACAACGAGAGGATCTTGAACGAATCGCGCTCGAGGAGCTTGGCCAACACGGCGCAGATAGACGCCCTCGCCGCCCAGATCAACTCGACTTTGGGAGTCTCGCTGCCGCCGCTTTCGGGACTCACGCTCGAGCAGCTTCAAGACGCCATCGAGGGCTACGGCGACAAGCTGAGAGCTATCAAGATACCGGATAGCGACAAGACCGAGTTCACCACCGCTCAGGTCAACCTGCTCAATATCGCGCGGCTGTTGCCCCAGACCGGCTATGAGGTGATACGCTGGTCCGAGTCCGAGGAGACCATCGAGGCGATCGATGAGGCCTTGCGCGATATCCTGCCCCCCGCCAAGGAGAGGCTGACGGCCGTGGTGCGCATGATCAAGGATGTCATCGCGGACGTGGACGCGGACGTGGCCTACATGAACGGGCCGCCCGATCCCCAAGCCCTGATCAACCGGAAAACCACGCTCTTGCGGGATAAGATCATCCCGAGCCTGGAGGGCGCCGCCGATCTGATCGAGAACACGCTCATCCCCTTCCAAAAAAGGTCCATAGACCAGGTCGCCAAGGCAAACAGCGATTATTTCAGGCTGTATGACGCGAAGAAGACTCTTTATACCGAGACGGTCAAGCTCTTCGACAAGACCCTGCCCTGGTCCTTGTCGTCGCATGGCGGCTCCGAGGGGGACGTGGCCGCATCGAGGTCCTCGATCAGCTTCTGGAAGCAGCGCCTGCAGCGCAACCTGGATGGCTACACCGACGACCAGGGGCGCAAGCATAAGGGAATCAACGAGGGCCTAGTCGAGGTTTCCCAGCGCAAGGACCCCAACTTCATGGGCGAGGAGGAGCTTTACGGCGAGAGGCAGCCCTTCAGCGTGCCGCGCAAGATACAGAAATATACCCAGGAAAGGATCGAGCGCGCGGCCCAGTTCAATCAGCAGGCCGTCGATATCAACAAGATACTCGCGCAGATCGAGAGCTTGTCCGGCAAGTTCAGGCTGCCACGCCTTCCCGAGGGGATAGGGCCGGACGCGGCCGGCAAGGACAAGCTCCAGCGCCTGGTCGACGACGAATTCTTCGAGAAGCTGAGAACGCAGCTCACCGATATCGGCGATGAGGCCCGGGCCAAGGCCGGCACCGGCGGCGCCACGCTTCCTCCCAGCAGCGGCGGCCCGTCCACCGGCGAGCAGCCGCCCATCGACGTCAATCCGTGGGCCAAGATAGGCTTGCTCGCCAAGGACGCGGGAGCTCGCATCGTGGACTCGAGCGTGACTCCCACGGCCCGGGGCCCCGCCGCTTTGGCCGTGGCGCGTTTCCTCTACTCCGACGCCGTGATCGCGGCCTCCGAAAAAGCCCTCAAGGATCAGATCCCGGTGGCAGAGTCCTTCTTGAACAAGGGAAAAAAGGCGCTCGAGGACGCCATCGCCAACACCGACAAGGACCTGGCCTACATCGAATCCAACGGCTCCAGCGAGACGCCCCAGCAGGTCTATGAGCGGGCGATCGCCAATCTGGGCGCGCTCAAGGCCTTCCTGGTCGAAGGGACGCTCTTCTTCGACCAGAAGACCGGCTGGGATCTCGAGAAGCACGACACCTTGGACGACATCAAGAAATACTACGAGGGTCTCAAGGACATACATGAGGGCGGGCAGACCGTCAACGACGCCGAGGTGGAGGCCGTCGAGAAGATGCGGGACTCGCTCAAGAAGACCTATGACGACCTGCAGAGCAAGAAGGAGCTGGTCAAGAGATACCTGGCCCAGCTCAACGATCCCCATGAGAGCGCGCTGGCTCGCGTGATGAAGGACGTGTCCGCGATCCAGGAAAAGACCCGCGCGGTGCTGGAAGCCAACGTCAAATGGCATGAGCTCAACGACCAAGCCAAGCGCTCGGAGACCCTGCTCAAGGCGCGCATGATCGAGCTCGATGATCGCCAGGCGGAATTGCGGGAGATGCTGGCGCGCCCGGAGCTCCAGGAGACCTTGTCTCCCCAGCTCGTTTCCCGCGTCGAGCGGCTGCGCATGAATCGCGGTTTATGGTTGATGGGGGAGGACCCGGAACAGCCGCAGACCCTCATCGTGCGCAAGTCGGCGTTTCCCAATTTCGTCGAGATGCTGCTCGGCATGTTCCAGGCCAAGGGAGCGCAGAATCTGGCCGGGCTCAAGCAGAGCCTGCTCGAGAACCCCCAAGGATTGACCAGCTTGCTGCCGGAGACCCAGATGATGGAGTTTTCCGACGACATCGACGGCTTCTACCTGGTCTACCAGAGCCGCTTCTCAGTGCCGCACGGGCTCGAGACCGGCAACGCCGTGACTTTCGGCAATATCGCCAGCCTCTGGGGCAACAACATCAGCGTCACCGGCTATCAATTCGGCAGCCCGAACAACAAGGAGAACGCCCCCTATGGCGACAAAGGCATCAGGGTCAGCGTCGAGTCGCTGCAAGGCAAGCGCATGGTCAATTATCTCGACATCACCTTCCGGCGCTCCGCGTTCGACGCTCCCGCGGAGCTGGGATTCGTGGCCAACGTCTCCGAAGGGCGGGTGATGGTGTTCGAGGATTTCGCGGCCTTGATACTCGGCAACCGCGCCTATATCGCCGCGGCGGGGTTCGGCGATTTCGCGCTCAATGATACCTGGAACAAGCCCTACTACCTGGGAGGCAGCCTCAAGGGCTCGTTCAAGTTCACCGAGTACGTGGAACTGACGGCCGAGCACCAGGAGATGCTGGCTAGGGACCCGCGCAAGTTCTTGCAGCCCTTCAAGCTGGACTTCACCGGCTGGGATCCCGACCTGGCCAAGAGCCTGGACATCCGGGTCGAGGCCGACGACAAGCGCTACAGCCGCAGCCAACTGGGTCCCCGTTTCAACGTCGCCAAGCTCTTCAACCCCGAGGCCGATGCCAATGCCTTCACCCTCGACCTGTTCTTCTCGCGCGTCGACGGCACGGACGACATCGCCCAGAACGCCTTGGGCGCCACCGTGCTCAACGGCTTCAGCCTCAAGACCGACGGCAAGCCTTGGTTGACGGGGCAAAACAAGATGACCGCCGAGGTCGGGCAAGAGTACAACACCCTCTCGGACAAGCTCACCGTCAACCTTCCCGGAAGCGGCATCTTCTTGAGCGGGGAAGGCAAGCTGTTCTACGGCGGCAAATCCGATACCGGGACCTTTTTCTTCGAGGCGGGCAAGAAGCTGGGCGATCACGCGAGCGTCTCGGTGGGTTACGGCTCGCCCCATCCGGGCATGAACAACAGGCTCCAGTTCCTGACCAACAGCTCCTTCGTGCTCTCCGAGATATTCAAGAACGCAAGCGAGCGCGCCCGGGAGAATATCGCGGGCGGAGACGTGCTCAAGCCGTTCCGCGAGCGGGAGGCCCAAGCCTTCAAGCCGGCGGCCTCCGATCCCGCCTTGGTCGCGGAGCTGCAGAAGATCTGGGAAAGGGACATGGCGGGCAAGCTCATGGTGCAGGAGATCGGGGAGCTGGCCCGCGAGATACAGGAGCTGCGCAAGGGCGGCGCCGTCATGGATAACACCCGGGTGCAAGGCATGATCGGGTTCGTCAGCTCCCCGGTTTCCGGAGACCAGACCGACCGGGTCATCGGGGGCGGGCCCATGGCCGGGACCCAGACCTCGCTGACCCTGACCAAGACTCAAAAGGCCTTGATCGACGCGAAGATTCCGGCTCTCGTGCGCGAGGGGCTGAGGCTCAAGGAACGCAAGGTCGAGATCGCGCGTCAGTGGCAGGATCTGATCCTGGAGCTGGCCAAGGGCCAATGGGAGCTGCGCATGGCCCGCTCCAAGCTCGAGAGCGCGCCCTCGCGGAGTTTCCGCAGCCAGGCCGAGGTGGAGCTCATCGAGGCCGAGAAGAGGCTGCGCCAGAGCGTGCTCTCCTACAATCTTTTTACCGGGCGAGATCCCAACGCGCCGCTTCCCGCGGCCTTGTCACGGCTCAACGCCTCGGACATGTCCCTGCTCCTGGAATCCATGCGCGAGACCCTGGCCCAGCCCGAGCGGCTCATTGCGGCCTTGCGCGCTCTCGATGAGCAAGCCCTGACGCAAAGACTGGGGCCCAACCCCTTCAACGTCGTGGATTTCATCCCCTGGGTCGAGCGTTTGAGCGTGGGCGTAGGCATACAGCTCCAGGACATGTTGGCCAATCAGGCCTTCACCGCCGGGGTCACCCTGCGCCTGCCGATCTATGACCCGGGCCGCAAGGGCCACAGGGACATGGCTTTGCAAAGGGAAAGCCGGGCCGTTTACGAGGAGTTGGCGCAGGCCTACCTGGACCAGCGCCTGCGGGCCGAGCTCGAGGTGGAGAAGGCCCGGGTGTGGAAGGCCAGCGGCGAGAGCCTAGAGCCGGGGGTGGCTCCCGCGGCCGAGAGTCTTTCGCTGGCCATCAGGGCCTTCCGCAACGGGCTCTTGAGCTGGAGCGAGCTGCAAAGGGCTTACGAGGACTGGGAGTGGTACGCGAGCTCCGTGTTCGAGGCCAAGGGCAAGGCCGCTCTGGCCGAGGCTGCCGTCGAGCTCGAGTCGCAATTCGTCAAGCCCATGGATTCCGACGGCCAAGAGCTGCGCTTGAGCTCGATACAGCAAGGGTTCAAGATCGTGGCCCAGCGCTCCCACAGCCTCAAGGAAGTCGCCCTCAAGCAGGAGGCGGCCCAATGGATGGGTCGTTTCAACGATCATCGCATCCAGAAGGTGTTCCTCGACCTGCATGTCGGCGCGGGCTTCAACTCGCATGGAGTGGGCTGGCTCCCCAGCATGGGCATCACCGGCATACCGGTCACCCCCATATTCGGCCTGGAGTTCAAGCCCTCGGAGCTGCGCGAGCTGCAGTTGAGCCAGGACAAGGACCAATCCGAGTATTACGGCCAGCTCAAGACCCGGCTCGAGTCGGTCTTGGCCCTCAATCTCTTCCAGAACGTGGCGGCCTATCACGCGGCGCTCGAGGCTTTGCGCCAATACGACCGGCTCATTCCGCAGCTTTCGGGCCGGCAACTCGACGAGGCCAAGGCCAAGAGGGAACAGGTGCTCTTGACCGGCCGTTCGGCCGTGGCCACTCTCAATCATCTGCTGGGAAGGACGGCCGAGTCTCCCTTGGAGATCGACATCAGCGCCGAGCAGGCTCTGGCGGCCGTCGAGAGCATATTGGAGGCCAAAAAGCCCAGGCAGGCCGAGCGCCGGATACTGGAGGCTCGAGTCCGATTGGCCCAGGCGCACGAGCAGATCGTGACCAAGAATCTGAAGGTCGAGCAATTGGCCACCGAGCCCTTTTCGATCTTCGGGCGCTCTCTGGGCCGCCTGGTCAAGGCCCTTTCCGAGGAGGAGGCGAGCAAAAAGGACTCCGTGGCCGCGGCCAGGCTGCGCACCCTGAGCGAGGAGAAGGCGCGCGACGATTTCGACAGGGCCGCCACGGCGCAGGCCGAACAGGCGAGACTTCATTTGAACTTGGCGCTGGGAGAGCTCGCGCGCCTGGAAGGACGGGCGGACGCGGCCAGCGAGCTGAGAAAGATCGAGTTGCGCCATCGCATCGGCGGGCTGAGGTCCACGCTGGCCTTTTTAGGCGAGCCGTCGAGCCGCTCTCTTGATCCGACGCCCTTGCCCTCGACTTTCGAGGAGCTCAAGAATCGCCTGGCTCAAAGAGCCCAACAGATTTCCGCGCGGACGCCCTCCGGAACCCCTGCCACGGAGGAGCCCGGTTTTTACGCTCATCAAGGCCGCGCCTTCGCGCGCTATTACTACGCCGGGCAGACTCTGGGTCGCCAGAAGATCAACGAGCATTACGGCGAGAGCTGGCTCGAGTTCAGGCTCAAGGCCCCCGGAACGCCTGAGGACGCCCTGATCGCCTTGGGCCGGCTGCGCACGGAGGCCGCGGATCGCAAGCATCGCGACTCCATGCTCGGCGAGGCGGCCAAGGCTCGATTGTTGGCGGAGGATTTCAGGGAGAATGTCTGGAACCTGCGCTGGGCCGAGAGGAAACTGGCCGATCCAGACGGCTCAAGCCGGGGCCTTATAGAGTTCATCAACCAAAAGAGGCAGAGGCTGTTCGAGCAAAAGGGAAGGATCGTGGCCATCATGGGGCTCGATCCAGGCACCGGGCTGGAGACCCTCATGGCCTTGGTTCCGGAGGAGCCGGCCGGCTCGCGCGATCCCTCGGCGCAAGCCGAGCGGGTGCTCAAGGGCTTGCGCGGCGCCCCCATCGAGCAGATCCGCGACACCCTGTTCAACGGATCTTGGCCCAAGGTCGTCTCGCGCGAGGAGGACCTGATCCATCAGATACAGGCCGGTCTTTTGATCGAGCAGATGAGCTACAAGGGGGTCACCCCAGTCGGCGCGGCCGGGATATTCCGGGACGGCCGGATCATATCAGGAGGGTTCCTGGAGGCCCCCGATCCGCGCGCCATCGAGCGAGGATTGGAGAACGTGATCTCGGACATGATGCGCAAGCAGCTCCAAGAAAGCGGCGCCCTGCAGGAGCTGGCCCTGAGGATATTCTCGCTGTTGGCCCGGGTCGAGGACGGAGTCCGGCTCATCGAGGCCAGGAGGCGGGCTGTGTCCGTTGCCGAGGACGAGTACCGCGCTCGGATGGGAGCGGCGCGGGGGGAAGGCGACAGGATCGCCGCGGAGCTCGCCCGCGAGCGCCTGGTGCAGGCCTGGTTCGAGCTCTCGGAGCAGGTGGCTCGGACGCAATCGGATCACGTGAGCCTGGTCGCCGAGCTGGAGGCTATCGACCCCGACGGCAAGGGAAGGCTCAGGCCGGCTCCCGCGCCGGTCGAGCCCTTGCCGTCGTTGCGCCGCGACCCAAGGGACGAGCTTTTGAGCTATTGGGCCGAGCGGCTCCTCGACGGCGATTTCGAGGCTCGACACGAGGGCCTGCTTTTGCGGCTCGGCGTCCCGCGCGAGCTCGTGGGCAAGATCGGGAGGTATTCGTATCTGGTCAGGGTGGCGGCTTTGGATGCACAGGGCGTTCTCCATAAGGATTTCGATCCGTTTGAGCGCATCGAATGGCTATCGCGCAACGATCTCGTGGGCAAGCGCGACCGGCTCAAATCGATGCTGAGCGAGCTTCTGGCGGCGATCGGACCCTCCGATCCGGCCAATCCGCGCTTCATCGAGCTGCTGGAATTCCTGCGCTCGGACCTGCGCGTCCAGGCCGAGAGCGGGACGGCGCACAAGGAGGCCTTGCTGCGGGCGGGCCAAGGCCTGCGCCGGGTCTACTGGGAAGCGGCTTCCCAGCCCCACGAGCTTACGGGAGCCTTCGCGAGGCTCGAGATCCTGTCCTGGAGGGCCGAGGAGGCCCGGCAGGAGCTGCTCGATAGCTATCTCTTGGATCTCGATCAAGATCCCAAGAGGTTCTTCCTCAAGGACATCAAGTTGGATCTTTATTTAAAGGCGCGTTTCGCCTTCAACGCCGAGCTGGCCAAGACGCTCCAGCACACTGAGGCCCGAGGCAAGGAGGCCTTGTGGACCTTGGACGCCCTTTACGACATACGCGGCTCCTTGTCCGATTCCATCGATGAAATCCGCTCGGGGCGCGGCTTGGCGGCCCTCAACGCCCTGGTGATGCTCGGCGAGTCGAGGCTCGCGGCTGTCCGCTGGGAAGGCGCCTCTCCCGCGGAGATCGACGAGACGGCCTTGGCCCTCGATAGGCTCAGGACCGCGCGCCAGCGCTGGCAAGGCCGCGGCGAGCAGATCAGCCCGCTCTATGCGGCCACCCGGGTAAGCCGGGACGGGCGAAGGCTTTGGACCATGGAGGGCTGGTTGACGGCCAGCGAGCTGGAGTCGCGCAGGAATGCCGGAGTGATCGAGGAGCGCGAGATCAAGCTTCCGGACGGCAGCTCTCAAAAGCGGATATTCCTTAAAGAAGGGGCGGATGAACTCGAACTGATCGGGGGAGTCGATGTCGCGCACGCCCGGCATGAGGGAGCCAGCCGGTCGCATGAGCGCAATCGCGATCGATTAGGCGTCCACGGGCGCATGGCTCGATGGGATTTCGCGGTGGACTCTCCCGGCGAGTCGGGCCCGCAGGGATATTCGGCCGAGGACTTGTTCGGGGCTCGGGGACTGCACTCCCGCGGTCGAGTGCTTTTCTTCGAGGCTTCTGACCGCCAGCTGCCCGGACGCCTGCATCGGGCCCTCCATCCCATGGCGGCTCTGGCGATGATCCCGTCCCGCTATCAGATATTCATCTATGCCAAGGATGAGGCCCTGCCGCGCGATCGTTTTCCGACCCTCGAGAGCTTGAAGGCCTCGGTCGCCGCGGGCGACTTCCATAGGGTCGAGATGTCGGCCCAGGGCGCGCGGGCGATGGCGGAGCGCGCCGAGAGACAAGGATCGATCCAACTGCGCCAAGGCCTTATCGGGCTCAAGCTGGGCGGGTATGGATTTGCCAGGGACGGGGATGGCCGCTTCGTGGAGCTCTATCTGAGCCGGGATGATTTCCAGGCGGCGGTGAAGGGATTCGGCCATGCGGAGCGCGATCTCAAGAGGGCGCAGGAGGCGCTGTTGAGCGCCCAAGCCGCCGAGCGAGACGCCCAAGCGGATTTCGAGCGCCATAAGGCGATCTCGCAAGAGCGATCCGACGAGTATCAGGCGGCCACGTCCGAGGTGCGCCAGGTCCTTCATGAGATGATGATCGAGCAGGGCCATGATCCCAAGGAGCCCGCCTTCAAACTCGAGCTGGAAGAGCGCGTGGTGTCTCACCCCAGGGTCAAGGAGGCCCAGAAAAAGCTGGAGCCTTACGCCAAGGCTCATGAAGAGTCGGCCAAGAGGCGCAAGGACTCTTCGGCGCGGCTGCGAGCGGCGGAGAAGGATTTGGAGGAGGCCCGGCTCATCGCCAAGCAGGCCAAGTCGTGGACCCTGTATCGCAGCGAGGAGCTCGAGCTCGGCTTGGACCGGGACGGCCGCATAATCTCCGCTCGAGCTCCCGCAGCCTACGGCCGGGCGCCTTTGGAGCAGAGCCTGGGCTCAGGCGGGCCGCCCGTGCTCACGGTCAAAGGCCCTCTGCTGGGCGCGGTCCTGGACGATGATCGCATCAAGCATTTTTATCAGGATGAGGCTCTGCTGGAGCGTGTCTCCGCGGATTGGACGCTCAAGTCCCTCACCCTCGGTCCGGATGACAGGCCGGTGCGGAGCGCGGACGGCCTGAGCATCCGGCCGGTGTTCCGTCTCAGCCACTACGAGGATAAGGACGGCGGGCGGGTTTGGTTGAGCCGCCATTATCTGGCGGAGCGCGCGGACTCGGCCAAGTCGAAGCTGTGGCGGACCAAGCATTGGGGCTACATGCCGTGGAATTGGGGCAATCTGCTGCTCGAGCTGCCGCGGGGGGCCTTGGGCATCCCGGTCGAGCTGCTCACCGGCCGGGATCCCAACCAACACCACTATTTGGGCCGGCTTTACATGTACAAGACCGAAGGGGGAAGCACCCCCGATCACGGCTTTTTCCGCAGGCTCGGGGGAGCCGTGGATGTGCTGAACCTGCTGCCGGACAAGGTGGAGCGCTATTATGATCCCAGCCAGTTCCCAGGCAGCGTCCGTATCGACTCGCGGCTCAAGCCGGACGAGTCCATGGCCGACAAGCGCATGCGCGATCCAGACAAGGGAAGCAAGGTCCACTTCGGCGTCAAGGGGATCGAGCGGCTGCTCAGATACGGCCGCGAGGACATGCGCAGCGCCCAGCAGAGGATATTGTCCTATTTCAGCGGCGGGCTCGAGGATTCCATCGTCGAGCAGAGGCGGGGCCGCAGCGGCTTTTTCGAGGATTCCACCGTGCGGGTTTTGCGGCCCAATGAGCGGGGCAAGAGCGACAAGGAACGGGACCCGGTGGGAGAGGCCCTGGGCGATCCCCTCATCGGCGGCCTGATCCGTTCCGATGACGGGGTTCCCGTGTCCATCGCGGAGAGCCCTGGCAATCTGGCGGTCGAGCGTGTGGAGAGGCGGCTGCTCCTGCGCCTGGGCGCCGAACAATACGCCCGGCAAAGGAAGGCTTTCGAGTCCCATCCCGGCGTTCTGGAGGCCGAGCGCAAGGATCTCGAGCGCAAGTCCGAGGGGCTTGAGAAAGACAGAGCCGGCGCCAGGTCCGACTTCGAGGACCAGCTCAAGCAGCGGGAGCAGGGACGTCAAGGCGCTGGCGAGCGCCTTGACGCGCTGCATCCGGTCGATTGGCGCGTGGGTCGCCAGGAGGCCATAGAGCGCGAGCTAAGCGAACTCGAGGGGCGGCTCGCCGAGCTTTCGGCGCGGAAAGCGTGGTGGAGCGGCTATCTGTCTCGGCTCTCGCGGCGGCTCGACATCGTTGCGCCCCAGCGGGATGATCCCATCCCGCCTTCTCCAGGAAATCCCGCGCCGGTCCATTCCTGGCCCTGGCTCTGGATCGCGACCCTGGCCTTGTTCTCGCTCGGTCTTCTAGCCTTGTCGCTGGGCCTGCGGCGTCGCATGAGACCTATTTCGACATAGGTCCTTTGACCCGGCATAAGGGCGCCGAAGGACCCATAAGGGCCGGAGGGGTATTGGTATACGCTATGCGCATGCTCGGCCGGACTTTTCTGTCCAGCAGCATCTTCGCGCTCGTCCTCGGCTTGGCCGCCAAGGCCGAGGGCGCGCAGTCGCGCGCCTACTCTTCCGGGCGCTCCTCTTTCCGCGGCGGACGCATGAACCCGGGCAGGATCGCGGCAGTTCCCTCCTTGTCGATGACGATCGGGGCCAAGGGCTCTCTCATGAGGATCTTGAGCGCCGACCAGCTCGGCTCCAGATCCGGAGCCGCCGCGCGGGGGGGAGAATTCGGCTGGATGGAGGCTTTCTCGGCGCTTTCTCCCGCGCTGCCGTCGGCGTCCGCCCTTCAGGGTTCGATCGGCTCCCCGGCCCAGGCCCCTGCTTTGGATCGGCCTTTCTCTCCCGACGCCGGCGCCTTGGGCGTTTCCGAGGCGGGCCGCACGGCCCTGGATAGCCGGCTCGTGGTTTTGCGGGAGAATTTGAGCCAGCCTTTGGCCGCGGCCGGCCGGCTGGCCCAGGTCGGCGACGGAGCGGCCTCCGATCTCGGCCGCCAGATACAGGACACGCTCATGGAGCGGGCCTCATTGTCCGGCGGCCGGCAGGCCGTGCTGGCCGCTTTCGGATTGGGCCAGGGCTCGTGGTTGAGTCCGGGCCCCGCTTCGGAAAGATCGGAAGGCGAGGGCTTGAACGAGCCGGCCCAGGCGGCGGTGGGGCGGGCGCGGCGCGGGGAGCTGCACTCCGGTCAAGCGGACGATCCGCGCCTGAGGATTTCCCGCCTGTCCGGAGTCCGAGCGGCGGGACATCCTCTTTCGCCCCAAGCTTCATTGATCCGCAAGATACCGTTGCTGCTGCTCATCGGCGACAGGCTTTTCCTCCTGCCGGTGTATGTCGACGCTTCCCTGCGCCAGGCCGCGCAGCAGGCGGCGCGCGTGGCGGCCCGGGAGATATCCTCGATCTCCCGCAGGCCGTTTACGGCCTTGGCCGGCCCCGTCGTCTCCCGGACCGCGTCCTGGGATGAGATGCTAGGGCTCTCCGAGCGCGAGGCCCACTCCTATCGCGAGTATCTCGGCTCCGCCTTGGCGGACGCGCCTAAGCCTCCCGCACTCTCTCAAGATAGATCTCTGGAAAGCGGAGTTCTACCCTATCCTGCCCGGTCCGCTTCGGTTGATTTCTCGATGGTCCTCGCAGTGCTCCTGCTAGCCGCTTCGGCTTTGCTCTCTCGCCGGATCTTGCGCTAGCCGGGCTGACTGTACCCGGGTACACTTCCGAAGTATTGACACCCCCGGGCCCTTGCCCTATCCTTCTTAAGGAACATGTTATTCTTGCGCTCGGGGTTGTTCCAGAGATTCGCCGCGGTGCTCGGCGCCCTGGCTCTCGTGCCCGTGGCGCTGCTCGGCTGGCAGCTCACCCAGATCAGCCAGAGGGGAATACAGGCCGCGGTGCTCGAGCTGCATACCAAGCTTGCCGAGAAACTGGCCGAGCAGACCGACGATTATCTCAAGAACAGCCACGAGAAGATACTCTTCGCCCTATCGTCGCTGCAAAAGAAGCTCGAGTGGCGGGACAAGCAGGACTTGATGAGGGGTTTGATCGAGACCCACTCCGACATCGCGGAGATCTCGGTGATGAACACGGCCGGGCAGGAAGTGATCAAGGTCTATAATCCGGACCTCGAGGCGCAAAAGGAGCTCGTCTCGCGGGCCGAGGAGCCGGGGTTCCAACAATTGAGACGCAGCCAGCAGCGCGTGATCTCGTTGCAAAGGCCGCTGAAGGCCGGCCAGGCGCCCGATCTTCTGGTGTATTATCCGGTCAGCGAAGTGGCCGCGGTGCGAGTGGTGATCTCCCTGGCCACGCTTTCCGGCCGCTTTTCCGAGGAAAGGGTGGGGGGCACGGGACTGGCCCTGTTGGTCGACTCGGAAGGCCGCCCTCTCTTCCATCCGCAGGGCCGCCTGGGCGACTCGGCTCTGGCTGAGATCCCGGACTGGTCCATAGTCAAGGCCGCGATACAGGCACAAAGCGTAGGCTCCAGCGACTTCCAGGATTCCGAAGGCCAGTCCTATGTCGGCGCTTATGCGCCCGTCTCGTCCTTGGGCGGGGCGGTGGTCACGCTCCAAAAGAGGGACGAGGCCTATTTCGCGGCCATCCGCATGAAAAGGACCGCCCTGGGCGTGGTGCTGCTCGTGATCCTGATCTCGATTTTGGGCGCGACCCTGCTCGCGCGCCGGCTGACCAAACCCTTGCTCGTGCTCACCCGAGCCTCCGAGGCGGTCGCTCGCGGGGATTTCTCGGCCAACGTGGAGATCAACACCCGCGACGAGCTGCAACATCTGGCCGAGACCTTCAACCGCATGGTTGCGCAGCTGCGGGCCTATTCCCTGCTCCAGGTCGACCGGCTGATCGCCGAGCAGAGGAAGACGGGAGCCATACTCTACTCGATCAGCGACGGAATACTCATGGCCGACCTCCAAGGCGCGGTGCAATTGGCCAATCGAAGAGCCAGCGAGATATTGGGCATCGGCTCCGGGGATAACATCGAGGGGCGCAGGCTCTCCGAGATACTGCCGGCGGATTCCAAATTGAGTGAGGCGGTGATCAAGGCGGCCGCCGACCCCAAGCCCGGGGTCTTCTCCGACATCGATCTCTCGACGGAGCAAAGCCGCAAGTTCCTCAGGCTTTCAGCCCTGCCGGTGGTGACCCCGGGCCACGAGCTTCCCATAGGCGTGGTGGTCGCGCTGCGAGACGTTACGCTCGAGCGCGAGCTCGACAAGATGAAGGAGGATTTCCTTCATTACGTCACCCATGACCTGCGCAATCCGTTGGGCTCGGCCATGGGCTTCGTGGAGGTGCTTCTAAAAGGGCAGGTGGGCGTCCTCAACCCGGACCAGCACTCGATCGTCTCCTCCATCAAGCGTTCGACCAGCCGTTTGATGAACATGGTCAATAACATCCTCGACATCGCCAAGATGGAGTCGGGCCGCGTGCGCCTCAATCTCAAGTCCGTGTCCCTGGCCGGGGTGGCGGGGCGTTCCATAGACATACTCCAGTCGCTCGCCAAGGGCAAGGACATCGACCTGCGCCTCGAGGCCAGCGAGGAGTTCACCCTGGATGTCGATTCGGATCTGATCGAACGCGTCTTCGTCAACCTCCTGGGCAACGCCATCAAGTACACGCCTCAAGGGGGCCGGATCACGGTATCCGTTAGCGATGAAGGAGCTCAGCTCAAGGCCTGCGTGGAAGACAGCGGCGAGGGCATCCCGGCCGATTATCTGGAACGCATCTTCGTCAAATTCGAGCAGGTGACCGGGCAGAGGCGCGGCGGGACGGGTCTGGGTTTGACCATCGCGCGCTTCTTCGTGGAGGTGCATGGCGGGCGCATCTGGGTCGAGTCCGAGCTCGGCAAGGGCTCGCGCTTCTACTTCACCCTGCCCAAGGGCTTGACTCTCGACGATAAGGGCTTCGTCGTGATCCGCGAGGGAGTGGCGTGATCCGCTGCCTCGGGTTGTGGGCGATCATCCTGGCGGGATCGTCCCGGGCCGTCGAGATCAAGTTGCAGAACGTGAAGGTCAAGCCCGGCGACTCGCTCTGGGGAATCGCGCAGACCTATCTCAAGGACCCCACCAAGTGGGATGAGATACTCAAGCACAACAAGATGCCCTCCTCGGACCCCACGGTTCCCCTGCCCGGAATGACGCTCAGGGTCCCCGTTGAGCTGATTAAGGAGGAGCTGCGAGCCGCTCATCTGATCTTCGTCCAAAGACGGGTCGATTTCCGGCGCAAGGAGACCGCGGCTTGGAACCATGCCGCCCAAGACATGGAGCTGTTCAAAGGCGACGGGCTACGCACCCTGGATCGCTCCAAGGCCAAGGTGAAATTCCTCAACTCCGAGCTCTTAAGCCTCGATCCCAACTCCATGGCCATCATCAAGCCGTTAAGAAAGGATTACGACGTCGAGCTCAAGAGCGGCGGCCTTTTCGTGGGGCGGTCTCGGGTCGTGACCGCCTCGGCGCGCATCACCCCCAGGACCAATGACACGCAATACTCGGCCAAGGTGAGCCCTGATCTGACCACCTTGGTCGAGGTCTATACGGGCGTGGCGGCGGTCGAGGGCCAGGGAAAGACCGTGGACGTCAAGGCAGGCATGGCCAGCGAGGTCAAGATGGGCCTGGCTCCCGGAGTGCCCTTCTCCATCCCTGACCTGCCGCAGTTCGAGGCGCGAGCCGCGGCCTTTACCGGGGCCCAGGTCAGCGGCCAGGCGCGGATCCGCAATCGGGCCGTGCTGGGACAGCTTCCCGTGGGAGCCGGGGCCGACGAGATCAACGCGGCCTTGGACGCCGACGAGCTGAGCGGAGAAGTGGCCAATCTGAGCATCGGCGTTCCCATCTCGGGTTACCGGGTCCAGGCCTCTCGCTCGCGGGCCTTCGACAAGATATTGCTCGACAAGAGATTCGAGGCCGAGGAAAAGATCAATCTCAATACCCTAGGGTTGCCCCAGGGCGTCTATTGGTGGCGTATCGCTCTCATCGACCTGCTGGGCACGGAAGCGGCGTTCTCCTCGCCTAAGCTCTTTTCCGTAGGACTGGGCCGCAAGCCGGGGGGCCTCGATCTCAAGACCGCCTTGGTGGTGTTCAAGCCTTCGGCCGACGAGGCGGTCAGCACCGAGGAGTATCGCGTATCAGGCCTCATCCGGGACATCACGCTCAACGTGACCGTCAACGGCAAGCCGGCTCGGGTCGATGAGAGCGGCAATTTTCTCGCGGACGTGCCCCTACAGCCGGGTCTCAACAATATCTCGGTCGCCGCCTCCGACTCGTCCGGCAACAGAACCACAGTGACCCGCGTCGTGACCCGGCGCTAGAGCCGGTCCGGGGAGCGCAAGCCGATCAGGCGCAATCTTCCGGAGGCCGCTTCTTTCTTGGTCTTGGCCGCCTCGCTGCCCAGTATGGCCGCGAGCTCAGGCTTGGGCAGGCCCCGGCGCAGAGCCAGCGCCACATAGCCCCATCGGCTCGGATGTCCTTTCAGCCATTGACGGGATACCGTCACTCGAGCGCTTCCTTCCTCGGCGTTCCAGGAGAACGGCGGGTTGGTGACCAGACCCAATGTCTTGGGGCCGACCGAGCGGTGCAGCGCGGCGGAGGTGGAGGAAACGGTCAGGGCGTATTCCCAGGCGTCCCGGGCCGAGATGAAGGCTCTGGAAGGATCGCCGATGATGTCGATGTTGCCCGCCCCCGTGACGCCGTTGAGGTCGATGTAGGCATGGAGCTCCAGATCTTCGCCGGGGCTGAATCGGAAGATGAAAGCGGTATCTTGCTCGTTCCATTCCACCCTGAGCGAATCGATGGATAGCTGACGAGTGGCGCCCGGGGCCAGCGGCGGTGCCGCCGCCATGAACTGCAGCCACGAGACGCCCTGGGAAAAGCCGATATCCCCGGCGGTCGCGGTAGCGGCGCCGGACTCAAGCGAGCGCAAGGCTTCGGGAGGCCGTTCTCGGACCTTCCTGTAGACCGAGAGCAAATGACCCTGCAGCTCTCGGGACAGCGCGGCCGACTCGGAGGGCGAGGAGGCGGGGCGGAAATAGCGGTTGGCCTGGGCGGCATAAAGGGATTCCGCCGCCTCCTCCAGGAGCTTCAAATCCGCGCCTCCCGAGTTCTGATAGCGTTGGAGCATGAGGGCCGCGTCGGCATAGAGCTTCCACGAGGGCTGGGAGAACACATTGGAATGCGAGGCGAAGGCCGACCAGCCGGGAGAGGACCATTCCGGTCCGGCCGGGGCCGGAGTCTCGGGGATGCGGCGCAAGGCGGCGGAGACCGTCGCCCATGAGGCGGCGGAGAGCTCGTCCGAGGCCCAGCGGTCGAGCCAGGACAAGAGGGGTTCTTCGGATGGTCCCGTACTCTCGTCAAGCACGTAAAAGCCCGAGGGCCTGGAGGTTCTCGGGGCATCGGTCAAGTCGCGCAACGGTATCACCGCGGGCCTGGAGCCCGGCAGCGATTCCGGCGCCAGGCCTCCGCCGGCGACCCAGGACAGGCCCAGTGATCTCACGGCGGGACGCAGGGCCGGGGTCAACGCCCCCGCGGCGGGGACGAAACCCGCTGGAAACGAGCCCAGGGCCGCCCGGTAGCGTTCCCGGGCCAGGGCCAGGCGCTGTATCGCGTCCTCGGGGCGAGGCGCGTCCGGGTTATCGATGATCCAGGGCAGGATAGGATCGCCCGCCAGGCGAAGTGCCAACTCCAGGCGCCCGCTTTGCACCAGGGGAAGCAGTATCTTTTGGGCCTCAGGGCCCAGGCTTTCCGGGGTCATGGCGGCCGTCAGCTTGACCTGCGAATTCCGGGACAGCCAACCCTCCAACTCTTTCCAGCCCGAAAAATTCTCGGCCGGGATCCAAAGAAGGCACAACAACGCCAAGCCGTTCAGGGAGACACCTCCCGCAATGAGACCCTCTGGCCTTCCCAGTCCTCGCTCACGGGATTTTCAGGGTCGGGCAGGCGCTGGCCGTCGACCAGATAGGCGTAGCGGTATTTCCCCGCCGGCAAGGGCAGCAATATCTCCCAGACCCCGCCCGCCTGGCGGGAGAGCGCCAGGGTGTCGGGTCTCCAGCCGTTGAAATCCCCCAAAAGGAAGACCTTTTCCGCCTTCGGGGCCTTGAGACGGAATTCCGCGAAATCCAGATGCGAGGCCTTTTCGCCTCGCTGGGAATCGGACTCGGCGCGCCCGCGGTGAGGGACGAAGGCCACGCGATTTTGCCTGAGTATGTCCATGTCGAATTGATCGATGAATCTCCGGTATTTCGCCAGGCCATCGACGAAAAGCGCGGAGGGCACGCTGGAAAGGGCCAGCACGGTTGCCGTGAAGGCCCAAAACGCCACCTTGCCCCCCTGGAAACGCCTCATTTTCGGATTGTTCGGAAAGCGGAGAAATTGTAACATGAAAGCCATGGAAAGCAAAGTACACCCGCCTGTTTCTCCGTCGTCAAACTCAAAAAAAGCCGTCGATATGCCCGAGAAATCGCAAAAGGACGCCGAGCGTTCCGAAGCCCTGGAAATGAATCCCTGGCATCAGGCCATGGAGCAGCTCGACCGGGCCGGTTCCAAGATGAACATGGAGCCCTTCGTGCTGGAGAGGCTGAGGCATTGCAAGCGCATATTGACCGTGTCCGTGCCGGTCAAGATGGATGACGGCAGCATCAGCGTTTTCGAGGGCTATCGCATCCAGCACAATCTTGATCGCGGCCCGGCCAAGGGCGGCATCCGTTATCATCCCCAGGTTTCCCTTGACGAGGTCAAGGCCCTCTCTTTCTGGATGACCATGAAATGCGCCGTGGTCAACCTGCCCTATGGAGGAGCCAAGGGCGGCGTCATCTGCGATCCGAAGAAGATGTCCATCGGCGAGATAGAGCGGCTGACGCGGCGTTACACCTCGGAGATTTCGATCCTTCTCGGACCGGATCGGGACATTCCCGCGCCGGACGTCAATACCAATGAGCAGATCATGGCCTGGATCATGGACACTTATTCCATGACCGTCGGCTATTCCTGCCCCGGAGTGGTCACCGGCAAGCCCATCGAGGCCGGAGGCTCCCTGGGCCGCAAGGAGGCCACGGGCCGGGGCGTGTTCTACGTGACCCGCGAGCTTTCCAATATTCGAGGTTTCGACCTGCGCAAGGCCCCCGTGGCGATACAGGGCTTCGGCAACGTGGGCGCCAATGCCGCCAAGATATTCGCCGAGCATGGCTGCAAGGTGGTGGGAATATCGGACGTGGGAGGCGGGCTCTACGACGCCAAGGGCCTCGATATCGACGACATCATGGCCTATCGCCAGACTCACGAGTCGATCGCCAAGTACCCACGGGCCGAGCATGTTCCCGTCGAGCACTTCGTCGAGGTCCCCTGCGAGGTCCTCATCCCGGCCGCCATGGAGAACACCATCACCCATGAGAACGCCTCGAAGGTCAAGGCCAAATTCGTGATCGAGGGCGCCAACGGCCCCACCACCAACCGGGCCGATCGCGTGCTCGAGGAGCGCGGCGTCCTGGTCATCCCCGACATCCTGGCCAATGCGGGGGGCGTCACGGTCAGCTATTTCGAGTGGGTCCAGGACATCCAGGCCTATTTCTGGAGCGAGAAGGACATCAACGCCCGGCTCCAGGACATCATCGTCAGGGCCTTCCGCGAAGTCTATGAAGTGGCCCAGCGGGAACGGGTCGACATGAGGCTGGCGGCATTCATGGTGGGGCTCAACCGGCTGGCCAAGGCCGTGCGCATACGAGGAACGTTCCCGTAAACCGGAATCGGCGGCCACGGTTGCTGATCGCGCCCAACGCCTTCAAAGGCTCCCTGACCGCGACCCAGGCCGCGCGCGCTTTCCGCGCCGGCGTGCGCCAAGTCCTTCCCTCGGCCAAGGTCGAGCTCATGCCCATCGCCGATGGCGGCGACGGGCTCATCGAATCCCTGCTCGCCGCCAAAGGAGGCCGGCGCCTTCGTTTGAGCGTGCGCGGCCCCTTGGGCGGGGCGTTGCGTTCCCAATTCGCGATGCTCTCGGGAGGCACGGCCGTCATCGAGATGGCGCTGGCCTCCGGGCTGGCCTTGTTGCCCAGGCGGGATTGGGACGTTTGGCGCGCCAGCACCTTCGGCACCGGCCAGTTGATCAAGGCGGCGCTCTCCCGCGGCGCCCGCGCCATCGTCGTGGGTTTGGGCGGCAGCGCCAGCTCCGACGGCGGGGCCGGCATGGCGCAGGCCCTGGGATTTCGGCTGCTCGACTCTGCGGGCTGCCCGATCGCTCCTGGAGCGGCCGGTTTGCTCTCGCTCCAGCGCATCGAGGCCGGCCCCGAGACCGACGGGCTCCGCCGGGTCCGGGTGATCGGAGTCTCGGACGTGGACAATCCTTTGCTCGGCCCGCGCGGCTCGGCCCGGGTGTATGGCCCCCAAAAGGGGGCCTCTCCCGCCACGGTCCGGCTTATCGAGCGGGCCCTGCGCCGCTACGCGGATCGGCTGAGACGGCAAATGGGCCGCGACATCGCCGGCGTCCCAGGCGCCGGCGCGGCCGGAGGCTTGGGTGCCGGCTTGCTGGCCTTCCTTAAGGCTGAGCTGGTGCCGGGAGCCGGCTATGTTCTCGATTTCGTGGGCGCCCGTCGGCGACTCGGCTCCGTGCGGGCCGCCTTGACGGGGGAGGGTCGGCTGGATCGGACGAGCTTTTTCGGGAAGGCTCCTATTGAGTTCTCCAAGCTGGCCGCCTCGCTGGGGGTGCCGGTGGCGGCCGTATGCGGGCGATGCGATCCGGCGATAGCCCGGCGGCTCGATTCCTGCGGGATCCGCGCCGTCGCGACCCTGGAGGAGGCGGCCGGGGGGGATGATCCCATGGCGCGGCCGGCGCGCTGGGCCGCCAAGGCCGCGGCCCTCGCCATCAAGAGGTTGTGGCTGGCCTGCCTCGTCACGGCGGCTGTGGCATCGACCGTTTCCGCCGCGCCCCTCGATGAGATCGATCGCCTCTACTGGAACCGCCACCAAGGCGGCAATCTCGAGGCCGGTCTCGATTTGATCGAGGGCGAGTTCGCCAAGGGTCCGGAAAGCGCGGAACTGCTTTGGCGGCAAGGCCGCGCGCTGATCAAGATGGGGGAGAAGAAGGAGAAGGAAAGGGAGAGGCTTGAGTTCTTCGGCAAGGCCGAGCGGGCGGCTCGGCGCGCCGCGGCCCTGGACCCCAAAAGCGCCGAAGCCCGATTCACCCTGGCCATAGCCCTGGGGCGCTCCGGACAGACGCAGGGCATGCTCAAATCCCTGTTCCTGATCGGATCGATCAAGGAAGAGCTCCGAGCCGTGCTCGAGCTCGATCCCAAGCATGCCGGAGCCCATCACGCGACGGCGCAGATGCTGATGCAGATTCCCGGTTTCGCCGGCGGCGACAAGAAAAAGGCCGTCCTGGAATTCGAGAAGGCCCTGGCTTTGGCGCCCGACGAGACCCTTCATTACCCGGCCCTGGCCGAGGCTTATCTTGCGGTGGGCGAGAAGGAGAAGGCCGTCGAAGTGCTCAAGAGGGCGCTCGAGATTAAGGAACCCCGGGACCCGGCGCAATATGAGAAGGATTTGCGCGAGTCGCGCGAGCTTCTCGAGCGCCTCGCGCCTTAGTCCCAAAGCTTCCTCTCCGGGCGACCTTCCAACCTCCGTTCGGCCAGCGCTTCCCCGAGATGCCGCCGCGGTATGGGCATCACTAGTAAGCCGCAGAAGAGCGCGTGGAAGATGCGCCGGAGCGTGCTCATTCGAGGATCCATCATGCCGGCCTCGATTCGGCTTATGTGTGATCTGGGAATGCGGCAGCGTCGAGCTAGTTGCGCCTGGCTCATGCGCAAGGCTGAGCGTAGCGCGCAGATATAATCGCTTGGCAAGAGCATTAGAGTGGCCGGCATGTATCGTGCGTATATGACCGCTTGATTGAGGGCCCGCCGGTGCAGGAGCGAGGTCCGTTTCATCTTGCCCATGATGGTCTTACGATCGAGCGGTTAAAAGGTTCCCCTCCAATACATGAGCTAGAATTCCGTCTGGGATCGGTATATCCAGGCATACCGATCCTAGATGGAGTTTCCGGATATGCGAAGGGAGACGACAGCAGTTCGCTGTCGAGATAGAGGTTAGAGCTTGTAATCGGCGCCCAGCTCTTTGAGCCGGGTGGCGAGGGCCTCGAGCTCCCGGTGCAAGGGGTCGCTCTTGGCGATCGAGGCGCCCAGGCTCTCGACCTTTTGCCGTATCTCATCGGCCAGCTGGCGGTCATGGATCACGCGTTGCCGGAGGCTGTCTTGCATCATCGCGAACTCATGGATGAGGTCTTGATGCAGATCCGTGGCGCGCACCCTGACGGGGACCGAAAGATTGCCGTGCGAGAGGCGGCCGATGGCGGCGGAGAGCACGCGCAACGGCCCCGCGAAGCGATGGGACCAGATCAGCGTGACGAGCCCGCCCGCGAGTATGGAGATGGCGCTGGAGAGCAGCAACGGCCCCCGCAGGGCGCTGCGCACCCAGTCGAGGGAATGGAAAAGCTGCTTCGAATCCGTCGCGGCCTGGTCCAGACCGCGCAGCATCGTGAAAGTGACCAAGAGCAGGCTGGCCAAAAGCATCACCAGCACGTAACCGAGCATCTGGAGCTGGAGAGGCGCGTCGATCCAGAAATTACGGCGCTTTCCCATCGGCGGCTATCCTAACATATTACCGGGACATTATCGATGAGCCGGGTCTTGCCCAGCCGTATGGCGGCCAGAAGGCGAAGCCGGCCGGAGAGGCGAGGCGCGTCCTCTAGGGTATTCTCGTCGACCAGGCTGACGTAATCGATCGAGACTCCGGGGATAGCGAGTATCTCCGAGCGGACCGCTTGAGTGACGGACTCCGGCTTGGCGCCCGCCGCGGCGGCCCGCTCGACGCCGCGCGACAATCCCGCGTAGAGCCGCCTGGCCTGGGCGCGTTCCTCGGGGCTGAGATAGGCGTTGCGGCTGGAAAGCGCCAGTCCGTCCTTTTCCCTGATCGTGGGGCAGCCGACGATCTTGACGGGCAGATGTAAGTCCGAGCTCATGCGCTTGATGATGGCGAGCTGCTGGAAATCCTTCTCGCCGAAATAGGCTCGATGCGGGACGACCGTCTGGAAAAGCTTGAGCACCACCGTGGCGACTCCGCGGAAGTGCCCCGGGCGGAAGCGGCCGCACAGCAGCGAGGAGAGTCCTTCCACCTCGACAAAGGTGCGATAGCCTGCAGGATAGACATCCTGGGTCCCGGGATGATAGACGGCGTCGGCTCCGCAGGAGGCGCACAGGCGGCGATCTTGGGGTAAAGAGCGCGGATAGCGGGCGAAATCCTCGTTGGGACCGAACTGGGCGGGATTGACGAATATGGAGACCGCGACCCGATCGCATTCGCGGCGCGCCCTCCGGATGAGCGAGGCATGGCCCGCATGGAGCGCTCCCATGGTCGGCACGAGTCCTATCGTCAGATTCTTTGAGCGCCAGCGCCGGGCCAGGTTCCGCATCATTGACGGCGAGCGCGCCAGGATCATGGGGCTCACAGATGCTTGTTGAGGAAATTGGCCACGCGCGTCTCGTATTCGAGCCCCGCGATCTCGTGGCATTCGGCGTGGCCGGCGTCAGGGACAATCCACAGCTGCTTGGGCTGGGAGGCCGCGGCGTAAAGGGCTCGGACATCGGCCTCGCGCATCAGATCATCGGCCGAGCCGCCGATCACCAGTATGGGCCGCGGCGCTATCTGAGCGACATGCTGGATCGGCCGATAGTCGTCCACGTTGGGATCGCCCACCCTCAGCCGGAGCATCCAGAGAGTGAGCCAAACGAAGGGGAAATGGGGCAGCTTGAAATGGTTCCAGGTGTATTGCCTGACCACCTGGCGATAATCGGTGAAAGGGCTCTCGAGCACCGCGGCCTTGATCTCCGGGTGCTGGGGCACGGCTACGCACGCGATCGCGGCGCCCATGGAGAGGCCGAAGACTCCGAGCCGGGCGAGGCACTCGGGTTTGCGAGCGCGGAGGAAATCCATCGCCGCATCGAAGTCCTTGAGCTCGTGGAAGCCCAGGGTGCAGAAATGGCCTTCGCTCTCGCCATGCGAGCGATTGTCGAAATAGAAAAGGTCGAAGTCCGCCGCCAGGAAATGGGTCAGCCCCAACAGCTCGCCTTTATTGTCGCCCCAGCCGTGGCACATCAGCAGGGTGCGTCCCTGGCTGTTCTCCCCTCGTATGAACCAGCCTCTCAGGGTCACGCCGTCGGAGGTCTTGAAGGACACCTTCTCGTAGCGAAGCCCGAACTGCTCCGGGAAGATCTCGAGCTGGCTCATCTTGGGAGGATAGAGCACGATGCCGGCGCCCCAATAGCAAAGCGCGATCAGGGTCGAGGCCAGGAATAAGGTGAGGAGGAACCAAATGCTCACTCGGCCTTGAGGGAGACGAAGGCGTGCTCGGCCGCGGGGAAGGCGCCGTCACGCACTTCCCGGCAATAGCTCGAAACCGCCTTGAGCATGGCGGGCCGCAGCTCCGCGTAACGTTTGACGAATTTGAGGGGGGGCGAATCGCCCAGGCCGAGCATGTCGTCGAGCACGAGTATTTGTCCGTCGCAATGGGCGCCCGCTCCTATGCCGATGGTCGGGATGGACAGCTTGCGCGTCACCTCGCGCGCGAGCTCCGGAGGCACGCACTCGAGCACCAGCGAGAATATCCCCGAGCCTTCCAGCACTCGGGCCTCGGTCAATATGCGCTCGGCTTCCTGGGGCTTGCGGCCCTGCACCTTGTAGCCTCCAAGGCGATGGACCGCTTGGGGGGTGAGGCCGAGATGCCCCATCACCGGGATATTGATCTTGAGCAGCTCCTTGACCATCGGAGCGACCTCCATGCCGCCCTCGAGCTTGACCGCGTGGGCTCCGCCCTCCTTGATCAACCGTCCCGCCGCCTTGAGGGTGTCCTTGAGATCTATCTCATAGCTGAGATAGGGCATGTCGGCGACCAGCAGCGAGCGGCTGTTGCCCTTCTTGACCGCCTTGACATGATGAAGCATCTCCTCGAGCGTGACGGGAAGCGTGTTCTCATAGCCGAGCTTGACCATGCCGACCGAGTCGCCGACCAAGATCACGTCCACTCCGGCTTCGTTGAGCAGGCGCGCCGATGGCGCGTCATAGGCGGTCAAGGCCGTGATCTTGACGCCCTTTTGCTTCATTTCCAGGAGCTTGGTTGTGGTGATGGGGCTTTTATCGGCCATGAACGCTGGATTGAGGGCTATTTGAAGATTTTAACAGTTCCAGGAGCCCGGTTCAATCGACGCAACAGAGCCGCCACGGAGCGGCGCCCATCCGGCGCCCAGCGCGGGGCCAGCTCGCGGAGGGGGGCCAGGACAAAGGCGCGTTGGGCGATCCTAGGATGAGGGATGGTCAGCCACGGAGTGCGAAGGCGCAGCCGGCCATAAGACAGTATATCGATGTCCAAGGGCCGGTTTCCCCAGCGTAATCCGGGCCTGCGGCCGGCCTCGGCCTCGATTCTCTTGCATTCCACCAGCAATCCCATGGGCGAGAGAGATGTCTCGATCTCCAGGGCCTGATTGAGGAAAGGGCGGTCGGCGGGTCCTATCGGAGCCGTTTCATACACTCGTGAGCGGGCCAGGACTCGGGTGCCGGGGAGGATCAGGAGGGAGCGGACCGCCTGATCCAAATTCCGGAGACGATCGCCTTCGTTGCCGCCGAGCAATAGGCGGCAGACGACGGGTTTATTTCTCCTGCCGATGGCGCCGCGCCGCATCCCAATAGATCCTGTGAAGCCCGGCCAGAGCCAGCGCCGAAAGGGCCAACGCGATCACATTAGCCAGCCAGCCTTCGAAGGCGCCCATGGCGTAGGGGGCCGCCTCGTAGCCGTAATCGGCGAGAGTCTTAGAGGTGAACAGCACGTCGCAGGCGGCCTGAGCCTTAAGGAATATGCCGCCCTCGTAGACCAACAGGGTCCATAATAGCCAGTAGAGGGCTCCGACGCCCACCAGGAAGAGCAGTAACGCGGCGCCGAAATGCACCGGATCGTAGACCGGCTCCTTCGGGTCAGGTTCGGGGTCCCATCTCTCGAGAAATTCCTCGATCGTCCGGGCGCCCTTCTTGAGGCTTTTCCAGGCTGGGCTCATGGAAGCCCCATCCTGTCCGCCATGCCGTAGAATCCCGGTTGCTTTTCCCGCAGCCACAGAGCGCTTTCCAAGGCTCCCAGAGCGAAGACCGCGCGCGAATGGGCGCGATGGGTGAGTTCTATCCTCTCGAAAGGGCCGGCCAATGTGAGGGTGTGCTCGCCCACCACGTCGCCCAACCTTTGCGAAACAGCCGGTACGTTCCGAGCCTTGCCGGAGCCGCGCACCGCCTCGACGAGCTTGAGCGCCGTGCCCGAAGGAGAGTCCTTTTTGGCGCGATGGTGCACTTCCCAGACGGAGGCGTCGAAACCGGGCAGGGCCTTGGCGGCCCGGCTGGCCAGAGCCAAGAGCACCTGGATAGCCGGGCTGAAATTGGGGGCCCAGAAGATCGGGGCCTTCTTGGAGAACTCCTTGATGCGCCCCAGCTCCCGCGCGGAGAAGCCGGTGGTGCCGATCACCAAAGGCTTGGCAGCCGCGGCCGCGGCTGCCGCGAATTTCAGCGAGGCGGCCGGGGTGGAGAAGTCCACGGCCCCATCGGCGTGGGAAAGCCGTCCGGCCAGGGCCGAAGGCCGGATCGCCTCGGTTCCGAGGCTATCGCCCGTGGCGTCGTGGAAAACGCAGGCCGTGAGCTTGAACCGGCGGTCGCCGGCCGCCAGACTCGCCACCTGGGAACCCATGCGGCCGGCCGCCCCGCAGACGATCAAACGCATAGGCTTTGCCGGCATGACGCCACTATTGTATGCTTTTTTCGACATGCCCCGCCAAATTCCCCCTACGGGGATCAATCTCTTCCAGTTCATCTACACATTGGTCCGCGACTATACCGAGAAGACGGGACAGCCGGCCCTGAACCTGTCCCTCGGAAACCCCGATGGCATACCGATAGAACCCATACGCAGGCTCAAGGCCGAGTTCGCGGGCGATCCGGGCTACGATTATCACACCTACGCCGAGGACAGGAATCTCAACGGCTTTGCCGAGCGCATGGTCGAGCTTCATGGGGGAATATTGAGCTCCCAGCATCCTCAGCTGAAAGCGCTGCCCATCGCGGGAATCAAGACCGCGACGGCCATGATCCCCCTGGCCTGCGGCTTGCATCGGGGTAAGCGCGGGACTTTCCGCCTCGCTTCGAATCTCCCGGCTTATGATGTGATCGGAACCTGGACCTCGGATTATCTGGGGGCCCGGCGCCTGGTCTGGCCGCTGCTCAGCGCCGAGAACATGAGGCTCAATATAGACAGGCTCAAGGAGGCCGCGCGCGAGGAGGGGCCGCCGCATCTGGTGTTCGTGATCCGGCCCGGGAACCCGGCGGCCGTGGGCGCTTCACTGGAGGAGTGGAAGGCCCTCATCGAGTACTGCCTGGAGACCGGCGCCCGGCTGGTCAATGACGCGGCCTATGCGGCCTTGGCCAAGCCCACGCGGCACGTGCCCCTGGCCGCCGTGGCCAAGAATTATCCGGGGCTCGAATGGATGGAGCTTTACTCGGTCAGCAAGTCCTTCAACGATCCCGGCGCGAGGGTGGGAGCCATGGTCGGCTCGAGGGATTTCGTCGAGGATTATCTGGTCATCAAGGGCAATACCGATTCCGGGCCCGTGCCCTCGGTGATGGCGGCCTATGGGAAGTTCCTCGAGGACCCCCGCAACGCCCAGGACGCGTTGGCCGAGCTGCGCGGGCTTTATGAAAGGAGGCTCGAGTATCTCGTCCCGCGCTTGGAGGCGGCCGGCTTGCGCCCGGCTTGCCGCACCGACGCGGGCTTTTTCACCCTTTGGAAGGTGCCCAGGCGCGTGCTCGGCGTGGATCTGGCCAGCGATCCTCGCACCCGAGGCCTTCCCCGGCATGAGGCCTTCAACAGGCTGGTGAGCAGCGAGACCGGCATGGTCGGCGTCCACTTCCAAGGCGGTCTGGACCCGGCCGGCGATCCGCTCGTGCGTTACGCGGTATGCGCCGACGTCTTGGACGACCTATTCCAGGAGCGCCTGGAACGGCAGCTGGCCCGGCTCCAGCCGGAGTATGACTAGGTACGCGGCTTGGACCTGATCTGGCTTGAGCCCAGCCCCTGGGCCATCGGCAAGCTATTGAGCGCCGCGGGAATACTTTCCTTCGGGCTGTTCGTGCTGGGCAAGAAAGGGCGCAGCTCGGTCGGTTTTTCCTTTTTCCTCGTGACCGGCGCCTGCAC
>JACQPG010000105.1 GCA_016207665.1 Elusimicrobiota bacterium | reverse complement strand
GGCAGTATCTGTTCCTTTTCTCCATGTCCGCCAAGCCCTCGGACCTCGACAACGTGGTGGACTCATCCTTCAAGAAGGCCAACGTGTGGGTGCAGCTCAAGACCTGGGACGCCAAGGCCATGCGGGGAGTGATCGAGGCCGCCCGCGCGTATCAGCGGGACAATCCCCTCGCCGTGGAGGTCAAGCCCGCCGGAATCGCCTATTTCAACCTGGTCTGGAACGACGAGGTCCTATGGGACATGATCAAGGGCTTCCTTCTGGCCCTGGTGGTCATCTTCGCCATCCTGGCCGTCAACTTCCGCTCCCCTAAATGGGCCCTTGTGGGCTACGTTCCTCTGCTTTTCACCGTCATCCTGATCTATGGAGCCGTGGGCTTTATGGGCAAGGACTTCGACATGCCCATCTCGGTTCTCTCCTGCCTCTCGCTGGGGATGGCGGTGGACTTCGCCATCCATTTCATCAACAGATTCCGGCAGCGAGTCGCGGAAGGCCGCGCCGGGGCCGTCCCGGAGGCCATCGAGGATGCCCTTGTCTGGACCGCTGCGCGCCCCGGGAAAGGCATCCTGCGCAACGCCGTCCTTTTCGCCGCCGCATTTTCCGTGATGCTTTTCGCGCCATTGACCCCATACGTCACGGTGGGCGCTTTCATCGTGGCCATGATGCTCTTGAGCGCAATCCTTTGCATCGTCTACATACCCGCCCTGATCGTGCTTTTGAGAAAATGGCTGTTTGCCGTCGAGGAGGTTCGACAATGAGCCAACGCATACTCAAGACCCTGTTCGTCGCGGCGAGTTTTGCGCTGACCGCCGCCGCGCCGTCTAGCGCCCAAGAGATCGATCCGGTCAAAATCGTCCGGAACGCTCAGCAGGCATTCTTCTACCAGGGAGAGAGCTTCCGAGCCCGGGTGAAGATGACGCTCACAAGCCAGGCGGGAAGCGAACGCCTCCGCGAGCTTACCATGCTGCGCATCAACACCGGGCCCGGAGGGCCCAGTGCTAGGCCCGATAAGGAGGTACGTTCGGGCCTTAGCATGCCCAAGGGCGGGGATCAGCGCTACTTCATGTACTTCCACGCCCCGGGAGACGTCCGCCGCATGGCATTCCTCGTCTACAAATATCCCGCCAGGGAGGACGACCGCTGGCTCTTCATCCCGGCCTTGAACCTCGTTCAGCGCATCGCGGCCAAGGACTCGCAGTCGAGTTTCGTGGGCTCCGACTTCACCTATGAGGACGTTTCGGGCAGGGACGTGGAGGCCGACGAGCACAAGCTCCTGCGGGAAGAGGAGCACGGCGGCAAGCCCTGCTATGTGATCGAGAGCGTGCCCAAGGGCTCCGCCTCCTACAAGAGGAAGCTCTCTTGGATCGACAAGACGGCATGGCTTCCCCTCAAGGAGGAGTATTACGACGTGCAGGGCCAGCTTTTCAAGGAGTTCGCGGCCGAGGATATCCAGCAGATCGACGGCCTGCCGACCATCACGAAGCGCACTATGAGAAATATCAAGTCGGGGCACCAGACGGTCGTGGAGTTCAGCGAGACCAAGTACCGCCTCGCGCTCAAGCCCGAGGAGTTCAGCGAACGAGCTTTGAGAAATCCGCCCAGGAACTGGATCAAATAGATCATGGGACGAGCTTGGATTTTGACGGTTCTTTTCCTGGCCCCGTGCCGCGCGGCCCTTGCCGGCGACGCGAGCTCTAAACTCGGCGACTTGGAGTGGCACGGCTTCGCGCAGGTCAACTATGCCTCCCGATTGGGCACGACAAGGCAGGACAAGCCGCCGTCGGGGGACTTCCTCCTGGGCGAGGAGAGGCTCCAGTTGCAGCTCTCGGGGTCCGCGCCCAAAGGCGGGGCGGGCTATTTCGCCAAGGCGGATTTCTTCCGCGACGAGGTGGACAGCCAGGCGGATGTGGACGTGCGCGAAGCCTACCTCAGCTACGCCGAGGGTCCCTGGGATATCAAGGCGGGCCGTCAGATCCACACATGGGGCGTGGGGGACCTCCTCTTCATCAACGATCTCTTTCCCAAAAACTACGTCGCGCTCTTCTCCGGCCGGCCGATGGAATACTTGAAGACCGGGGCGAGCGGCCTCAAGACGAGCATTTACTCGGAGCAGGTTTCCATGGATTTGGTCGCGACCCCGTTTTTTGAGCCGGATCAGCTTCCCACGAGCCGCCGCTTCTTTCTCTCTGATCCGTTCTCGCAGGTGACCAACCGGGTCGAAGCCAGGCCGCGTCATGATCTGGGGAACACGGAGCTCGCCGCAAGGCTCTACCGCCCCATCCTGGGCTTCGACGCGGCGCTCTACGCCTACCGCGGCTTCTTCCGAACCCCTTCCATGGAACCGGACTCCATGGCGGCCCCGACCAAGCTCACCATAGTCTATCCGAGGCTCTCCGCCTACGGGGCCAGCCTGCAAGGAAACGCCGCGGGCGGGGTCCTGAGTATCGAGGCCGGCTACTACGATTCGAGGCAGGATCAAGCGGGGAGCAACCCCGTGATTCCCAACTCGCAGACCCGATTCCTCGCGGGCTACCAGCGCTCCCCGTGGACGGATTTTACGGCCGGACTCCAGTACTACGGCGAGTACATGCAGCATTACGAGCGCTATGAGGCAAGCCTTCCCGCCGGGTTTCCGAAGCAGGATCGGCTGCGCCAACTGCTGACGTTGAGGCTCACGCAGCTTTTGAAGTACCAGACCTGGAGGCTTTCCCTGTTTTCTTTTTGGAGCCCCACGGACGAGGACTACTACATCATCCCCGAGGCGGCGTGGCGCGTAACGGACGAGCTCACGGCCACCGTGGGAGCGAACGTGTTTGGAGGAGCCAGGAGCACCACCTTCCTCGGGCAGTTGGACTTAAACGACAATCTCTACCTCGCCATGCGTTACGAATTCTGACCATGGAGGAATGAACATGAAGACTCTCTTCATCTTGAATGATCCGCCCTACGGGACGGAAAGAAGCTACAACGCTCTCCGCCTCGCCGGAGCCCTGGCCAAGCGGGAAGGCCAGGAGGTAAAGATGTTCCTGGTCGGGGACGCGGCCTCCTGCGCCAAGAAGGGGCAAAAGGTGCCACAGGGGTATTACAACGCCGAGGTGATGCTCGGAAACGTTGCCCGCAGCAGAGGCGAAGTGGGCGTTTGCGGCACCTGCATGGACGCGCGGGGCCTGGCCGATGGCGAACTTGCCGAGGGAGCCAAGCGAAGCACCTTGGCCGAGCTGGCCGATTGGACCATATGGGCCGATAAGGTCCTGACTTTCTAGGAGGCAGAAATGGAGCGCAAGACTATCCTTATCCTGGGAGGCGGCGTCGGCGGCCAAGTGGCGGCCAATACGCTGGCCACCCACCTCAACGGCAGGCATCGCATCGTCCTGGTGGACAAGCAAAGAGAGTTCGCCTTCGCCCCTTCGTTCTTGTGGATGATCGTGGGCCGGAGGGCTCCTCGCGACATCCAAAGACCCATGGAGGCCCTGTTACGGAAAGGCGTGGAACTCGTCCAGGCGAAGACCTTGAGGATCGATCCCGCCAAGAAGACGGTGGAGACCTCCGTCGGCCCGATGAGCTTCGACCACCTGGTCATCAGTCTGGGAGCCGACCTGGCCCCGGAAAAGGTTCCAGGCTTCCAGGAGGCGGCGCTCAATCTCTACACGATGGAGGGAAGCTCCCGGATTCAGAAATCCCTGGAGGGCTTCTCCGGCCGGAAGGTCGCCGTCCTGATCGTCTCTTCTCCATTCAAGTGCCCGGCCGCGCCCTATGAGGCGGCCTTTTTGATCCAGGACTTCCTGAGCAGGAGGGGCAAGCCCGCGGAAGTGTGCGTCTTCACCCCCGAGCCCTTCCCCATGCCCACGGCCGGCCAGAAGGTCGGGGAAGCCCTCAAGGCCATGCTGGAATCCAAGGCCATCCGATTCAACCCAAATCATAAGGTGACGCGGATCGAGCCGGACGGAAACAGGCTGGTCTTCGAGAACGGAAAAAGCGAAACCTGCGATCTCATCATCGGAGTGCCTGCGCACCAGGCTCCAAAAGTGGCTCGGGAATCGGGGCTGACCAACGAGGCCGGCTGGATTCCCGTTGACCGCGGGACGCTCGCCACGAAATACGAGGGAATCTACGCGATAGGCGATGTGGCGGCGGTCCAGATCGCGGGCGGCAAGGCCCTCCCTAAGGCCGGGATATTCGCCCACAGCCAAGCCGGAGTCGTGGCGGCCAACATCCTGGCCCGCCTCGACGGCCGCGCGCCCGACGCGAAATTCGACGGCAAGGGCTGGTGCGCCATCGAGCTCGGCGGCGGGTCGGCGGCCTTCGGGGACGGCGACTTCTACGCGGAAGGCGGCCCCGACGTGAGGCTTTACGAGCCCTCTCGTTACTGGCATGCCGGCAAGGTTTTGTTTGAGAAGTGGTGGCTGGCTCCTTTCGGCCCCAAGCGCCAAGCTTTACGGCTTGCCCTCAACCTGGGAGCCAAGGCAAGAGGCATTTCCGTCTCGCTATAAAGGCATGGGCATTACGGTTCGTCCAATCGGTCGTATCCAGGGTGGAACGGTTCGACTCCACAAGCGCTGGACCAAGGCGCTCGATGGAATCGAAGGCTTCTCTCATCTGATCGTCCTCTTCTGGCTCCACGAAGCGCACAGGCCGAGCCTTAAGATTCACCCGAAAGGCGTCAAGCAGATTCCAAAGATCGGCTATTTGGCCACGCGGACGCCGCATCGCGCCAACCCAATCGGCGTTACGGTGGTGCGGCTCTTCAAACGCCGCGGTTCCATCCTTTTTGTAGAAGGTTTGGACGCCTGGGACGGCACCCCCGTGCTGGACGTCAAGCCCTACACGAAGAAGGACTCGATCCGACGACTCCGCATGCCGGGATGGGTCAGTCTCCTGGACAAAGCCGAGACGGACCCATTAAGAAAGTATGTGAGTGGCAATGACTCCGGGCTTGCCCGCCGCGCCACGACGGAAATTTGACAAAAAGGCAGCGTTCTGTTAAGCTTCTCTCTGTGAAACGGAGGCTCCTGCGGTTCTTGTGCGCCCTCGTCCTGGGACTGGTGTTTTACGACAACATTGCCGACGCGGTCGGCTGTCATGATTCTCCCGCCGCGGCCGCGACCACCTGCCATGCCTGCTCCTGCGGGCCCCATATTTCTTCCCAGGGCTCCGCTCCAGCAATCGTAGTTCTTCAACCTGCGGAAAGCATTTCCTACGAGACGCCCGTCTACGCCCTCACGCTGCCCCAGTCCATCTTCCACCCGCCTCGTTCCCTCGCCTAACGCGCCTCGCTGGCTGCTGTCGTTGATTTAGGCAGTCGAGCCTCTCGTCGAGTCGTTTGCCTCGACGGCTTGCCTACAACCCAAGGCGCGTCATTCACCCAGGTCTAGCAGCGATTTCGTCGGAGAATTTTAGAAGGAGAACATTTATGTCCGGTTCCATTAGTCGGTGGCTTTGGGGACTCGCAGTCTCCATCTGTTCCTTGGTGTCAGCGCATCAGGCATTCGCTCAGCAGGTTCCTCAGCCTGAGAGCGAAAGATACACGCTGGCCCAACTCGTCGGCCTCGCGGTCCAGAACACGCAACTGCTCGGCTCCCAGGACGCCCGCATCGAGGAGACGCGTCTTGCGGCAAGGCAAGCCCGCGTCTGGCCAGGCATGAGCGTGGATTTCTTGACCGGCCGCAAGCGCGAGGCCGACTTGAGCGGGTCGCGCTATGAACTGGCCCTAGCGCAGCCGCTGCCCTTGACCGGCAAGCCGGGCCTGCGCGGCGAACTGCTGGACCTCGAGTCCGAATCCTGGAGCGTACGGAGAAGCGCCTCGGAGGTCCTCGTCACCCTCAACGTGGTCCAGCTCGCCTACGAGTACGCCGCCAGCCGCCGGAAAGCCGCCTTTGTCGAGTCGCGCCAGAAGCGGTTCGATCTCATCCGAGAGTTCCTCGCGGGGCGTCCGTTCGCGACCCCGCAGCGCAAAGCCGAAAGCCGCATCGTGCAGAACCGGCTCAAGCTGCTGGTCTCCGAGGCGATCCAAAGCCAGGCGGGATTCAAGTCCTCCTTCGAGAAACTCAAGGTCTATATCCCTTTGGCTCCCGGCAAGTATCCCGAGGTCGAGGTCCCGTGGCTCTCCGGCGCGAAAAGCCTCGATGAAAAGGAGTGGGCGGCCAGGGCACTGGATAACAATCCCGACTTGCGCGTCCAAAGGCTCACCGTAAAGAGCGCGGAACTCGAGAAGACGCTGGCGCGAAGGGACGGGCTGCCCGACCCGGCACTGGTGACCTCCTATGATCAAGCCAAGGCCGGAGATACCGAGAAGAACTACGGCCTGGGCCTGAGCTTGGCCCTTCCCTCCTGGAACCGCAACCGCTCCGGGATCAAGAGCGCGGAGCAGAGAAGGCTCGCCGAGGAGCGGCTTCTGGCTTTCGAGGAGCAGAAGCTCAAGGCCGAGTTTCCCCGCGCGCTCGTTGAGTACGAGGCCGCCCGTCAGGTGGCGTTGAAATACCCGCAGACGATTCTTCCCGACCTGGAGGCCCAGCTCAAAGAGGCGGAGGAAGGCTTTCGCAAGGGCCAACTGGACTTGTTGACTTTCTTGGAGCTGGACAGCTCGGCCGCCGAGACGTATGGCCGCGTGCTCGACGCCCAGGTGGAACTGACGGCCAAGCTCGCCGAGATATTCACGTCAACTCAAGAGCGGGACGCCGTGACGCTGCTCGGGTCCTACTAGGAGGGCATGATGACACGCATTTTGGAGTGGACTTTCAAGAATAGGCTCACGGTCGTCCTCTTCTTCGCCGTGGGCGCGGCGATCGGGCTCTACGCCGTTTCCGTCACCCCGGTGGACGCGGTGCCGGACATCACCCCCGTGCAGGTCATGGTCAATACCAAGACCGGGGCCCTGGACCCCGAGCAGATCGAGAAGACCGTTTCCTTCCCCATCGAGACGGACATGAGCGGCAT
>JACQPG010000102.1 GCA_016207665.1 Elusimicrobiota bacterium | reverse complement strand
GTCTCCCAAAGCTGCTCGGGGTTCATCTCTCCGAGACCTTTATACCTCTGGATGCTGGCTCCCGAGCGCCCAGCGTCGCGCACCGCCTCGATGAGCTCCCGCAGGCTATAACCCTCGCTTTCGCTGCGCTCGGTCTTGGCGCGGAACAGCGGCTTGGTCTTCTCGTCGCGGACGACGTCGTACCAATGTATGTCGAGGCCCATGTCCTCCTTGAGCTTTTTGGCCAGGGCCTTGAGCTTGCCCATCTCCCAAAGCTCCTGCATGTCGGGCTCGAGCGCCTCCTCGTCGACATCGGTCGGGACCTCGGACTCGGCCTCGGCTCCCGGCTTGGCCTTTCTCTCGGCCGCGAGCTTCTGCCTCTGTTCGGCGACATAATTATCGCGATACTCCTTCCACTCCTTGTCGCTGAAGAAGAACAGATATTCTCCCGCGCCCAGCTCCACCCGATAAAGAGGAAGCTTGCCGTCGTCGTTGTATCTCAAGAAGTCCTCGAAATGCAGGGCCTTGCGCTCCAAATGCTTGAGGGTGGCCTCCAGCTCGGCCAGGACCTTGACCAGATCGCGCAGCTCGTCGAGCTGCAGCTTCTTGGTCTTGCCGTTGGCGGGATTGATCGCCGTGATCTCGACCGATCTCAGGCCCTCATTAAGCAGCCACTGTTCCATCTTCTCATCCGTCTCCACATACATCTCGGTCCTGGTTTTCTTGACCTTGTAAAGCGGCGGCTGCGCTATGTAGACGTGGCCCTTGTCGATGAGCGGCTTCATTTGTCTGTAGAAAAACGTCAACAACAGGGTCCTGATATGTTGGCCGTCGACGTCGGCGTCGGCCATGATGATCAATTTATGATAACGCAGCTTGTCGAGCTTGAGCCCCTCTTCGCCCTCATTGCCCACGCCCGTGCCGATGGCGGCGATCAGAGTTCGGACCTCCTCGTTGGAAAGAACCTTGACCAAGCGCGCCTTCTCCACGTTGAGTATCTTTCCCTTGATGGGAAGGATGGCCTGGAAGCGCCGGTCGCGGCCAGCCTTGGCGGAGCCGCCGGCGCTGTCTCCCTCGACGATGAAGAGCTCGGCTCTCTCGGGGTCCCTTTCCTGGCAATCCGCGAGTTTCCCGGGAAGGGATGAGCCGTCTAGCACCCCCTTGCGGCGCGTCAACTCCTTGGCCTTGCGCGCGGCCTCCCGGGCCTCCGCCGCGGCGATCGATTTCTGGCATAGGATCTTGGCGGTCGCGGGATTCTCCTCGAAGAACGTGACCAGGGCCTCTCCCACGATGGATTTGACTATGCCTTCCACCTCGGCGTTTCCGAGCTTGGACTTGGTTTGTCCCTCGAACTGCGGGTTGGGTATCTTGACCGACAGGACCACGGTCAAGCCTTCCCTGGCGTCGTCGCCCGTCACATTGAAGTGCTTACCCTTGAGGAGATCATTTTTGGTGATGTAGTCGTTGACCACGCGGGTCAACGCCGAGCGAAACCCCGCCAGATGCGTGCCTCCCTCGGGGGTGTTGATATTATTGACGAAGCTGTAGACGTTCTCAGAATAGTCCTCGTTGTACTGTATGGCGATATCAACGACGACATCCTCCTTGGTCTTGGTGAAGCTGATCGGGTCCTGGAACAAGACCTTCTTGTTGGCATTCAGGAATTTGACGAATTGGGTGATTCCGCCCTCGTAATGGAAGGTGTGCTTCTTGTCCTCGCGCTCATCGATGATCGTGATCTTGGCTCCGGCGTTGAGAAAGGCGAGCTCCCTGAGCCGATTGGAAAGCACGTCATAGGAAAACTGATGCCCGTTGAAAATATCAGCATCCGGCTTGAACGTCACCTTGGTGCCGTGTTGGTCGGTCTTGCCGACGGCCGCGACGGCGCCCTTGGGCTTGCCGCGCTCATAAATCTGCTTCCAGACCCTGCCCTCGCGATAGACCTCCACCTCGAGCCACTCGGAAAGGGCGTTGACGACGGAAATGCCGACCCCGTGCAGGCCTCCTGAAACCTTGTAGGCCCTCTTGTCGAATTTTCCGCCCGCGTGTAGGACGGTCATAACGACCTCGAGAGCGCTCTTGCCCCTGATATTGGACGGCAGCTTGGGGTCCCTCATCGGGTCCACCGGGATTCCAGAGCCATTGTCGAGAACGGTGACCGAATTGCCGTGATGGAGTATCGCGTCCACGGAGGAGCAGCGGCCCGCCAATATTTCGTCGACCGAGTTGTCGACCGCCTCATAAACAAGGTGGTGCAGTCCGCTGGGGCCGGTGCTGCCGATATACATGGCCGGCCTCTTCCGCACCGCCTCCAGGCCCTCAAGAACCTGGATTTTTGAGGCGTCGTAATTGTCTTCGGAAGGCCTTTTTGATAGCTCTTCTTCCCTGGTTGTCGTTTCGGACATATTCCTCCGCTTCTTTGTTGCGCCTTTAGACTTACCCTTCTTCGACTTGATCACTTGAGCGAGGCCTTGATCGCCTTGATCCACGCTTTGTTAAAATATTTATTCAAACCACGGAGCACTTCGCCGGAACGCAGTTGGAGCTCTTGGGCTGCGGCCGAAGAGCTGGGTTTAACGTAAAGCACCCCTCTCTTAACGCCCGTCAGAGCCCAATGCCTGGCGAACGCGCCCATCTCCTTGTCCCAAACGGCGTTCAAGATAGAAATCTTGTCCGACTGAATGCCCGCTCGGAACTTAAACGAGCGGACCAGGGCCTCCCCCGTGGTCCACTTCTTGAACATCAGGCGCGCATCGGCATCACGACAAACCGGCAATCGGGATCACCCACCGGCTCCAGCAAGGCGGGATTGACGGCTGTGGTCATGCTCATCTTCACCTTGGCTGTATCCACATGCTTCAGGGCATCAATAATGAATGCTGGGTTGAATGCCACATGAAACTCGTCGCCAGCGTATTCCACGGACATCTCATCATTGAAATCCAGGTTTTGGCTGGAGGCGGTCACCTGGAGCGCCCCTTTTCTTAACGAGTACTTCACCGATCCCCCGCGATCGACCGCGCACAAAGAAGCCCGCTTGGTCACGGCCAAAAATTCCTTAGTGTCCAGCGTGACGGAAAAGTCGGTCTTTTGAGGGATCACCTGCTCATATCTTGGGAAGCTTCCGCCGACTAAACGGGAAAGAAGCGTCGTATCCCTGAGCTGGAAGGCAATCTGATTCTCGGTGACCCCGATGAGCATCTTTTCCGTGGAGTCCGCTTTCAACTCGTGGAAGTTGAGAAGTTTCAAGAGCTCGGAAAGTATCTTGGTGGGAACGATCACCTGAAAATCTTTTTCCTTGGGGGCCGCTTTCTTGATGGCCAGGGCCAGCCTGCGGCCATCCGTCGAGACCATCTCCAGCACGCCCTTCTTGGCCGACCAAAAGACCCCGTTCAAGACATGCCTGGTCTCATCGGATGAAGCCGCGAAGATGGTCTTCTTGACCATCTCCCCGATCAACCCTACGGGTATCTCAAAGGCGTTCTGTTTATTAAATTCAGGCAATATTGGATACTCGGACTTTGGGGCCCCGACTATACCAAAGCGTGACCGGCCGCATTTAACCTGGATGCGGCCCCCGCCGTCAACGGAAAGCTCGATATCTTCGTTATCGGGCAGGCTGTGCAGGATGTCGGAGAACTTCCTCGCCGGTATGGTGATGCTCCCGGCGTTCTCAACCTCGGCTCCTATATAATGCTTGACGCCCATCTCAAGATCAGTGGACACCACCTTGACCCTTGAGTTCTCCGTTTCGAGGAGAAAATTCAGGAGGATGGGGAGCGTGGTTCTCGCGGAAAGGGCAGATTGTATGGTCTGCACCCCTTGAGCCAAGTTTTCCTTATTGCAGTGTATTTTCATTTCATTAAACTCATCTTCATCTCACTCATCATGAGGATAAGGTGAATAAGTCCAAAAAATCTTCAATTCACCGTCAAAATAACGTCAAAAATAGTCAACAGACCCCGTGGATAACCCCATCCGTTTATCCACAAGATTCACACCAACGTCAATAATCCGCAACATCTCCACAAACATTCACTGCTTATCCACAGATTGTATATCGGCCTGGAGCTTGTTAACCAGCTCCACGAAAAACGGATCGCTCTCGACCCGCCTCTTCACTTTCTCGCGAGCGTGGAGGACGGTGGTGTGGTCCCGCCCACCAAACGCCCTGCCGATCTCCTTGAGCGACAGATCGGTCATCACGCAGGCCAGATACATGGCCAACTGCCGGGGCATGGCCACGGAAGCGGTGCGAGTCTGACCCTTAAGATCCTTGACGTCAACCGAATACTTATAGGCGACCACTTGTTGAATGGTTTCAAGGCGAACCGGGGAAGACTCGCTGGTAATGGAATCCTTTAGAATTTCGCGGGCATCGTCGACCGTCAGGGGGCTGCCGGTCATCGAGGAAAAAGCCTTCAGGCGTATCAAGGAGCCCTCGAGCGCGCGTATGTTGGTTTTGACCGACGACGCCACAAAGACGATGACGTCGTCGGGAACATAAAACCCCTCGGTCTCGGCCTTCTTTCTCAAGATGGCGATGCGGGTTTCAAGATCGGGCGGCTTGATATCCGCCACGACCCCCCACTCAAAACGGGAGATCAGCCGCTGCTCGGTCGGGGACATGTCCTTGGGCGAGCGATCCGACGAGATGACGACCTGCTTGTGGGCGTTGAAAAGAGAGTTGAAGGTGTGGAAAAACTCCTGCTCGCTTCGATCGCGCGCGATAAGAAATTGTATGTCGTCTATCAACAGGCAATCCAAATTGCGATATTTTGCCCGGAACTCCTCGGTCTTGTTCTGATGAATGGAATTGATGAACTCGTTGACGAAATGTTCCGCGGTGGTGTATAGAACCCTGGCGCGAGGATGTTCCTTGCGCATGGAGTTGCCTATGCCGTGAAGCAGATGAGTCTTTCCGAGGCCAACGTCGCCATAGATGAAGTAGGGGTTATACTGGGTTCCGGGGCTCTTAGAAACCGCCTCCGCCGTTGCATGGGCAAACCGGTTGGAATCTCCAACGACGAAAGAGTTGAAGGTATAGCGCGGGTTGAGCTCGCTCAAGGGAAAATCGGACTGAGACCCCGGCTCGGCGATGGGGTCGGCCGGAGCCAGGACGGTGCGCAGATCCTTGGAAACCTCGTAGTCGAGGTTGATATCATGGCCGGAAAGATCCTTGAAAATGGTTGACAAGCGTTTCTGATAATGTTCTCGGATCCAGCTGGAAAAGAACTTGTTGGGAACCTTCAATTGAAGCACCTGGTTCTCGAAGCGGAGAACTTCTACGGGCTTAAGCCATAGATCCGCGGGCTCGTCGCCGATCTCCTGGCGCAGCAGGGTGACGGCCTGGCTCCAAAGCTCCTTGGGATTAGGGTTGTTCACATCTTTTCCACAGGTGTGTATAACCGGCTATATCAAAAAATCCTTTTAAAATTAAAGTATTTTTCTTGGAAAATGGGCGGGCGCCTGTTCATGGATCGAATCCTGTGTTACAAAGTTGTTACAAGCCCGCCGCGGCTGTTTTTTCCAAGCCAGAACGGTCCCAATCTTATCTAATTTTAGTGAAGGAGTCAAACCAGGAATCCGTCTGAAAAATGGGCCAGGAACCCAAATTGACAGGGCTCCGGCAAAGTGCTTCAATGAAGCTTGAAGCCGGGCCAAAAACCAGGTTATTTTGCCATGGAAATACACCTTAACGCCAAGCACCTAAAGATCACGCCGGCCATCTCTACTTATGTAAGGGAAAAGGTCGAAAAGGCGCAGAGATATTTCGATCATATCATTTGGGCGCAAGTGATTCTTTTTATCGAGAAACGTTCACACAATGCCGAGATAGTTCTCCATGCGCCCCAACATACCTTTAGAGCCTTGGCCACGGCGGTGGACCTCTATTCGGCCGTCGACCTGGCCTCGGATAAGATCGACGCCCAACTTAAGAAGTTCAAGGAACGGCTCAAGAATCGCAAGAAACATAACCAGGCGAGGGCGGCCGAGGCAGCGAGCGATGGAGTTCTCGTCGCCCCGGCTCCGATCAGGGCGCAGGTCGTCAAGCAACCCGTATCGCCGATGACCCCCGATCAGGCCGCGGCCGAGATGGAAAAACTGGGGCAGGCATTCCGCCTTTTTCAGGATCGGGATTCGCGCCAGATCAATGTCATCTACCGCGCCAGCGATGACAGCTACAAGATCCTTCAACCCGTCCGCAAGACCGGACGAGCCTAGCATTTTGTGAATCTGACGGTAGGCAGCCTGCTCAAGGAGCAAGGCGAGAGGCTCCGGCTCGAACTTATCACCGGGGAAAAATCCCTGCAAAGGCCCATCGCGGTCTCCGAGCTTAATCGGCCGGGCTTGGCGCTCAGCGGATTTTTGGATCATTTCAGGGCGGAGCGAGTCCAGATCATCGGGATCGGCGAGCAAGCCTATTGCATGAAGGCCTCGCCGAAGAAGCTCAACGAGGCCCTGGCCGCGATGCTTTCTTTCAAGGATCTGCCCTGCTTGATCATGACCCACAACCTCAAGACCCCGGCGCAATTGTTGAGCGCTTGCCGCAAACACGGCGTCCCCCTGCTGCGCTCCAAGCTGGAAACGGCGACATTCTCCGGTGAGCTGAGCGAGGTCCTGGAGGGGAAGCTGGCGCCCACGACCGTGGTCCATGGCGTGCTCGTGGACATCTATGGGCTCGGGGTGCTCATTCAGGGAGAGGCCGGCATAGGCAAGTCTGAGTGCGCCCTGGAGCTGCTCAAGAGAGGTCATATCCTTATCGCCGATGACGCCGTCCATATCCAGCATCGGAGGGGCGGCGTCTTGAGGGGCAGCTGTCCGGAGCCGCTCAAGCATTACATGGAGGTGCGCGGGCTGGGCATCATAGACGTCAAGCTGCTCTTCGGCATCGGCTCGATACTCGACAGGACTCGCATCGAGCTGGCTATACGGCTCGAGCCCTGGGCCGGGCAGACCCAATACGAGAGAGTGGGGCTGGAGACGAAGTATACTTCTATCCTGGACGTGGAAATCCCTCTCATCCGCATCCCGGTAAGCCCGGGCCGCAACCTGGCCGTCCTCATCGAGGTGGCGGCCCTCAATCAAAGATTGCGCACCCAAGGGTACTTCTCGGCGGAGACTTTCAACCAGAAGCTGATCAACCGGATGAAGACTAAGCCATGACCGGCTGTTTGGAGCCGGCGGGCCCGCTATGAGCCGACGGGATCGAAAAGTCTTCATCATCACGGGAATATCGGGCGCCGGCAAGAGCCAGGCGCTTAAGGCGTTCGAGGACTTCGGGTTTTTCTGCGTCGACAATCTGCCCGTGCCGCTGCTTGAGAGCTTCGCGGATCTGTTGGTCAAGTCGCCCCACATGAAAAGAGTGGCGCTGGGCATGGACATTCGCGAGGGAAAGATATTGTCGATACTCCCCGAGATCGTGGGCCGACTTCGGGATCGAGGCGTGGGGCACAGGATCATTTTCCTGGAGGCCTCCGACGATGTGGTGATCAGGAGGTTCTCCGAGACGCGCCACCGGCATCCCTTGGGCATAAAGATCGCCGAAGCCATAAGAGAGGAACGGAAGCGCCTTCTGCCGATCAGGGAGATAGCCGACAAGGTGATAGATACCAGTTCCATGACGCTGGGAGAGCTCAAGGAATCGATATCCCAGACCTTGGAGCTCACCCGCACACGCGAAATGACGCTTTCGGTGGTTTCCTTCGGCTATAAGTATGGCATCCCCATGGACGCCGATATAGTGATGGACGTGCGCTTCTTGCCCAATCCCAATTATGTGCCGTCTCTGCGCAGGCTCACGGGCTTGCATGCCAGCGTCGCGCGTTATTTGATGGGTCAACCCGCGGCCAAGCGATTCCTGGAGGAATATCTCAAGCTCATCTCGGGACTGCTTCCGTATTATGTGCGAGAGGGGAAGTCTTATCTGACCGTCGCCATCGGCTGCACCGGCGGACAGCACAGGAGCGTCTTCATCGCCAAGTATCTGGCCAGTCGCCTGCGGGGCAGCGGGCACCCCATTCTTGAATTCCACAGGGATATAGACCATTGATCAACTTCGTCATAGTGACGCACGGGGAGTTCGGCGCCTATTTGGTCGAGGCGGCCGAGCAGATAGTCGGCCATCAGGAACGGGGAGTCCGGGTGGTGCCCGTGTCCTCTCGCGCCACGGTCGCGGAGATGCAAGAGCGCATCGCGCGCGCGATCGCGGAGCTTAGCGAAGAGGATGGGCTGGTCGTTCTGACCGACATGCCCGGAGGCACCCCAGGCAACATCGCCTTTCCCCTCATTAAGGACCTGCCGCGCGTCGAGATGGTCAGCGGAGTCAATCTGTATATGCTCGTGGCGGCCTTCAGCCATCGGCAGGCTCTGCCTCTCGACCGGCTCGTCGAGAAGATCATGGAGGCTGGACAGAAGTCCATCCGCGACATCAGGTACATGTTCCTGTCGAAGGCGGTGCGGCGCTGACATGCTTTGCCTGGTGAGGATCGACGACCGGCTGGTGCATGGCCAGGTGGTCGAAGGCTGGATCCCCTTCTTGAGGGCCAATGCCGTAATGATCGTTTCCGATGAGGCGGCCGCGGACGAGACGCAGCAGGCATTGATGCGCATGGCCCTTCCCGAATCCGTGGAGCTAGAAATCCTCCCGGTGGGACGGGCGGCCCGGCATGCCGCTTGGAGCCCGAGCGATCCCAGGAGGCTCCTAGTCTTGGCTCCCGGACCCAAGGAGGTCCTTTCCTTGCTCGAGCACGGGGCCCGGTTCAGCCGCGTCAATGTGGGAGGCCTTCACTACACGGCTGGAAGGGTGCAGCTGGGTCGGGCCATTTTTCTAGGGGAGCAGGACATGGACGCTCTGCGAAAGATCAGCGAGCGCGGAGTGCGCTTGGAGGGCAGGGCGCTTCCCGCCGAGAAGGAGCTGGATATACTCCAGATGATCGGTTGATGAGCGATCCCGTGAACCTGGCGCTTTCAGGCCTGTCGTCGCTGGGCTGGCTGGGATGGTGGGGCATATTTGCGGCTTCTTTATTGAGCCTCGACACCGTGGGCTGCGGCCAGTTCATGCTGGGACGCCCTATCGTCATGGGTCCGGCGCTTGGCATGATATTGGGCCATCCTATTCCCTTGGCGGTTTTCGGCGCCATATTCGAGCTTTTGAGCTTGAGCGACCTGCCGGTCGGCGGCCACGTGCCCTTCAATGCCGGCATAGCTACGGCCGCGGCCGGCCTGTTGGTCGCCAGCGGCATAAGCTTCGAGCTCTGTTTTCCTCTGGGAGCCGCGTTTGGATGGCTTCATCAGAAGGTGGAAATCCAATTGCGGGCCGGTCGCGGGCGACTGGGCAGCATCGTCGAAAGGCGGCTCGAGCGCGGGGCGGATTGCGGACTAGGGCCTCTTTCCCTGCGCGAGCTCCTTAAATACGCGGCGGCCAGTCTGGCCTTGCTGTGCTTGACCGCGTTCTTGAGCATGGTCATCTATCACTACATCGATGCCATGATTCCCGAAGCGCTGCGCCGCGGCCTTGAGCAAGGGCTAAGGCTCAGCCTGCCGCTGGCGTTGGCTTCCTTGTTGACGTCCTTCAAAAGCGTCTATGGATTATAGGCATAAAAAAATCCTTTTCCGGCGACTGCTCTTGCTCCAGTCGTGCTGGAGCTTCGAGCGCATGCAGGGTTTAGGATTGGCTTACGCGCTCGAGCCCTGGCTCAGGCGCTGCTGGAAGGACAGAAACCAGAGGGCCGAGTCCATGGCTCGGCATGCGGGGGAATTTTTCAATACACAGCCGTATATGGCTTCCTACGTCGCGGGAGTGGTATGCGCCTTGGAAGAGGATCTGGCGCGAAGGCCGATCTCGGCGCGCGCCGCCGGCGCCGCCAGGATCAAGGCGCTTAAGGCCACGCTTGCCGGCACCTTGGCCGGCATAGGGGACGCCCTCTTTTGGGGGACGATCCGGCCTTTCGCCGCGGCCGCGGCGGCCGGCGTCGGCCTAGGGCTCTGGTCGATGGGGTTCATGGTCTTTCCCGCGGCGATGGTCGCCACCTATCTTTTCCTTCATAACGCGCCGTCGTTGTGGATCCGCTGGAGGGCGATAGAGCAAGGATATCGCTGGAAGGATCGAATCGCGATAGAGATGAGGAAAATCCCTTGGCAGGGATGGATCCTGTGGACCAGGCGGGCAGGACTGGCGCTCTCCATCGTTCTAACGGTCTGCGCCATGTATCTATTCCGCGGGGAGGTCGACCCGGGGCTCGGTTTCGGTGCGCTGGCGGCCTATGGGCTTACGCTGGCGTTTTGGCCGAAAGCAGGATGGAAATCCCTCTATGCAGCCACGGTGACCGTAGCGACGCTTATCGCGGCGGTGACGGGCTGATGGTGCAAAAGGAGCTGGTGATCAATAATAAACTTGGCCTCCACGCGCGGCCGGCGGCGCTTTTCGTGCATGAAGCCAATCGGTTCAAGAGCTCCATTTCCGTGGCCAAGGATGGGCTTGAGATCAACGGCAAGAGCGTGATGGGGCTCATGCTCCTGGCCGCCGAATGCGGTTCCAGGGTGATGATTAGGGCGGAAGGCCCCGATGAGAAGGAGGCGGTCGACGCGCTTTCGCGGCTGTTCGATCGCAAATTCGACGAAGAATGATTGTTATTAAAGGAATCGCGGCTAGCCCGGGAATCTCGATCGGAAAGGCCTATGTCCTGGAGGACGAGGAGATCGTGGTCAATCGGATAGAGCTCCCCAAGGAGCTGCTGCGCGCCGAGGTCAAGCGCTTCAAGACCGCGCAGAAGGCCACTTACCGAGACCTGGACGCCGCCGAGTCGAAGGTGCTCAAGCTGCTCGGCAAGGAGCATGCCAAGCTCATCGACGCCCATCGCCTCATCCTGCGCGACACCTTGATCACCAAGGAAGTCCCTCAGCGAATACTGCGCGAGAGCGTCAACGCCGAGTTCGCGCTTTCCGAGGCTCTTGAGGCGGTGAATCAACAGTTCGAGAAGATGGAGGACGAATTCTTCAGGGAAAGGCGGCATGATCTCTTCGACGTCGGCAAGAGGCTGCTTTCCCACCTGCTCAAACAGAACAAGAAGACGCTTTCCGAGATAGATCATGCCTGCGTTCTGATCGCGCGCAACCTCCTGCCTTCGGACACCCTGAACCTCCACGAGACCAAGATCCTTGGTTTCGCCACCGATTTGGGCGGTAAGACAAGCCATACCGCGATCTTGGCGCAAAGCATGGGCATACCGGCCGTGGTCGGGCTTTCCGACGCCAGCCGCCGGCTTAAGGGCGGCGACCCGGTGATCCTGGATGGGGATCAAGGCATGCTTATCATCAATCCGGGACCGGAGACCATCGCCAAGTATCAAAGGGCCCAGCAGAAATCGATACAAGATGAAAGGGCCTTGGAGTCGCTCCGGGGACTGCCGACGGCCACCCTCGACGGCAAGGTATTCAAGCTCGAGGCCAATCTGGATTCGCCGGAAGAGCTCAAGACCGTGGTGGCGCTCCAGACCGACGGGATCGGGTTATTCCGGACCGAATATCTGTTCCTCAATCGAGCCAATCCTCCTTACGAAGAGGAGCAGACCAAGGCGTACTCCTCGGTGGCCAAGGCGTTGGACCCCAAGCCAGTCACCATCAGGACGGCTGATATAGGCGGAGACAGGTTGAGCCAGCTGGGCATCGATGGGCCCAAGAGCGAGACCAACCCGTTCATGGGGCTGCGCGGAGTTCGCCTCTTCCTGCGGCACCCGGATCTGTTCAAGACCCAATTGCGCGCGATACTCAGGGCGGCGCTCAAGGGGCACGCCAAGATTCTGATACCGATGGTGTCTTCGATCGGGGAGATCCAGGCGGTACGCCGGCTGTTGGCGCAAGCCCAGGTCGAGCTCCAATCCGAAGGCATGGAGACGCCCAAGAAGATAGAGCTGGGCATCATGGTCGAGATACCGTCCGCCGCCATGATGCTCGAGGCCTTTCTTTCTCTCATCGATTTCGTATCCATAGGAACCAACGATCTCATCCAATACACCCTGGCCGTCGACCGCATCAATGAGCACGTCACGCATCTCTATGACCCGTTTCATCCGGCCGTCATCCAGATGATCAATCACGTGGTGCAGGTCGCCCACAAGAAAGGCAAGCCCGTTGGAGTCTGCGGGGAAATGTGCTCCGATCCCCACGCCGTTCCGCTCCTCATCGGCATCGGGGTCGACAGCCTTTCGGTGTCTCCGCGCATGTATCTACGCATCAAACAGGTCGTGCGCGGGCTGCGCCAGGGCCCGCTGGCCAAGCTGATCCCCAAGGCTCTAGACTGCTCCGATTCGGATCAGATCCGCAAGCTGTTGGCGGACCAGGGACTGTAGGCCGAAAATGGTTCCGGCGCGCATCCGCAATTTCTCCATTATCGCCCATATCGACCATGGCAAATCCACCTTGGCCGACCGGCTTCTCGAGGCGACCGGCACGATCTCGGCAAGACAGATGCAGGAGCAGGTGATGGACTCGATGGAGCTGGAAAGAGAGAGGGGGATCACCATCAAAGCAAAAGCCGTGCGCATGCGGCACGCGCAAGATGGCGATGAGCACGTGCTGAACTTGATCGATACCCCTGGCCATGTGGATTTCTCGTACGAGGTCTCGAGGGCATTGGCGGCCTGCGAAGGCGCCTTGTTGGTCGTCGACGCCACCCAGGGAGTCGAGGCCCAGACCCTGGCCAACGCCACCTTGGCTCAACAGATCGGCTTGAAGATCGTGCCCGTGATCAACAAGATCGACCTTCCGGCCGCCGACGTCGACGGCGTGACCGAGCAGATTTTCGAGACGCTCAAGATCCTCGAGGACCCCGTCCTGGTCAGCGCCAAACAGGGCCTGGGCACCGACGAGGTTCTCAAAGCGATACTGCGGGGAATCCCCGCTCCCCAAGGCGATCCGGCCCGCCCATTGTCCGCGCTGATCTTTGATTCCACGTTCAGCACCTATAGGGGCGTCATACTGCTCGTCCGCGTGGTCGATGGCGTGATCAGACCCGGCATGAAAGTACAATTCTTTTCAAGCAAGCATGAGGTCACCGTCGAGGAGGTCGGCTTTCTCACCCCGCGGCAGACCCGGGCGCAGTCTCTGTCGGCCGGGGAGGTCGGCTACGCGATCTGCGGCATCAAGGATATACACCAAGTCCGCGTGGGAGACACCGTGATGGAGTCGGCGCGGCCGCTTTCGGCGCCGCTTCCGGGCTATAAAGAGGCGAAACCGGTGGTCTTCGCCGGGATCTTTCCCATCAACGCCGCGGACTACGAAAATCTGGCCGCGGCTCTCGAGAAGTTGCATTTGGAGGACAGCTCCTTCGACTATCAACCGGAGAACTCCCATGCCTTGGGTTTCGGGTTCAGGCTGGGTTTTTTGGGCTTGCTGCACATGGATATAGTCAAGGAACGGCTCGAGCGGGAATTCAACCTTAGCCTGATCGCGACAAGCCCCAACGTGGAATACCGGGTCCAGACCTATGACGGGCTCTGGTCTACGCTGGACAACCCCGCGAAATTCCCTCCCCACGGGGAGATCAAGGCGCTCGAAGAGCCGTTCGTGCTGGTGACCATCGTGCTCCCGGTCGAATACCAGGATGGGGTGCTCACCCTGCTCAAGGAGCGCAGGGGGGAATACGTCTCGATCGAATATCTTACCACCCAAAGGATGATCATCAAGTACTATCTGCCCCTGGCTGAGATGGTTATCAATTTTTACGACAGGCTCAAATCGGTATCCAAGGGATATGCCTCGCTTGACTACGCGGCTTGCGAGAATCGCCTGTCGGACATGGTCAAAGTCGAGATCCTCATCCATGGCGAGCCTGTTGACGCCCTGAGCCAGATTGTGCATAAATCGAAAGCCTACTCGGTCGGCCGGGCGCTTTGTGAAAAGCTCAAGGAGCTCATCGACCGCCAGAATTTCGAGGTGGCGATACAGGCCAAGGTCGAGGGGAAGATCATCGCGCGCGAGACCTTGGCGGCCAGGCGCAAAGACGTTCTCGCCAAGTGTTATGGCGGCGATATAACCAGGAAACGAAAGTTGCTATTGAAGCAGAAAGAGGGCAAGAAGAAGGCCAAATTGCTCGGCTCCGTGGAGATTCCACAAGACGCCTTCCTGGCGGTGCTCAAGCTTGACGAGGACAAGAAATAAATGGAAGAGCGACTTTTTTTCATCGGCCTGGGCATGGGCGGCTACGCTTGGGTCAGCCGGCGTTTCGAGCGCGACAAGACGCTCGACACCCCGCTCAAGGCCGCTTTTTGGCACGCCTTTTTCAGGGCGATGGCCGGCTTCTCCCTGACCTTGGTCCTGATGATGTCCATACAGACGCGGACGCGCTCCTCGATCGTGGCGGGCTCCTTGACCACGAGCGAACTCTATCCCAGCCTAGTGGTCGCCGCTTTTGCAGCCATTGCCGGATTTTGGAAGAGCTACCGGACGGCCAAGAGGCCGGGCAAGAAGGGCTATTATCTGGCCGAGGACGCGGAGTGGTCCGAGACGGTGTTTTCCGCGGTGATGCTCGCGGCGGTGCTTATGTATTTCGTCATTCAGGCCTTCAAGATCCCGTCGGGATCGATGGAGAGAACCTTATTGATCGGAGACCATCTCTTCGTCAACAAGTTCATATACGGCTTCAGGGTTCCATTGACCGGCAAGAGAGTGCTGCCGTTGAGCAAGGTTGACCGAGGCGATATCGTCGTCTTCCAGTTCCCCGTGGACGATCCCAGCGAGGTGCATTGCGGAGACCTGCAATACAAGAAGGATTTCATCAAGCGCGTAGTGGGCCTTCCCGGGGAGACGGTGCAGGTTGTGGGCGGCCGAGTGCTGATCAACGGCAAGGAGCTCGCGCCCGAGCCTTATGCCCAATATACGGCGATGGACCGCCAGGCGCCCTCGGTCAAGACCCTGGGGCTAAGCGCCATGCAATATCAGGACCTTTGGCAAAGCCACCAGCTCGATAAGGAGCTCCAAGACATACAGAAGGACTATTTCGGCCCCGTCATCGTTCCGGAAGGCGGCTACTTCGTGATGGGCGACAACCGGGATCACTCCTGCGACTCCCGCTATTGGGGCCCCGTCGAGTCCAAATACCTCAAAGGCAAGGCCTGGATCATCTACTGGCCTCCGTCGCGGATGGGGCTGGTGCGCTGAGGCTGTACCCGGGGACAGTGTCCCATGTGATATAATCGGCCCGAATGCGGTCCGTTCCCGTTGTATACGCTCTTTTTTTCGCAGCCGCGCTTTCCTCAGCCGCGCCGGCGCCGTCCAAGGCGCCTGTCCCCAGGGTGCTTTTGTCCTCTTATTCGGGAGTCATCAATCCCGCGGCCGCGGAATTCCTCCAAGGAGGGGTGGCGAGGGCCGAGCAGGGTGAGTACGACGCCCTGATCATCGAACTGGACACCCCGGGAGGCCTCGACCTGTCCATGCGCGAGATCGTCAAGACGATCATGTCCTCGCGCGTTCCGGTGCTCGTCTATGTGTCTCCGGCCGGCGCGCGCGCCACATCCGCGGGAGTGTTCATCACCATGGCCGCGCATGTGGCCGCCATGGCTCCGGGAACGAATATCGGCGCGGCCCATCCCGTCGAGTTGGGAGGGGGAGGCGGGCCGGGAAAGGAAAAGCCCAGCGCGGTGCTCGAGGACAAGATCACCAACGACGCCAGCGCCTATCTTCAGGCCATCGCTCACCGTCGCGGCCGCAACGAGCAGTGGGCTTTCCTGGTGGTTTCGAAAAGCACCTCGGTGACATCGGGGGAGGCGGTACGCCTGAGGGTTGTTGATTTGGAGGCTAAGAGCCTGGAAGAGCTGCTTTCAGCAGCCGACGGCAAGCGCTTGCCCGACTTCCCCAAGCCACTGAGGCTCAAGGGCGCCGCGATCGAGCGGTTGAAGATGACGCAAAGGCAAAAAATCCTCGCCGCGGTCTCGGATCCCAATGTCGCGATGATATTGATGACGCTCGGGGTCAGCGGACTGCTGATAGAGCTTTATAGCCCCGGACTGATACTTCCGGGCATAGTCGGCGTGGTTTCCTTGATCCTGGCCTTTTACTCGTTCCAGACCTTGTCGGTCAATTACGCGGGTCTCCTGCTCATGGGCCTGGGATTGGTCCTATTCCTCTTGGAGCTCAAGATCACCAGCTTCGGCTTGTTGGCCCTCAGCGGCGCCGCCGCGGTGCTCTTCGGCGCGATGATGCTGTTCAAGAATGGAACGGGAGGCGTCGCGGTCTCTCCGGCGCTGATCCTGAGCATGGTCGGTTTGATGGTTTCGATCGCGGCCGTTCTTTTATACGTGGTCGGGCAGGCGTTGAGGCGCAAGGCGACGATAGGCATGGAGAGTCTGGCGGGAGCCAAGGGCGTAGCGGCTACGGCGCTCGATCCGGAAGGCCAGGTGAGGCTTCAGGGAGAGCTTTGGGCCGCCAGAAGCGCGGCGGGGCGCATAGAGGAGGGGAGCGAGATCGAGGTGCTCTCCGCGGAAGGCCTGACGCTGCGGGTGAGGCCAAAGGCATGACCCAGAAGAGAAAGACCAGGAAGAAGCCGGATTGGCTGTTGGCCGGAGCCGCCAGCGCGGCCGCGCTGGCGGCCATCGCGTGGGGCGCCGTTCGGCTCTGGCAGTGGGGCACGGGCCAGCCCGGGGATTTTGAGCGCTCCGGGGCCGTCATCATCGAGACAGAGGAAATATCCAAGGGACGATGAGTCAGCCGGCCTTGGCGGTGGTGGTCCCGGTGTTCAACGAGGAACGCGGCCTGCCTGAGCTTTATCGCAGGCTGAACCCCGCGCTCGAGGGCGTCGGCCTTCCCTATGAGGTCATATGCATCGATGATGGCAGCCAGGACCGCTCCTTGGACGTTCTGCGCGAGATTCACAAGAAGAATTTTCGGTGGAAGGTCATAAGTCTTTCGCGAAACTTCGGCCATGCCTCGGCCTGTACCGCGGGCCTGGATCACGCGAAGGCGGACGCGATCGTTCTCCTGGACGCCGATCTTCAGGATCCGCCGGAGCTCATACCCGAGCTGGTCAGGAAATGGCGCGAGGGGTTCGAGGTGGTTTACGGCTTCCGAACCAAGCGCAAGGAGACCTATTTCCGCCAGCTTTTGATTCGCGGCTTTTATCGTACGCTGGGGATATTCAGCGATTTTCCTCTTCCGAAGCAGTCTGGCAGTTTTTCGTTGTTGGATCGCCGAGTGGTCGAGGCGCTTCGCAAGCTTCCGGAGCGGCATCGGTATCTGACGGGCCTTCGTTCTTGGGTCGGCTTTCGTCAGGTTGGCGTTCCTTACGAGAGACAGGAGCGTTGGGCTTCGGTCCCCGGCCAGACGCTCCCGAAGCTTTTCGGATTGGCCGCGGACGCCATTTTCTCCTTTTCCATCATTCCTCTGCGCATCGCCACCCTCTTCGGAGTGTTTCTGGCCCTGGTTTCCTTCGGATTGGGCCTGAACATTCTCTATGAAAAGCTGTTCACCAACAAGCCGATCGTCGGATGGACCTCCACGATGCTCGCGATATTGACCACGGCCGGGATGATATTAATGACGCTCGGGGTCATCGGAGAATATATCGGGCGCATCTATAACGAGATCAAGCATCGTCCCCACTATATAGTCTCCGGGACGCTCGGCTTCGACTGATGGACATAGAGCCATTGACCGGGGCCCTCGGGCCATGGCTGCCCGCCTTGGCTATGCTGGCCGGGGCCTGCGCCGCAGGGTATTTAACCAGAGTGGTCGTCATCACCAGACTCAGGCGGATATTCGAAATGACCGAAAGCCGCCTCGACGACATCGTCCTGGACGCCTTGGGAGCGCACGTGCCGTTGTGGTTCATTTTGGGCGGCTTTTCCGCCGCCTTGGAGGCGGCCCCTTTCACTGAGAATCTGCGGGCCTTGGCCCAGAAGTTCGTCGTCATCGGATTCGTGGTCTCGATCACGTTGGCCTTGTCCGGTTTTTTGAGAGGCCTGGTCCGCGCTTACGCGCGGCGTTTTTCCGCCTCGGCGGGTGGAACAAGCCTGGCCGAGAACCTGGTTCGGGCGGCGGTATTCGCGCTGGGCGCCCTGCTATTGCTGTCCAATCTGGGCATATCCATAGCCCCCATATTGACGGCGCTGGGCGTGGGATCCCTGGCGGTCGCCCTGGCCCTTCAAGACACGCTGAGCAACCTGTTCTCCGGCATACATATCGTCGCCAGCCGGCTGGTTCAAGTGGGCGATTACATCAGGCTCGATTCGGGCCAGGAAGGGTATGTGATCGACATCGGCTGGCGCGCCACCCGCATCAAGGAGCTGCCCAACAACGTCGTTCTAGTGCCCAATTCCAAGCTGGCCCAGAGCGTGATCGTCAACTATCACGAGCCGGACAAGGAGATCGCGGCGCTGGTCGAAGTCGGCGTGAGCCATGACAGCGATCTCGAACGCGTCGAGCGGGTCACCATCGATGTGGCGCGCGAGGTGATGAGGGAGACCCCGGGAGGAGTCGCCGGCTTCGAACCGGCCATCAGGTTCCACACCTTCGCTGATTCCTCGATCAATTTCACCGTGGTCATGCGGGCCCGCGAATTCGCCGACCGCTTCCTGATAAAGCACGAGTTCATCAAACGCCTTCATGGCCGCTATCGTCAAGAAGGCATCGAGATCCCCTTCCCCCAGCGCGTGGTCCATGGCAGGAACGCGGAGTCCGTCAAGAGTCGGGCTTAGTTTTTAAACCTGGCCTCTATTGGATGGCTTCGCGGCTCATGCCATACTACGACCATGACCATTCAAAATGGAGCGATGGTCAAGCTGCATTATACCTTGACCGTGGATGGCTACGTGGTCGAATCGACCATGGGAGGAGACCCCCTGTCCTATGTCCACGGCAAAGGGGAGACCATTTCCGGCCTCGAACAGCGCATTTCTGGGCTAAACCCCGGGGATCACAGGTTGGTGGAGATCCCTCCGGAGGAGGCCTACGGCCAGCCCGATCCCACCGCCCTTCAGCAAGCGCCCAAGAGCGTGTTCCGCGACCCGGGGGTTCTCCAAGTCGGCATGCGGGTGAGCGGCCAAGGGCCAGGCATGAGTTTCCAGGCGATGGTCTCATCGATCAGCGATGACAAAATCACCCTGGATCTCAATCATCCTCTTGCCGGCAAGACGCTGAGGTTCGAGGTGGAGGTGGTGGACGTCACCATAGCCCCGAGGTTCTAAGGAGGCCGTCCCCCGGGGATTGCCTCAGAGCGCGGCGAGCGCGCTCTGGAGGTGATAGTACGGCGGGCGGGCGCGATAGCGCATGATCGCCTCGCGCATGATATCCTCGATGAAATCCTCGTAGCACAGACCGGTCATCTCCGCGCAGGCGGGAACGCAGTCTCCCGCGTTGATGGAGGGATTGGGGTTGACCTCGAGCAGGTAGGGATTGCCCAGCTTGTCGACGCGCACCTCGATGCGGGCGTAGTCGTGGCAATCGAAGATGTTGTAAGCGTCGAGGCATATCTCGGATATCAAGGCCGTTAGCTTCTGAGAGTATTTGGCTGGCCTCTCGACGCGTATCTTGTCATAGACCGAATCGTGACTCCACTTAGCTTCATAGGGATAGATATGCCAGACGCCCGGCGGCAGATCCTCGAAGATCGAGCGGGAAAGGGGAAGAACCTTGACCCGGTCCTCGTTGCCCAGGATGCTCACGTCCACCTCGTCGCCCTCGATGTACTCCTCGATGAGCACGGGGCGGTTATAACGAGCGAGCATCTCGCCGACCCGGGCCTTGAGATCCTTGAGGCTGGCGACCACCGAGTCATTGGATATGCCGATGGAATTGTCCGTGTTGGCGAGCTTGACCATCAGCGGGTAGCGCAGGTCCTCGCGGATCTTCTCGTCCTTGTGGAATACGTAGTCGAACCTGGGGGTCGGGAGGCCGTGGTATTCCAGGAGCTTTTTCACGCGGACCTTGTCGATGCACAGGGCCAAGGTCAAGGGATTCGAGCCGGTATACGGGATGCCGAGGCAATCGAGGACGGCGGCCGCGTGCGGCTCGAGCAAGCTTGAATTATTGATGCGCTCGCAGACGTTGAAGACGATATCCACGTTGGCTTCGGCGATCTTATTGAACGGCAATGGCGTCTCGTTCATGTCGAAGAACGTGACGCGATGCCCCTTTTTTTCCACGGCCTTTTGTATGTTGCGGCCCACCGAGGTCAGGTCCTGATAGACCTCGGATTCCGCGCCGTCGGACTCGTCGTAGATGTTGCATAAGATCCCGACATGGAGGCCCTTGGCGCTGGCGGGATCGAGCCCCCGGATTTTCTCCATGCGCGCCGACTGTATGATGCGCCTACGGGCCACGTGAGCGGCGTTGAAGCGGTTGCGCCGCCGGGTCTTGCCTATGGAGGAGGTCGAGTCGAAGCGGACGATGTTGACCTGGATGTGGCGCAGGGCCTCGTCGAGGTTCTCCTCGGCTTCCGCGTAGGTGTCGCCCCGCCCCACCACCCAGCCCAGAGCCTCGAAGCCCTCCGGCGGCACAAGCACCGGATCGCCCGGCTCCTTGAGCAAGGTGATGTCGTGTATCTTCGAGGGATCGGGTTTTTCGGCCGGCGCCGTGACTCCGCTGACCACTCCGGAATGCGCGGCAACGAGATACTTGCCGACCAGATGCATCTTGGGCTCGGTCAAGGTGCTGGGCGAGCAAGGCAAGCCGGCGGCGATGCGGGCCGCTTCCTCGACCAGGTCCACCCCCCAGATGGTGTTGATCCAGTCGTAAAGATAATCGCCCCCCATGCGGGCGTTGATCTCTATGAGTTGGGGACCCTGGGCCGAGATCTTGGCCTCCAGGTGGAGAGCGCCGTTGCGAAGACCGAGCGCGGAGATGGATTGCCGGGCCATCGCCAGCACGCTTTGGAGGTCCGACTCCTCGTGGCGCGACGGCATGGCATCGCCTATCTCGACGAAGAAGGGCTCCTTGGTCGGGAAATTGTCGGTGAAGGCGTGGAAGCGGATCTCGCCGTCCTGCAGCAGGAGGTCCACGTCCACTTCGGCCCCGTCCAGGTAGGATTCGGCTACGATCTCGGTGCCGTGTGAGTATATCGGGTCGAACATCGGCGATATATTGGCCTTGATGTATTCGAAGGCATGCCGGGCCTCCTCGAGACTGTCGACGCGCACCACGAATTGGCTCGACTCGCCCCAGGCGGGCTTGAGCACCATCGGAAAAGAGATCCTTTTAGCCTCGCGATCAAGTTCCTTGAGGGATCGCACCTGCGCCCAGGCCGGCGAGTAGCGGGACAGCTTGGCGGAGTCCAAGGCCTTGCGGGTGAGCAGCTTGTTGCGGGCGCGCAGAGCCGCTTCGAGGCTATGGCCCGGCCAGCCGAACTTGTCGCAGACAGCCGCGCACAGGGGCACCGCGTTTTCCCAGAATGTCAGCGCGCCGTCGATCTGGTTGTCCTTGAGATGATCCTCGATTTTGGAGAGCGATTCGGCCGCGTCCAATGTGTTGGCCTGTAAGAAAACATCCGCATAGCGCGCGGCCCAGGAGGGCTCGGGACTCAATAGGGTGAGCTTGACCCCCAGGGCCTTCAGGCGCTGGAAGATGAATCGCTTGGTGGGAGAGGGCGAGCTGATGAGCAGCAGGCTTTTGCCCTTGAGGTCGCCGGCGACTTCCGAAGCAGCGGAAGGATCCGCGTGCGTCTGCATTCCGATTATATGTTAGCACAAGTCTCCAGGTCAGCGAGCTTGACAAGCGGCCGGCATCCCGTCCAACCGGCCGCTCCACACGCCCTTATGACCGGCCGTCGTCAGCCCCCATGCCATGGGCGCACTTAGTCGATCAGGCTTGCCTCCGCCAAAAAATGTAGAATAGATTATGACGTATTTCTTTAACACGAGAGAGGCATAATATACTCGTGGAGAGATCGATAATCCGACGAGCGGGGTTGGGAGAGAGCCATGTCCAATCGATTTACTGAAAGGGCGCAAAGAGTCATTTTGATCGCCCAAGAAGAGGCAAAGAGGCTCAACCACGACTATGTGGGCACCGAGCACATACTGCTGGGCCTCATCGCCTTGGGTGAAGGCGTAGCCGCCCAGGTCCTCGCCAATCTGGGCGTCGATCTGCGCCGAGTTCGCTCCGAGATCGAAAAAATCGTCGGCACCGGCGACAACGTGATGCTGCTGGGCGAGATACCCTTTACTCCCCGCGCCAAGAAGGTCTTGGAGTACGCGGTCGAGGAGGCCCAACACATGGGCCACTCCTACGTGGGAACGGAGCATCTCCTCTTGGGTCTGATCCGGGAGGAAGAGGGCGTGGCCGCGAGGGTGCTTGAAAACCTGGGCTTGCGCTTGGACGTGGTGAGAGAAGAGGTGCTCAATCTCTTAGGCGAAGGGCAGACCCCGCACGCGGGGGGGACGCCCTCGACGCCGACCCGCACGAAATCAAAGACGCCCACCCTCGACGAGTTCGGCCGAGACCTGACCACCATGGCGCGGGAGGGAAAACTCGATCCGGTGATCGGCCGCGAGAACGAGATCGAGCGGATGATCCAAATTCTAGCTCGCCGCACCAAGAACAACCCCGTGCTGATAGGCGATCCCGGGGTGGGTAAGACCGCCATCGTCGAAGGGCTTGCGCAGAAGATCGCCACGGGCGATATCCCGGAGATCCTGGCCTCGAAGAGGGTCCTGACCCTGGACCTGGCGCTGGTGGTCGCCGGCACCAAGTATCGCGGCGAGTTTGAGCAGCGCCTTAAGAATATCATCGAGGAGATACGCCGCTCCAAGAACACCGTTATCCTGTTCATAGACGAGCTGCATACCGTGATCGGGGCCGGGGCGGCCGAGGGAGCGATCGACGCTTCTAATATGATCAAGCCCGCGTTGTCCCGCGGGGAACTTCAATGCATCGGCGCCACCACCTTGGACGAGTACCGCAAGTATATCGAGCACGACGCGGCCCTCGAGAGGCGCTTCCAGCCCATCATCGTCGATCCTCCGTCGGTGGAAGAGACCATACAGATACTCATGGGCTTGCGAGACAAATACGAGGCCCATCATAAGGTCAAATATGAGGACGCGGCTCTTCGGGCCGCGGCGGAGCTGGCCGACCGATATATTTCAGAGCGTTTCCTCCCGGATAAGGCCATCGACCTGATCGATGAGGCCGGCTCCCGGGCGAGGCTGCAATCGTCCCAGGCCCCGCCGCAGTTCAAGGAGAAGGAGCTCGAGATCGAGAAGGTGGTTAAGGACAAATCCGGCGCCATCTCGGGACAGGAATATGAGAAGGCCGCCCGCTTGCGGGACAAGGAGAAGGAGCTGCGCAAGCAATTGGAGGAGATGAAGAAGAAATGGCGCGAGAAGCGCGATCAATCCATCCCTTCGATCGGCGGTGAGGATATCGCGGTGGTGGTCTCCAAATGGACCGGCGTTCCCGTGACGAGCCTCACCGAGACGGAGACGGAGAAGCTCGTCCATATGGAGGAGGCGCTCCACAAGAGGGTTATCGGCCAGGAGGAGGCGATCAAGGTCATCTCCCAGGCGATACGGCGTTCCCGCGCCGGCCTCAAGGACGTGAAAAAGCCGATCGGTTCGTTCTTATTCCTGGGACCGACCGGCGTCGGAAAGACGGAGCTAGCCCGGGCTTTGGCGGAATTCATGTTCGGCAACGAAGAGGCGATGATCCGCATCGACATGTCGGAATATATGGAGAAATTCGCCGTCTCCCGGCTCATCGGAGCGCCCCCGGGGTACGTGGGCTACGAGGAGGGGGGGCAGCTGACCGAGGCCGTGCGGCGCAAGCCCTAATCCGTTGTGCTGCTCGACGAGATCGAGAAAGCCCACCCGGACGTTTTCAACATCCTTCTCCAAGTCATGGACGACGGAATACTGAACGACAACCTGGGGCATAAAGTCAGCTTCAAGAACACCGTGCTGATCATGACCTCGAACGTCGGCGCGCGGCTGATCTCGAAAGGCAAATCCCTGGGCTTCGTCGCCTCCGAGGAGCAGACCGAGAAGGATTACAAGAAGATGAAGGATACGGTGATGGACGAGGTCAAGCGGGTGTTCAACCCGGAGTTCATCAACCGCATCAACGAGATCATCGTCTTCCATCCGCTCACGGAAGAGGAGATGGGCCAGATCCTCAAGCTCATGTTGGGCAAGGTGCGCACCAAGATCGAGGCGCAGGGCTTCAAGATCGAGTTCTCCGAGGAGACGGAGAAGTTCCTTATCAAGAGCGGCTTTGACGTCAACTACGGCGCGAGGCCTTTGGCGCGCACGATCCAGCGGTCGGTGGAGGATCCCCTGGCAGAGGACATCCTGATGAAGAAATTCGAGGCCGGGGCCACGATCTATGTCGACGTGGAGTCCTCGGGCGAAAAGCTGGCCTTTTCCAGCAAGCCGTTTGTCAAGGTCAAGTAGCGGCCGAGGCTTTTATTTAGGCTGGGACCCTGAACAATATCGAGGTTTTTTGTTGTTAAATCGCTATTAATTGATATTGAAAAAACTGGCATCTCCTGTTATCCTTAAAAGGCCTTTTTAAGAAGGTCTTTTTTATGGGCTCCAAATCAAACTCCAACGAAAGATTGGGCGCGGGTCGAAGATCGCGTCTTGGCCGGCTCGATCTGATGTTGGGTTGTTCCCTGGCCGTGGTGGCGACCGCCTATATCCTCGGTTATCAATTGGACTGGGGACAGGCGGACGCTCCGTTCGAAGAAGAAGAAATGGCAGTCGAACGCGAGGAAGCCTCGTCGGAGCCGGAGCTGGAGGCCTCGGCCCGGGAGCCCAGTTGGAGCCCCAATCCCACGGACGCCGCCTGGGAGCAGATGACCAGCCATCTCAGCTCGCTGGCCGCCAGGCACACAGGACGGGTGGCGATCTATCTCAAGGATCTTAGCAGCGGGCGCACTTGGAGCTATCACGAGGACGACCTGTTCCCGTCGGCCAGCTTGATCAAGGTGCCGATCATGGCCTCGGTGTTTTACAAGATCAAGGATGGAGAGCTGTCCCTTTACGACAAGCTCACCTTGAGACGCCGCCATCGCACCGGCGGCTCGGGGTCGCTTAAATGGAGATCGGATGGCACCAGGCTGACCGTGCGCGAACTGCTGCAGCACCTGATCAGCGAATCGGACAACACGGCCATGCAGATCCTGATCGAGGCCGTCGGCCTCGGGTATATCCAGCAGCACTTTCCCCGGATGGGCCTGGTCTACACCGGCATATATAGGGAAGGTCTTAGCCTGCGCAGCGGCCGCGTCTCGCACGAGAACTACACCACGGCCCGGGAAATGGCCGGTCTCTTGGAAAAAATTTATAGCGGGGAAATGGTGGATCGATCTTCCAGCCAGATCATGATGGAGATTCTCAAGCACAAAAAGGCGGTCCGATCTCGACTGGCCAAGGACCTGCCGAAGGGTTGGGAGATCGCTCACAAGACCGGCTTGCTACGGACCGCCTGCCATGATTCGGCGGTGTTTTTGACTCCCCGCGGCGACTATCTGATGATAGTGCTTACGGGCCAGAACAACAATTATCGCCTCGCCAAGAACTTCATCAGCAAGTTGGGAAAGGCCACATTCGTCCACTACGGCGGCATACCCAGCTATTACGCCAAGGCCTACACCAAGCGCAGCGGCAACATAGCCCTGCGCTGAGGCTCCTCCTCCGGAACAAAGCGCCGCCCTCATTCGTATAGCCTTATCGTCCATCCATCCAGGGGATAGGGGATGAAATATTGTAAAATGTCGACGGAATCGCGACGGGCAACGCTCGGCCGTCGAACATGGGGGAGCTTATGGCATTGAACGAAAGCGGGAAGATGAAGGCGCTGGAACTGGCTCTGAGCCAAATCGAGAAGGCCTATGGCCGGGAGGCGATCATGAAGTTGGGCGACCGCGCGGCCAAGATCAAGGTCGAGGTTATACCCACCGGCGTCTTGTCCTTGGACCTGGCCTTGGGCGTCGGGGGATTTCCCCGGGGCCGCATCATCGAGATCTACGGCCCCGAGTCCTCGGGCAAGACCACCCTCGCCTTGCAAGTCGTGGCTCAGGCCCAGAAACTGGGAGGTTCCGCCGCTTACATAGACGCCGAGCATGCCATGGACCCCGGCTATGCCAAGCAGTTGGGGGTCGAGATCGAGAATCTGTTGATCGCCCAGCCCGATTCAGGCGAGGAGGCTTTGGAGATCACCGAGAAGTTGGTGCGTTCCAGCGCTCTTGACGTGATCGTGATCGACTCGGTAGCCGCCCTGGTGCCCAAGGCCGAGATCGAGGGGGAGATGGGAGATAGCCATGTTGGCCTTCAGGCGCGCTTGATGAGCCAGGCCCTCCGGAAGCTCACGGCCTCGATCGCGCGCAGCAAGACCTGCCTTATCTTCATCAACCAGATCCGGCAGAAGATCGGGGTCATGTTCGGCAATCCCGAAACGACCACCGGCGGCCTGGCACTTAAGTTTTACTCAACCGCCAGGCTCGAGATCCGCCGCATCGAAAATATCAAGGAAGGCGACGTGGTGGTAGGGGCCCGGGCCCGGGTCAAGATAGTCAAGAACAAGGTAGCGCCCCCGTATAGGACGGCCGAGTTCGAGATGATACACGGCTTCGGAGTCTCGCGCGAGGGCTGTCTGGTTGATATGGGCGTGGAGGCGGGCGTGATCGAGAAATCAGGCGCCTGGTTCCTTTATGGAAGCGAGAGGCTGGGCCAGGGCCGGGAGAACGCCAAGTCCTATCTCAAGCAGCACGCGGATACCGCGGCTAAGATCGAGAAGACCTTGAGGGACAAATATCTCGTCCATGGCCACGGCGAGGGCGAGGAGAGCTCCTCGGCGGAGGCGGCGCCCAAGGTGGCCAAGCCAGCGCCTAAGCCGACCGCGGCCCGTTGAGCCAAGAGCCCAAGCTTCTCGACGAGTATCTCAAGCATCTGGCCCTTGAGCGGGGCCTATCAGCGAACACCTGCAGCTCCTATGGAGCGGATCTCAGGCAACTTTTCGCCTACTTGGAAAGGAGAAGCCTCGATCCGCTCAAGGCGAGCTACGAGACGCTCTCGGATTTCCTTTGGGAGCTGCGTTCCCAGGGGCTAGAAGCGGTCTCATTGTTCCGCAAGATGGAAGCGCTCAAGTCCTTTTACGCCTTCCAAGTCGCAGAGAGAAGGCTCAAGAGCAGCCCCGCCGAGCCCTTCCGCTCGCCCAAGCTTCCGGCGCGCCTTCCCCATTATCTCGCGGCGCAGCAGATCGAGAGGCTCTTGAGGCTGCCCTATGGACCGTCCTTCGAGGGGTTCAGATCGCGCACCATGTTGGAGCTGCTTTATGCCACGGGAATGCGGGTCTCGGAGCTGCTTTCGCTCAAGACCGACCATGTCAACCTCCAGGACGGGTGGATACGGGTATTCGGAAAAGGCTCAAAGGAACGCCTGATACCGATCCATAAACAAGCCGCCAAGGCCCTTTGGCGTTATATGGGGCTCAGGCAAGAGCGCTTCCCCAAGGGCTGCGGGCCGGAGCTCTTCCTAAGCCGGCGAGGGAAGAGGCTGTCCCGGGCCCAGTTTTGGAGAGATCTCAAGGCTCTTGGTAAGGCCGCCGGGATCGAGGAGCCGCTTCATCCACATCTGCTCAGGCATACCTTCGCCACCCATTTGCTTCAAGGTGGGGCGGACCTGCGCTCCGTGCAGGAGCTTTTGGGCCACTCGAGCCTTTCCACCACGCAGATCTATACCCATCTGGAGACCTCAGGGCTTAAGAATGCGCACAAGAAGTTCCATCCTCGCGGTTGAGCCGTTTTGGGCTGCGGCGGTCGTCTTCTTCTGGTTTTCCGCGCCCGGCAAGGCCGCCTCTTCGGTGAGCTCTGATGCGGTCAAGGCCGTTGAGCTCTTCCTCAAGCTGCCGATATGTCAGCGAGGATTGCGAGATACCTCGCGAGGCAAGCGAGGCGGATATCGCCGTGCTCCTCACCGCGGGCTACATGGAGATCACCGAGGAAGAGAAAGAGCGTGTGGAAAGGAAGATCTGTTGCACAGAACGCCAGATGCTTTGCGAGTTCACCCTTCAGATCCGGGACGTCAAGGATAAGAAGGGACGGCCGCTTCGGCGCTACTTCTTGTTCTGCAAGGGCTCATGCGATCCTCTCATGGTGATAGTGGGCGCTTACCGGAAGAGGATCAAGGACGAGAGCACCGCGTTTTTCGGCATGGGCGGACCGCCCACCTGCTATAAACCCTGATATGATATAGGGCAAACTCATCCGACCATATGATGACCCAAATTCTCCTGATCGCCGCTCTTGCCTTTGGCGCGGGAGACGCTAGGGACGGGAAGGCCAAGAAGGCCTCGCCCGAAGACGTTAAGTTGGTCGAACTTTTCCTCAAGACATCCACCGCGGATCTGCCGCCGGAAAAGGTCGAGGCATTTTTGGGAATAGCTCCGGAGGGTCTTCCCCAGAAGCTGCGGTATCGCTATCGGGCCAAGAGGCTCGAGCTGTATAATCTCATGCAATTGGCGGAAGGGAAGAAGAAGGGCTCCTTCAGGGCGCCCGCGGCGGATTGCTCTCCCGTCAACGGTTCGAAGGAGACCGACGTGGAGGTGTTCCGCAAGACGGCTGGTTTCTGGGCGGAGATCACCGAGGACGAAGAGGACTATTTGATGAAGCGCACGAAATGCACGGAGCAGCAGTTGATGTGCGAGTTTTCGCTGCAGATCGCCTATGACAAGAACAAGAAGAGCTCGGGCCGAGCCCGGTATCTGTTCTTGCACCCGAACGATCCCCTGAACGCGCTCGTGGTCGAGTATAGGAAGAAGATCGGCGGCAACACCGAGTTCTTCGGCACCGGCGGTTTCGGCCCGGCTTGCTCGCAATAACTCTTTAGAACAGGGTGTAGATGAACGGCGCCACGGCCGAGGATTCGGTGAAGACCAGGATCAGGCCGAAGAGCACCAACACGATCAAGATGGGGGCCATCCAATAGGCCTTTCGCTCCTTCATGAAAGCCCAAAGCTCTTTTAGGAATTCCAAGTCGATCCTCCGTTAAAATTGCCTTCGATAGCTGGTTAAATCCTTGCGCCGCGCGGCGGGTTTCCAATAGCTGTCCCGGTCCCGCAGCCTCTCGTCCAACAGGTCCCCCGCCAAGGCCTTGAGCAGAAGAGCGTAGGGGGTCATGATCAAATAATAGAAAACACCCATGAGCACGGCGGTATTGACGCGGCCCAAAAATAGCGCGACCGGCATCCAGACGCGATAGATCGGGCCGAAGGCGGCCGGCCTAAGCAGGGCCAAGGTCGCCGAAAGAAAGGCCCCGGCCAATTCCCAGCGCCAAATGGGATTGCCCTTGCGCCAAGCCAAGGCCGTGAACAGAAGCAGGAAAGCGGCCAGGCCCAGCCCGAAAGGACGAAGATCCCGCTTAAGGTCGGGCTTTAGTCCAGGGCGAATTCTTTCATCCATTCCTTGTCGTCCACGGTCTTAGCTTGTGATTTCTTATCCAAAATATACGATCCCATGACCAAATAGTCCATGTCCGTGCGCATGAAGCAGGCATAGGCCTCCTCCGGCCGGCACACGATGGGCTCTCCCCTGACGTTAAAAGAGGTGTTGACCAGCACGGGGCAGCCCGTCAAGCGGTCGAATTCGGCAAGCAAGGCGTAAAACAAAGGGTTATCGTGCTTGCGCACGGTCTGGACTCGCGCCGAATAATCCACGTGCGTGACCGCGGGGATCTCGGATCTCGGCCGATTGAGGCGCTCGATGCCGAAGAGCTTTTTGTCTTGCTCGGTTTCGGGCAGGCGCCTGTTAGGCTTTACCGGCGCGGTGAGCAGCATGTAGGGGCTGGGGGAATCTAGGTCGAAATAATCGGCGCAACGCTCGGACAACACGGCCGGGGCAAAGGGCCTAAACGACTCGCGGAATTTGATCTTGAGATTCATCTTGGCTTGCATCTCGCGGTCGCGGGGATCGCCCAAGATGCTGCGGGCGCCAAGGGCCCTTGGCCCGTATTCCATGCGCCCCTGGAACCAGCCTATCACCTTCCCGTCCGAGAGCAGCTTCGCGGTCTTTCGAGCTATGCCATCGGGCGGTACTCGTTCATGGCGGATCTGGCGCGATTCCATGAACCGTCCTATTTCCTCGTCGGAAAACGAAGGGCCCAACAAGGAGGCCTGTTGGCTATCATTGGTCCCGTCGACCTGCCGCTGGTTCCCGAGGTAATGATGCCAGACGAAGAGGGCCGCCCCCAGGGCGCCGCCGGCGTCGCCGGCGGCCGGTTGTATCCAAAGCTCATCGAAGACCCTTTCACGCTCGATGCGTCCATTGCCGACGCAATTGAGCGCGACGCCTCCCGCCAGGCATAGCCGAGATGAGCCGGTGACCTTTCGCGCATGCCTGCCCATGCGCAGCATCACCTCCTCGGTGACGACCTGTATGGAGGCGGCCAGATCCATCTCGCGCTGGGTCAACAGGGATTCTGGCTTGCGGGGCGCCCCTCCGAAAAGGCGGTGGAATTTCTCGCTCGTCATTGTGAGGCCCGCGCAATAGTTGAAATAGCTCAAATCCAGCTTGAAGGAGCCATCCTCCTTCAAATCCAGGAGATGCTCTCGGATCGACTGGGCGTAGCGAGGCTCACCATAGGGCGCCAAGCCCATCACCTTGTATTCCCCGGAGTTGACCTTGAAGCCGGTGTAATACGTGAAGGCCGAATAGAGCAGGCCCAGGGAGTGGGGGAAATGAAGCTCCCAAAGAAGCTCGAGCAGGTTCCCACGCCCGTGCCCTATGCTGGCGGTGGCCCATTCCCCGACGCCATCCATGGTCAGCACAGCCGCTTCGGGGAAGGGCGAGGGAAAAAAGGCCGAGGCGGCATGGGATTCATGGTGTTCCGTAAAGAGGATGTCTCCCTTGAATCCAAGCTCCTTGCGGATCAGGCTCTTGAGCCGGAGCTTTTGCTTTGCCCATAGAGGCATGGCCATGGCGAAGGAGCGCACGCCGCGCGGAGCGTAGGCGATATAGGTCTTCAATATGCGCTCGAACTTAAGCAATGGCTTATCGTAAAAGGAAACGAAATCGAGCTGATCGGCCGAGATGCCGCCCTCCTCGAGGCAGTAGCGAATGGCCTCAGCGGGGAAGCGCGAGTCGTGTCGCTTGCGCGTGAAGCGTTCCTCTTGGGCGGCCGCCACGATGCGGCCATCGCGGACAAGGGCGGCGGCGCTGTCGTGATAAAAGGCCGAAAGGCCTAGAATGTTGATGGCAGGCTCCTCATTAGAAAGAATTGGGGCGGAGCTAGCGCTCCGCCGCGACAACCATCGCTCCGCCCATGCCGCCGCCGGCGCAGGCCGCGATGAGCCCGTGGCGTCCCTGGTTTTGCCTTAGGGAGTGGATGAGATTGAGCATGAGGCGTATGCCGGTGGCCCCCAGGGGATGGCCGATGGCGATCGAACCGCCGTGCGGATTCATGGCCCCCGAGCGGAATTTCGCCTCCCAATCATGCGCGAAACGCTCTTTGCCGATCTTGAATATGGAAAGCACCGTGGCGGCGAACGGCTCGTGGAGCTCGATGGCGTCAAGTTGCTCGAAGCGGATGCCGGCCGACTTGAGCGCCACGGGCGCGGCCAGGGCCGGCGAGATGCCCATGTGCGCCGGATTGTTACCGTAATACCCCCAGCCTTTGAGCTCGGCCAATATCTCCAGGCGCAGCTCCTTGGCGCGAGCCTCGGTCGCGACGATGATGGCCGCGGCGCCGTCGGAGCGTCCGCAGGAATTGAACAAGGTCACCGTCCCCTTGGCCCCGTCTTGATAGGCCTTGCCGTCCATGTGCTGGCCGAAGTCCCGATAGAAATCCTTGATCGAATAGGCCGAGTTATCGAACAGCGCGGGAGCCTTGGCCAACATCTGGGGCTTGGCGACGAGATCCTCGCGAAGGAAGGGATATTCATCCTTCTCGAGCAGAGCCGTGCCGTTGTTCTTGGCCGTCGCCACGTGAGAAGCGTAAAATCCCTTGTTCCAGCCTTCGATGGTGCGGCGGAAGCTCTCATGGGCGTACTCATCCTGCGCTTGCCGGGAGATCCCGTACATCTGGGCCAACACTTCGGCGGTGCCGGCCATGTTGATCTTCTTGACCGGATCCGTGAGACCTTCCTCTATGGAATCGATGACGGCCACTTGCTCGCTTTGGAGCAAGCCGCCCCACTTCTCCTTCAAGGTGGAAAGGCTGCGCAGCTCCTTGGCGGCGCGAGACCCATCGATGGTGTAAGGCAGGCGCGACATGCATTCGGTCCCGCCCGCTATGTAAAGCTGTCCCTCTCCCGCCAGAATGAAGCGGGCGGCCGCCGACATGGATTCGATCGAGGAGACGCAATTGTTCTGCACCGTCACGGCCTGGGTCTTCTCGGGAAGGCCGCATTTGAGCACGGAAACGCGGGCGATATTGGGCGCGGAGAAGGTTTGGCCGACCCAGCCCACGATGAGGCCATCCACGGCCTCCTTGGAAAGCCCTGAGCGTTGGATGAGGGAATCGACCGCCATTTTCATCAGGTCCTCTGGCCGCAAATGCGACAGGGACCGGGAAATGTGCCCTATCGGGGTCCTTACCCCCGCGCAGAGGACGATTTTCTTAGATTCGGCGAACATAGGCGCTCCAGGAGGTCCGCGGAAATTGAGCCGGCTTCGCCCTAATTATAGCCCTAAAAATTCCGACGCGCAACCAGCCCCACACGGCCAGTATTTATCGGCTGTCGAGCCAGGATTTGTCGAAGGTGACGTGCTTGATGGTCTTGCGTTCGTAGGTATAGACGACGTGGAGTAGCCCGTCGGAGGATTGAATGATGGCGGGGTAGGAATAGCCATGGCCGCCCGCCGGCTCAAGATCGAAGATCCTGCGGAAGCTGGCGCCTCCATCCTTGGAAACGGCGATAGACAAGGGAGAACGGCGCTCGTTAGAGTGATTATAGACGAGCACGAGCCGCCCGTCGTCTATGCGGACCAGGGCGACGGCTGACCCGGGATTGGGCAGATCAAGGCGATCGACCCGGCTCCAGCTTGCGCCTCCGTCGTGGGACCAGGAACGGCGTATGTTCTTTTTGCGCTGATCGCGCATCAATGCGATCAGCGCGCCGTTGCCGGCTTCTGCGATGGCCGGCTGGATAGCCTCGGGTTGGCTCATGTTTTCGCTGCAAGAGATGGATGAGATTTCCCCGCCCCTATGAGCGAGACGGCAGGCATAGGCCTTGTGCGTCCACAGCTCGGTGTAGGCCGGCAACAGCATCAGCCCCGGCCCGAGTCGGATCGGGGGATTGCGAACAAGATTGCCGAGGGCGCTGATGAGGCGTTTGCCTTCGGACCAAGAACGGCCGCCGTCTCGGGAGGTCTTATAATTGATCACGGCGCCGCTCCAGCCGCCGACCGAAATGCCGTTGTAGAACAGCCAGGCGATGCCCTCATCATCGACGAAAAGCGCGCTATTGCCCACGGCCTTGTCCGACCAAGGCGCTCCCTCCGGCCATTCCTGGCGGTCCACCGCGATGGATGGAGGGGTGTGGGCGCCTGACTTCGGATCATAACGCACCAAAAAGACACGGGCATCCCTGGCGGCTTCCTTGGAGCCGGCAAACCAGCTGATGAGCAGCTCGCCGCCCGGCGCCTCCGCGATCGAAGCGCCGTGATTGTTGGGGAAGGTCCCCTTCGGGGCGACCAAGGCTTGTCGGAAAAGAGAGACCAGCTTGGATCTGACGTCAGGTCCGCTGGCCGCTCGCAAGGTCGGGAGGGCCGGAGGGCCCTCCCAACCAGGCAAGGTGGCTCGAGCGGGGCCTGATAGGCCCAGCAAGGCCGTCAGGAAGAATCGAGACGGCATGCTCAGCCTAGCAATCGCCCCTGTCGGTGTTCTCTCGAGTCTCCTCGCAACTGAGATGCCGGCATCGGCCCTGGTCCCGGTTGCGCCAATTGTCATCGCGGCAGCGGTTCATCGCGCTGTCCTCGGCGTCCCGGCGGGAGAATCGGCGTTCTCCGGTATAGGGCCGGGGGATCGAGCCGTTGTCGGGCACCCACTCGGCCTTGCATTCATAGGCCTCGGCATAACACTGATAATAGCAGCGGCCGTGAGGGCCGGTGGGTTTCTTGCATGAGCGGCAGGCCGAGTCGCGGCGCGTGCCCCAGCCGCCGTGCCCGCCCCAATGTTCCTCGTAACCGCGGTCGTAGGCCGAGCAGCCCCTGCGTCCGCCCCAGTCGCCATGGTCTTGCCCGCGACCTCCTCCGAAGAAATCATCCCCAAAACCAGCCGGCGAGATCTCCGAGGCCGCGCTTGGCGCGCTTTCGGGCGCTCGCGGGAGGGTCTTCTGCTCGGATGATTGCACCAGCTCGTTCAAGGCACTGTTGGCGCTCGAGGCTCGGCCGAATCCAGCCGCCAAAGCGACGGCGGCGCCAGCGATCCCAAGCGCGAAGAAATGTCGATTTTCCATAGGCTCCTCCTAGGCAAAATACCACCTCTGCCCAGAGGGCTTTCTACCACTTCGCGTCATGAATGTCTATCGAGCTCGGGTCGCTCGAAGAGGCGCATTGGACCCAGAAGCGGCTCTTCCCGTCGGGGGGCCGCCTGGGAATACCGGCTGCCCAGCGGATCGCCGGCCCATGATATAATCTCCCATCCAGCCGCTGAAAGCCAGCATGCGGAAAATCCTCTTTATCGGCAGCCATTTGGGCTATCCCATGGAGCGCACGCCCTTGGGCGGCGGCGCCATGGTCGGGCTTCAGCTCTTACGCCACTGGAGGGGATCGGGGAGGGACATCGAGCTGGCGGCGCTCGGATCCGGCCCTTGTCCGCCGGAGGGATTGTCCTACGCCCAGTTGGGCCGCAGCGAGGGCCTGGTTTCCTTGTCCGAGCTGGAGTACGCGGCTTTTTGCGCGCGTTTCGAAGAGGAGACGACGCGATGGGTGCTGGATCGTCAGGCGCTGTTTCCACCATCCCGGACCTGCCTCATCGTCAACGACATATCCGAATCCCCGGACCTGGAAGCCTTGTCCAGAGCCGGGTATCCCATCGTCTCGATCTGGCACGTGGATGTGATCGACTACTTCAATCGCATCTATCTTCGGCGTTGGCTGAGCCCGGATCGCTTGTCCGGACTTTATGAGTCGTGGAGACGACTGATGGGAGCCGCGCTGCCCCGGGTGTTGAAGTTGGTCTTCGAGAAGCAAAGGCGAAGCGTCCTCTTCTCCCGGAAAGTCATAGTACCTTCCTCGGGAATGGCGAGCACATTGCGCCGCTGCTATCGAGGGTTGGATCTGCGAGGCAAGGCCAAGGTGGTTCCTTGGGGCTGCTGGGGAGCCCCGGCGCCAGTCTCTCCGGCGGCGGTGGAGGAGTTGAAGCGGCATTATCAGATTGGAGAATCGACTCGAGTATTGATGACCATGAGCCGCATCTCGCCCGAGAAAGGGCTTCACATTCTCTTGCGAGCGCTCGGCGATCTGGAAGCGGATACGCTCTGGCGCGGCAGGGATCTATGCGTGTTGGTTTGCGGAGAGGCGGCTTTCATGCAAGGGCGCTCCTACTTCAAGAAGGTTCGCCGGGCCTCCGCCCGCCTGCGGCGGCCCCGGGTTTTTTTCCCCGGCTATCTCGATGACGAGCGCAAGAAGCCCTTCTTCGCGGCGGCGGATCTATTCGTCTCCCCCTCCATCCACGAGAGCTATGGCCTTAACATCGCGGAGGCGCTCCAGGCCAGCGTTCCGGTGCTGGCCATGGATCACTACGGCGTCCGCGAGCTGTTGCGGCCTGAATACGGCCGAGTCGTCGGCGATGCTTCGGAGCTGGGGGAGGCGATCCGCGAGATGCTGGAGGAGCCGGATCGATTGAAGGATATGGGGCGCCGCGCCCATGACGCGGCCTCGGCCATGCGATTCGAGAAGTCGGCACGAGAGGTGCTCGACGAAGCGCTCGAGCTGGTCGCATGAGGCCTGGCTTCAAGGTCGGCATCAAGGTGGACTTGCCGGCTACGGTCAAGCCCAGCATGAAACCCCATCTCGAGGGGTTGGTCAGCCACAGGCTCTACGCCACCTGGGCCATGGTCTATCATATGGAGACCGCCTCGAGGATGCTGCTGGCGCCTTACCTGGAGAACAACGAGGAGGCCGTGGGGGCCGGCGTGTTGATCAAGCATCTGCGTCCGGCGAGGGTGGGCGCCCCGCTGCACGTGGTCGCGACTCTGGTCAAGATACGAGGCAACCGGATCTATACTCGTTTGGCAGTCTATTCCAAAAATCGTAAGATCGGCGAAGGATCCATGCTCCAAGTCGTGATGAGCCGGTCCCGCTTCGCGCGCCTGTTGCGAGAGGCCGTGCGCTAGGGCCATGCAAGGCTACCGTACCAACATAGAGATAAATCCGCGCTTTCGCGACACCGACGCGATGGGGCATATCAACAACGCGGTTTATCTGAGCTATCTGGAGATGGCCCGCCTCGAATACCTCGACAAGGTTTTCGGCATCACCCGCTTTCAGGACATACCCCTTATTCTGGCTCGGGTCGAGATCGACTATCGCAGCCCGGGCCTTCTGCATGAGAAATTCGACCTGGGGGTGCGGGTCAGCTCCCTGGGCGGAGCCAATTTCACGATGGAATACCTGATGGACGAGCGGAAGAGTTGCCGCTGCGTCGTGGAGGCCAAGACCGTGCAAGTCTATTACGACTATGCGGAAGGGAAGGTGAGGCGGCTGCCGCCCGACTGGGTCCGCAAGATCAAGGAATATGACGGGATCTCCTGAAGCCGTCGTCGTCGCGGCGGTCCGTTCTCCCGTGGGAAGATTGGGCGGCGCGCTAGCCGCCGTTCGTCCCGATGACTTGGCCGCCGCGGTGATCTCGAGTCTTTTGGAGAAGGTCCCGCATTTGGATCCCGCCCAAGTCTCGGATGTGTACTTGGGTTGCGCCAACCAGGCGGGCGAGGATAATAGGAACATCGCCCGGATGGCGGGCTTGCTGGCGGGACTGCCGCAGTCGGTTCCTGGGTGCACCGTCAACCGGTTATGCGCCTCTGGACTCGAAGCGATAAACAGCGCGGCCCGGGCCATACTCGCGGGCGAGGGCGAAATCTATATCGCCGGCGGGGTTGAGAGCATGAGCCGCGCGCCCTGGGTCCTGCCCAAAGCGGAGAGCGCTTTCCCATTCGGCAATCTTACGGCTTATGATACGGCCCTGGGCTGGCGCTTTCCCAACCCGCGCATGGAGAGGCTGTTTCCTCTTCATAGTATGGGCGAGACCGCGGAGAACGTCGCGGAAAAATACGCCATCAAGAGGGAGGCGCAAGACCAGTTCGCGCTGGAGAGCCAGCAGAAGGCGGTCAAGGCGCAAGAGGGCGTCTTCAAGGAAGAGATCATCCCCATCGTGGTCAGGGACCGCAAAGGCCTCGAGAGAGAGGTGTCCCAGGACGAGCCGCCCAGGGCGGACACCTCGCTGGAGAAACTAGCGGCGCTCAAACCCGCGTTCCGCAAGAACGGCACCGTGACCGCGGGCAACAGCTCGAGTCTCAACGACGGCGCCTCCATGTTGCTTCTGATGGAGGGGGGCAAGGCCAAATCCCTGGGCCTTCGTCCCCTGGCTCGCTGGGTCGGTTCGGCCAGCGCGGGGGTCGATCCTTCTTATATGGGCCTCGGGCCGGTGCCCGCCACGCAAAAACTGCTGGCGAGATTCAAGCTGGGGATCGACGATATCGATCTCTTCGAGATCAACGAAGCCTTCGCCGCGCAGGCCCTGGCCTGCCTCAAGGAGCTCAAGATCGACGTGGATAGGCTCAATGTCAACGGCGGAGCCATCGCCCTCGGCCATCCCTTGGGATCGAGCGGAGCCCGCATAGCCACCACCTTGTTGCATGAGATGCATCGGCGCGGCGCCCGGAGAGGCCTTTCCACTCTTTGCGTCGGAGTGGGCCAAGGCCTGGCCACCCTCTGGGAGGCGGCGGCCTGACCTGGGGCCTCCTGTCAATAAGGACGCACGTAATAGAAGAAGAGGCCGTAATTGGCCAAGGAGTACAGCCCCGCGGCCGCCATCAGCGCCGTCAGGAGGAACGGGTGCTCTCTCAAGAAAGCCTTCACAGCGACTCCTATTGGCGGCGCCGGTCGACCACGTAGCTGGACCCCGGCTTCATCTTGGCGTGTTTCTTGAGTTCCGCGCCGTATTGGGAGACCTGCGCGTAGGAATTCAACCGCTTATAGAGATTGTGGCAGACGCCGATGGCGATGGAGAGCAGGGGAAACTCGACGACCCGGCCCAGACGATCAGTCGAGAGTATCTTTCCACGCGCGCGATCTTCTTCGCTATAGAACCCCGGGACCAGCTGGTCGAATTTGCCGATGATTTCCTCGGCCAGCTTTTCCATCCTGTCAGGATGAGTCACCAAGATAAAATCATCTCCGCCGATATGGCCCACGAATTCGCCGGGCTTAGACGCCTTGATCAAGAGCTGGGCCGTGGCCTTGATCACCTTGTCTCCCGCGTCATAGCCATAAGCGTCGTTGTAAGCCTTGAATTGGTTCAAATCGAGATAGAGCACGGCGAGAGGCTTGTTGGCCGCCAGCGCCTGTTTGACCCGGCTTTCGATCGACACGTTGCCCGGCAAGCGCGTCAGGGGATTGGCGTCGAGCCCCTCCTGGGTTCGGCGCAATATCATCCTGATGCGCGCCAGGAGTTCCGCGACGTCGATCGGTTTGGTGACGAAGTCGTCGAGGCCCAGGTCCAAGCCCTCGATCTTGTTTTCTAGGCTTCCCGAGGCGGTCAGCATGATCATCGGCAAATGTTGGAAGAGGGCGTCTTGGCGCAGCCTCCGGCAAAGCTCGAAACCATCCATGTCGGGCATGTTGAGATCGGCTATGCACAGATCAGGCGGATCTTGGCGGATGGCTTCAAGGGCCTCGACGCCATTGGAACAAGTCTGGACTCGATATCCGGCCGCTCCCAGCACATCCTCCAACACCGCTCGGATATCCGCTTCGTCGTCGACGACGAGAAGCCGCGTCGGCGGATCCTTCGACATAGCGACAATAATACAGAAATTGACAGTTCATTTGGGTTATTTGTACAATCGATTCCGCCGTTGAGTTTGTCCGTCAATCCGCAGTAAAAAGCCCGGCGAATCCGAGCACAGCGACGGCTAGCGGCCAAGGACTATTTTGCCTCCTGACGACAAGGATCTGCAGCGGGCGAACTCCTGGTCAATCGCCCTAGGCTCGGGCGCGGAGCTGGTCGTATATGCGCTCGCGGGTTTGTTCTTCGGGCAATGGCTTGACGGCAAGTTGGGCAGCGGGCCTTATTTGATGCTGTTGGGCGCAGTCGCGGGAATTTCAGGTGGGCTCTACCGGTTGGTCCGGTCTACGGCAAAACGCAATGACCGCGGTTAAAGGCGCGGTCGAAGCGGCCGCGCTTTCGCTGTTGTCGGCGGCGGCGGCCTCTGTGGTGTGGCATGGCCCAGGGGAGCCAAGATCGATCGTCATCGGCGCGGCCGCGGCCTGGACGGCCTCGACGCTCAGCGCCGGGGCCCTGACGGTGCTCAGGGCGGTATCGAGCAAGGCTTTTTGGTGGGCTTTTGGGGGCGGGATGGCTCTGCGTCTGGCTGCTTTGTCGGGCTTGATGGCCCACAGCCTATACGATCAGAGCCTTTCGGCCGCGGCCATGCTGATGACCTATGTTTTCGGAGTGTTGGGCTGTCTGATGATCGAATATAGGCGGTTGAGACCGACATGAACTTTGAGGCGATTCTCGAGCACCATCTGCTGGACCATGCCTATCTTCCCCTCTTTAAGACCGGAGGCGTTACCCTGAGTCTGACCAAGCATTTGGTCATGATGTGGATCGTCGGCGGAATCGCCTTGATCCTTCTTTCCGTGGCCGCCAGAAGCCGTTCCCAGGCCGGTTTGCTTTTGCGGACCGCCATCGAGGCCATGGTGCTCTACATCAGAGACACGGTGCTTCGTCCTATTTTCGGCCACGCCACGGAGAGATATCTGCCTTATTTCTTGACGCTCTTTTTCTTTATACTGATCGCCAATCTGGCGGGCTTGGTTCCCTACGGCTCGACCGTGACCGGCAATATCTCGGTCACCTTCGCCTTGGCCGGCTGCACTTTCATGTTGATCCAGGTGGCTGGTATCCGGGAACAGGGCCTGGTCCATTATATTCAGCACTTCGTGCCGTCCGGCCTGCCGGCCTGGCTGGTCCCCCTGATCGCTCTCATCGAGATCATGGGCCTTTTCGCCAAATGCATCGCGCTCTGCATACGTCTTTTCGCTAACATGATCGCCGGGCATATCGTCTCGCTGGCCTTCTTGTCACTGATATTCGTCTTCGGGCAGATGAGCCCGTATGTGGGCCTGGGCGTCGCTCCGGCCGCCGTGGGTCTGGCGCTGTTCGTGTACGCGCTGGATGTCCTGGTATCCTTTTTGCAGGCATATATTTTCACGACTCTAACCGCCTTGTTCGTGGGGGCCGCCGTACACCCCCACTGACGCGGCGTGGTCGCAAGCGGCTGCCGTTAGGCAAGCCGAAAGCAAGCAGCAAGGAGTTATCAATGACTTATCTGGGTCTGGCGTACATCGGTGTGGCCATCGGAGCGGGACTGTGCCTGCTCGGCGGGGCCATGGGGATAGCCAAGCTGGCCAGCGCCGCGCTCGAGGGCACGGCTCGTCAGCCCGAGGCTTCGGGTTCCCTTCAGACCATGATGATCATCCCGGCGGCCATGATCGAGGGACTGGGCCTTCTCGCCCTGGTCATCGCGTTCATGGCGGTCACCGCCCTCAACAAGGGCGTGCCGGTGGCGGGCGGCTCGGCGCCGTCGGCCATGGAGCAAAAGCATTAATAGCTCGGTGAGAACCGGCCATTTGGCCGGTTCTCACCGAAACACTTTGATGTATAGGCGCATGGATATATCGTCAATCGCGAGTCGTCGTCAGGAGCCTTTTAATGGACAAGCTTCTTAACCCCGATACGGGCCTGATCATCTGGACCATCGTCACGTTCTTGGCTCTGGTTTTCATCTTGAAGAAGATGGCTTGGGGGCCGCTGTTGGCGGCCATCGAGGAACGCGAGGGCCGGATCAAGGCCGACCTGGATGCGGCCGAGAGCGCTCGCGCCCAAGCCGAGAGGCTAAAACAAGAGCTCGACTCCCAGATGAACGCTTTGGAGGCCCGGAGCCGGGAGCGCCTGGCTGAAGCCGCTCGAGAGGGCGACGCCCTGCGGGCCAAGCTCAAGACGGCCGCGGAGGATGACGCGCGCAAGATCCGCGAGAAGACCATGTCTGAGCTCGATGAGGAGAAGCAGCGCCTGGTCAAGGAATTGCGCCAGGAGGTGGCGAGCTTGTCCGTGATGGCGGCGGAGAAGCTCATCCGAAAATCCGTGGATGATTCGGTGCAAAAGGACGTGCTTGAGTCTTTCTTCTCCGATCTCGAGCGCCAGGGGAAGCACAACTAATGCAAGCCTCGGATCGCGTTTTGGCTTTCCGCTACGCGCGAGCCCTTTTTCAAGCGGCCGTCGACGAGGGCCAGGAGGGCCGGGTGCAGGGCGACCTGGTTTCGGCGAATTCCGTGGTGCGCGACGCCCTGCCCGTGCTGCGCCACCCTCGCGTCCCCCCGGCCGACAAGAAAAGGCGGCTGGCCGAGATGATCGGGTCCAAGGTCTCTCAGACCACCATCCGCTTTTTCAATCTTTTGATCGACAAGAAGCGCTTCGACCTGCTTCCCATCATCAGCGCCCATTTTGGCAGGCTGGTCGCCGAGAAGAACAATATAGCCAGGGCCCAAGTCCGTTCGGCCGCGCCGCTATCGCCCCAGGCCCAGGAAAAGCTGAAGGACAAGCTTGGCCGATTCGCCGGCAAGAAGATCGAGCTCGACATCAGGGTCGATCCCGAGATCATAGGGGGATTGGTGGTCCGGCTTGGCGACTGGGTGCTTGATTCAAGCATTCGCGGACAGCTCAAGCAGCTTTCAAAAAAGTTTTCCAACGGTAACTTAACGCAATAGCAGGAGCGAGAGATGGCCATTAGACCCGAAGAGATCACGGCAGTCATCAAGAAACAACTTCAAGAATATCAGGGCTCGACGGAGCTCAAGGAAGAGGGCTCCGTGCTCCAGGTGGGAGACGGAATCGCGCGGGTCTACGGGCTCGAGAACGCGATGGCCGGAGAGCTCTTGGAGCTGCCCCACGGCGTCATGGGCATGGTTTTGAACCTAGAAAAGGAGAACGTCGGTTGCGTGCTCTTGGGCTCGGACCGCCTGATCAAGGAAGGCGATCCGGTCAAGAGATCTGGGCGCATCATGTCCGTGCCCGTGGGCGACGAGCTGATCGGCCGGGTGGTCAACCCGCTGGGCCAGCCGATCGACGGACGCCCTCTGCATACCGCCAAGACGCGGCCGATCGAAGTGGTGGCGCCGGGCGTCATCGAACGCTCCCCGGTCAACGAGCCCCTGCAGACCGGTCTCAAGGCTATCGACGCGATGATCCCCATAGGACGCGGCCAGCGCGAGCTCATCATCGGCGACCGCCAGACCGGCAAGACCGCCATAGCCATCGATACCATCATCAACCAAAAGAACTCGCCGAAGCGGCCGATCTGCATCTACGTGGCCATCGGCCAAAAACAATCCACGGTGGCCCAGGTCGTCCAGACCCTCCAGGATAATGGCGCCATGGAATATTCCATCGTGGTATCGGCGACGGCCTCGGAGCCGGCCCCTCTGCTCTATATCGCGCCGTATTCCGGCTGCGCCATGGGAGAGGAGTTCTTGTGGAAGGGCCGGGACGTCCTCATCATCTACGATGATCTTTCCAAGCACGCCCAGGCCTATCGACAGCTGTCTCTGTTGCTCCGCCGTCCTCCGGGCCGCGAGGCTTACCCGGGCGACGTATTCTATCTCCACTCGAGATTGCTCGAGCGCGCCTGCAAGTTGAACAAGGAAAACGGAGGGGGCTCTTTGACCGCCCTTCCGATCATCGAGACCCAGGCCGGCGACGTGTCCGCCTATATTCCCACGAACGTGATCTCGATCACGGACGGGCAGATATACCTGGAAACCGGACTGTTCTATTCAGGCGTGCGGCCGGCGGTCAACGTCGGTTTGTCCGTCTCGCGCGTCGGGGGAGCGGCCCAAACCAAGGCGATGAAGCAAGTGGCCGGCAGGTTGCGGCTGGACCTGGCCCAGTACAACGAATTGGCGGCCTTCGCCCAGTTCGGCTCGGACCTGGACAAGGCTTCGCAACAGCAATTGGCTCGCGGAGAAAGGCTGGTCGAGCTGCTCAAGCAAGACCAGTACATGCCCATGCCTTTTGAGACCCAGGTGGTTTCCATATTCGCGGGAGTCAACGGCTATATCGACGATGTCCCCGCCGCCGAGGTCAAGCGTTTCGAGAAGGGCCTCATGGCCTATGTCGAGTCGAAGAGGCCCGAGCTGCTCTCGGAGATCCGGGAAAAGAGGGAGTTGGGCGAGGCCGGCAAGGCTCGCCTGGTGGAGGCCATCGTGGAATTCAAAAAGGAGTTCAAGAGGCCTTGATGCGCTTCGCAAGCCGGACAGCTCTTCTGTCGGCGATCTTCGCGTGCTCCCCGGTTTTCGGGCAGGGGGGCGTCGTTCCGGTCGGCCAGATGATTCCGCTCAGCTGCATGGAAGCCCTGGTGGAGGTGGGTTATCAGAGGTTCGCCGGGGTGTTTTCATTCATCGCGGAGAAGGACAATCCGGCGGCCTTCGCCGACTTGATCACCCACGACAAGGGCGCGCTGAAGAAATATCTGGCCAAGGTGGAGAAAGACTTCAAGGTGGCCTCGGGGGTGTCTCCATGGGATCACGAGGTGCTCCAGTTCGCGGCCACGCTCTACAACTCCCCCTTGGCGCAGACCCTGGAAAAGCCGGGAGACAAGTTGCTTTTCAAACTTGTCGAGCTTTCGCGAGCCCCGGTGGTTCCGCTTGAGGACATCACCTCCAAGAGGAGATCGGGTTGATGCGGGCTCTAGTCACTGGCGCGGCGGGTTTCATCGGTTCGAATCTTTGCCTGGAGCTGGCGCGACGCGGCTATCGCGTCGTGGGGCTCGATGATTTCAGCACGGGCAATTTCGAGAATTTGAGGGACTTCTCAGGGGACGTGGTCGCCGCCAATCTGGCGCAGGATGATTGGCAGCGCCAGGTAGGACGAGTGGATCTGGTATTCCACCAGGCCGCCATCACCGACACGACCGTCGTCGACCAGATGCGGATGATGACGGTCAACGTCGAGGCTTTCCGCTCCCTTCTCAAGTGGGCGAGCGCCAACCGGGTGAAAAAGGTGGTGTATGCCTCTTCGGCGGCCCTTTACGGGGCGGGGCCAGTGCCCATGAAGGAGTCGGCCGAGCCGGCCCCCTTGAATGTCTACGCCTTTTCCAAGCGCGTCATGGAGTCGGTCGCGCGAGAATTCACCGCGGCCACCCCGCGCCTTCCCGTGGCGGGCTTGAGGTATTTCAACGTCTTCGGTCCTCGAGAGCGCTTCAAGGACAAGGCTGCCAGCATGATCTGGCAACTGGCCCAACAGATGTTGTCCGGAAAAAGGCCGCGCATATTCGAGTTCGGCGAGCAGTATCGCGATTTCATCTACGTGCGCGACGTGGTGCGCGCGAATATCCTGGCCGCGGAAAAGACGAAAGCCCGCGGGGTTTACAACATCTGCACGGGCAAAAAGACGACTTTCAACGAGATCATCGGGTTCCTGAACCACACCCTCGGAACCAAACTCGAGCCCGACTATTTCAAGAACCCGTACTCCTTCTACCAAAACGAGACGCTGGGGGACCCCGGCGCCGCGGTCCGCGGTTTCGGCTTCAGCGCGGAATATTCGGTGGAGCGGGCCATCGGCGAGTATTTCGGGTCGCGCGCGGCCGGCGGGAAGGAGAAGCCTTCCGAGGGAAGGCTGGCCGGATCGGAGCGATAAGATGCCTTCTTTAAGAGAGATAAGACAAAAGATCAGGGCCGTCGGGGCGCAGCAGAGGATATTCAAGGCGATGAAGATGATCGCGGCGGCGCGCATGAGAAAATCCCAGTCCGCCATATTGGCCGCGCGGCCTTTCGCGATAAAGATGGAGCAGTTGGTGCGCGAGCTGGCTCTCCGGGGGGGGCGGGACGAATCGGGCCTGGTTCAGAGCCTGCATCACCCGTTTTTCGAGGCCAGGCCCGAGGACGGTCCCGTGGCTTTGGTGCTGGTGACCGCGGATAAGGGCCTTTGCGGGGCTTTCAACGCCAATTTGATACGCGGAGCGACCGAGTGGTTCAAGGCGCATAGGAGCCGCAAGGTGTATATGGTGGCCGTAGGCCGAAAGGGCCGGGATTTCCTGCATCGCATTCGAGGCTTCGACTTCGAGATACTCAATGAAATGGCCGGGGTATTCCCCAAGGTCCATTTTTCCCATGCCGAGATATTGGGCAAGACGCTGATAGACGCCTTCGAGGAAAAGAAGCTGTCGAAGGTCAGCGTGCTTTATAACGAGTTCAAATCTGTGGCCGCGCAGAAACTGGTGAACGTTCAAATCCTTCCGGTTCCCCCATTCTCCCAATCCGAGCGCGCGGATTCGCTGGCCGATTATGGTTTCGAGCCGGGCCAAGAAGAACTGCTTTCGGCGCTTCTGCCCCGCTATATCAAGGCGCAACTCTACAGGATTTTGCTGGAGTCTCAGGCGGCGGAGCTCGCGGCCCGCATGAACGCCATGGATGCGGCGTCGAAGAACGCCAAGGAACTGCGCGAGACATTGAATTTAGGATTGAACCGGCAAAGGCAGGCGATCATCACCAAGGAGATCGCCGAGCTCGTCGGGGGGGCCGAGGCCCTGGCGGCATAGGATAACCATGACAAAGGCAGCGAGCAGAGACGAAAAACGGAAGTTCCCGCGCTTTCCCGTAGGCCTGACCATGGATATCTTCGCCAAGGGCCATACCGTAGGCAAATGCCGCGGGACCATCGCCGACCTCTCGGTCGGGGGCATGGCTTTCAAGAGCAACGCCGTTCTCGAGGAAGGGATGTGCATTTATCTCAAGGTCAACATACCGCTCGAGATCCGAGGCGAGGTCAGGCATATCAAGGGAGTTTCGTCGGCCGGCATGTACCGCTACGGCGTCCGTTTCCACAAGATCGGGTATGTGACGCCTGATTCCGCCCGTCCGGAGAATTTTATCGCCGCTAAGTTCCAGAAAAGGAGCGTTTCATGAACATTGGCAAGGTCGTCCAGGTCATCGGACCCGTTATCGACGTCGAATTTCCATCGGGCAAGCTCCCCGAGATCAGCAATGCCATTAGGATCAAACTTCCGCGCAGCGGCAACGGCGGCTCCAAGGAGCCCGAGGAGCTCGTTTCCGAGGTGGCGTCCCATCTGGGCGACAATGCCATCCGCGCCATCGCCATGGGTCCGACCGACGGCTTGACGCGCGGCATGACCGTCGAGGATACGGGTAGTCCCATCACCGTGCCGGTGGGCCGGGCCTGCCTGGGCAGGCTGTTGGACGTGCTCGGAAAACCCAAGGATTATCGGGGAGACGTCAAGACGGACAGCTATCTTTCCATCCATCGGCCGGCGCCGCTCATGACCGACCAGGTGACCACGCCGCAGATTTTCGAGACCGGCATCAAGGTCATCGACCTGCTCGAACCGTACATGAAGGGAGGCAAGGTCGGACTCTTCGGCGGCGCGGGCGTGGGCAAGACGGTCATCATCATGGAGCTGATCAACAATGTGGCCAAGGAGCATGGCGGCGTCTCGGTGTTCGGCGGCGTCGGCGAGCGCAGCCGCGAGGGTAATGACCTGCATCGCGAAATGGAGGAGGCGAAGCTCTCTGACGGATCGCCGGTGCTCTCGAAGACCGTCTTGGTCTATGGACAAATGAACGAGCCGCCCGGCGCGCGCGCGCGGGTCGGCCTCACGGCTTTGACCCAGGCCGAATATTTTCGGGATACCGAGGGACAAGACGTGCTGCTGTTCGTCGACAACGTCTTCCGCTACGTGCTGGCCAACGCCGAGGTATCGGCGTTGCTGGGCCGCATGCCCTCGGCGGTCGGATATCAGCCGACGTTGACCACCGAGGTAGGCGTCCTGCAGGAACGGATCACCTCGACCAAAAAAGGATCGATCACCTCGATCCAAGCGGTTTATGTGCCCGCCGATGATTTGACCGACCCGGGTGTGGCTACGACCTTCACCCATCTAGACGCGACCACCGTGCTTTCCCGGCAGATCGCCGAGCTCGGCATCTACCCGGCGGTCGACCCGCTCGACTCCACCTCCCGCATACTCGATCCCAAGATCGTGGGAGAGGAGCACTATGCCGCGGCGCGCGCCGTGCAGAAGATATTGCAGAGATATCGCGATCTCCAGGATATCATCGCCATACTCGGAATCGACGAGCTTTCGGATGAGGATAAGCTCATCGTTTCGCGCGCGCGCAAGATACAGAAATTCCTCTCTCAGCCTTTCTTCGTGGCCCAGCAGTTCACGGGTCGCCCGGGCAAGTACGTCAAGCTCAAGGACACCATCTCGGGATTCAAGGGTCTGGTGGAAGGCAAATATGATCACCTTCCCGAGCAGGCCTTCTACATGGTTGGAGGAATCGAAGAGGCGGTCGAGAACGCGGAAAAGATGAAAGCGGCGGCCTAAGATGCCAACCCTCACTCTCGAGATGGTCACGCCGGAAAAGGCAGCCTTTCAATCACAGGCCGAGTTCGTGGTGCTTCCCGCCTGGGAGGGCGAGATGGGCGTGCTCCCCGAGCATGCCCCGTTCCTCGTCCAGCTCAGGCCCGGAGAAGTGCGCGTGACCGAGTCGGGACAGGTCCGGCGCTTCGCCGTCTCTGGCGGGTTCGCGGAGATCAAGAATAACAAGGTGGCCCTTTTCGCGGAAACCGCAGAACTGGCTGAGCAGATCGACGAGGAGCGGGCTCGGCAGGCTCTCGAAAAGGCCAAGGCCGAGTCGGTTCGCAAGGATTTGGATTCCTTGACCTTGGCCGCGGCCGAGGCCGCCATGCGCCGGGCCCAGGTCCGCCTCATGGTTTCGGAGCGCCGACGGCGCTCTTCCGCCAGCTAGCCTGGACGGCTGGGCCGCGGCAGCGGCCCGTACCGGCGCGGATCGGGAACCGCGTCAGCCGCCGGGGAGAGCTTTCTGTGAGCCTCATGCCTCACACTAGAGGCATGAAACCCGATTCCCTTCCTCAGTGCCTGGCAATACGAATTCCATCGTTGTTGTTCGAGTCTGGGCGGTCGGATTTTACGCCCGGCGCTTGCCCTCGTAGCGCGGCCCTGGCGTTTTCATAGCCTTCTCAGTTGAATATAATGGGAGCTATGGAGCATTCTGCGGCCTTCCTAGCGCTCGTTGAGCGAGCCAAGAAGGGCGTCAAGACGGTCGACATCGGCGCCGTGAAACGCCGCCTGGAAGGTGGAGCGAAATTCTTCTTGATCGACGTGCGCGAGGACCACGAGTGGGAGAATGGGCGCATTCCCGGCGCCATCCACATGGGCCGCGGAATACTCGAGAGGGATATCGAAAAGAGGATTCCTCAGACCGATCGCGAGATCGTGCTCTATTGCGGCGGGGGGTTCCGCTCGGCCTTATCCGCTGAGAGCCTTCAGAAGATGGGCTATAGCCGCGTCTATTCCATGGAAGGCGGCTTTAGAGCCTGGGTCGAGGCCAAGGGAGCTGTTGAGAAATGAATCTACTATTGCCGGTGATCTTTTTGCTGCTTCCTTGCCGCGCTGGCGAGGCGCCGGATGATGTCAAGCAAGATGTCCGATTGATCTCGCACGTTTCCCCCTATTGGCTGCGCACCTATTCCTTGTCTCCTTACGAAGAGCACTGGAGCTTGTCCATCAAGGTCCGCGATATCAAAAGAGACCTGCCCAAGATACTCAACGAGTTCGAACGGACCAAGGCTCAACTCGCCATTCCTCTTGAGAACCTGGCGGCGAGCTCTAAGACCCAGCAGCTGAGCTATCGCATCGGGCTGGTCTTAGCGGATCAGGTGGTGAAAAAACTCAAGAAGATAGGCCAGCTCAGCGAGCCGCGGGTTCGGCGCATTGGCGAGCAAGCCTCGAGCGAGGAGATCAAGGACAAGATCAATAGGCTGATATCCGAAAAGACCGCCCATGGCAAGCAGTTGGCGAACATGCCCAACGTGTCGGCCGTGATAGATGAGCTCCTGGAGCATCTGCTCGTGGTCGAGGCCATCACGGATAGGCGCAGCCAACAGCTCCTTTTCAACCTTTCCGTCGAGGAAGCGCATTGAGAGGCGCTCCCCTGGTCGCGGCCGCCCTCTTGTGCGGCTGCGGCATGGCCCAGCCCGTCCGTCTTTCTCGCCCGAGGGACATCCCCGAAGTGCCCCGCAGCTTCGTCGAGGAGCTTTTTGCCCGCCGGCGGGCGCCTGGACTGACCGTCAAGGTCTACAGCGTCGCGTCGTTGAAGGTCAGGGGCGAGTTCGTCTCCAGCCTCAAGAGCCCGGAGGCGAGCTTGAAACTGGCCGTGCCGGTATTTCTCATTAAGCATCCGGAGCAGGGCCGGATCCTGGTCGATACGGGCGTGTCTCCTCATCAAGCGGCGCCGCCTTTCGAAATGGGCCAAGGCCAGGACATTGTGTCGCAACTCGCGGCAGACGGCATTAGCGCCCAGTCCGTCCGCTGGGTGATACAGTCTCACTTGCACAAGGACCGGGCGGGCATGATCGACGAGTTTCCGCAAGCGACGGTAATCGTGGATCAAAGGGAGTGGACGCTGCCCGGAGGCTCGCCCAGGCAAGGCATATCCACCGCTGGGCTTGAATCGCGCATCAAGTTGCGCCAGGTCAACTTGTCCACGGCGCCGGCCTTCGGGGCTTTCGACCACGCGCTTGACCTTTTCGGCGACGGCGCCTTGTTCCTGGTGGATTTGTCCGGGCACTCGCCCGGAAATCTCGGGGTCTGGCTCAACCTCGACAGCGGCCCGGCGTTGATCGCGGGCGGAGCGTCTACCGTGATCGATAATCACGAGGAGCTGGCCCTTCCCGACCCCAGCCTGATGTGGAACGCGGAGCTCTATGTCCGTCGGCTCTATCAGCTCCGGGAGATCAAACAAGCCGCTCCCAGGCTGCTCATCGTGCCGGCCAATGATCTAAGCCCCTTGCGCGTCAGCCCAAGGCCCGACATCGCTCTGCGGTGAGGAAAAACACGGCCCGGGGAGCTCCGCGCCGAGGCTGGTTGGTCGTGGCGCTCAGCTCCATCTTCTGTTTCTCTGGCGCCGAGCTTCTATTGGGGATTCTTTACCGTAGGAACCTGGAGCAGCTGCGTTTTGACGCCTCGGACCTGTATTATTACTACGATCAAAACGGCCATCGCCGGCATATCCCGGGCAAGATAGGGTACGAGCGAATGTGGAACGATCAAGGCAAGGCCGAGTTCCGCATCAACTCGCTCGGATTTCGCGGCCCCGAAATCTCTTTGGAAAAGCGGCCGGGCGTCAAGCGCATCCTCTTCATTGGCGATTCGATTACACTAGGAGGGCGGCTTCCCGAGGAGGAGACCTTCGTCTGGCGCGTTGGGCATGCCCTGGGGCCGAGTTTTGAGGTGTTGAACGCGGGCGTGGGAGACGTTGGCCTCATCGAGCAAGAGGCGACATTGCGGGAATCGCTCAAGCTCAAGCCCGATCTGGTGTTGCTGTGCTGGTTTCTCAATGACGGCCGGCCTCCGGCGGGCTTTCCCGACGAGATCGTTTTCAAGAACAAGCTGATCGGCTGGTTCAATCGCCAGGCGTGGCTCAAGAAAAGCCATCTGGCCGGCTTCTTTTACGAGCGATTGCGGTCCACCCTGGTCAAGCGACAAGCCGAATCCATGGCCCTGGAGAACCAACGATTCGCCTGGGTGCGTCCTTATCAAGCGGGATACTGGGTCAAGGACGAGGCGGCCTTCCGGGAGCTCGTAGACAGCGCTCGATTCGATTGGGGGGATGCCTGGAACGAGCAGAGCTTGGCGCGATCGGCCGCCAGGATCGTTTCGATGCGAGATTCGGCTAGGCGCGCGGGCTCGCGCTTCGCGCTGTTTGCGCTTCCCGTCCACGCCCAGGTCTATGCCGAGACAGATACTAAGCTGGCCCAAAGGCCTCAAAGATATATGGCGGAAGTCGCCGCGGGGGCCGATATTCCCTTCCTGGATCTGTTGCCTTCCCTCCGGCGCGAGCGCGGGCGGCCATTGTTCTATGATCATTGCCACTACACACCGCCAGGAAACGGAGTTGTAGCCGATGAGATTACCGAATTGATCAGGCGATTAGAGAAGGGCGCGTGAGCCGCCACATCGGTCCATACCCCGCAGGCTACGGACGCAGCTGGGAACGCCGGTTGCCCTATACTGGCGTTTTTGTTGCGAGAAAGGGACCTTATGACCACTTCTTCACGCGCCAAGCCGCAAATTGTCCCTCGCCCCCGGGTTCGACAAACAAAGGTTCTTTTCACGAGCGTCTGCCGGCCGCTAGGCCCCCGATATGGAGATTCCGAGAGCGTCGGGTATGAATTGCTGTTTGGGCAGGTCACCCGCGCCCAGGGTCTTTTCAGCCCTCGAGCCACCCATTCGCACTTTTCCTTGGAATATATCGCAGAGAATCTAGAGGCGCCCGCCATGGTTCTGCAGTATCCTTCGCGAGCGGAATTGATCCGTGAGCTCAAGAAAGGTTACGACTATGTCTGCATTTCATTTCTATTGGCGGTATTCCACCGGATGAAGGAGGTCGTCGCTCTGGTGCGGACGCATTCACCCGCATCGCAGATCGTCCTGGGCGGATATGGCACCGTGCTCTCGGATGAGGCGCTCAAGCCCTATGCGGACCACATTTGCCGCGAGGAGGGCGTCGCCTTCATGCGCAGGCTTCTGAATGAGCCCGAAATCCCCATGCCCTATAGGCATCCTCTCATCGTCAGCCGCCTGAATATCTTCTCGAAAGAAGCCTCGCAGACCGGCATGATCTTCGCTGGGCTGGGATGTCCGAATGGATGTGATTTTTGCTGCACCTCTCATTTCTTCAAGCGAAGGCACATCCGTCTTCTGCCTACCGGCAAGGATATCTATAACGTGATCGAGCGCTACCTCGCCATAAATCCGGACATGGTGTTCACGATCTTGGACGAGGATTTCTTGCTCAATAAGGCGCGCGCTATGGAGTTTAGGGATTGTGTGATAAGAGGAGGCAGGTCGCTGTCCATCTTCGCCTTTGCGAGCATCAAGGCCCTCAGTCAATACAAGATCGAGGAAATCCTGGAAATGGGCATCGACGGGGTCTGGATTGGCTACGAGGGCGCCCGTTCGGGTTACGCCAAGCAGCAGGGGCGATCGACGCGAGAACTCTTCAAGGAGCTTAAGGAGCACGGCGTCACCATATTGGCCTCCATGATCGTCGGCCTGCCCTATCAAAACGCGGCGATCATTCGCAATGAACTAGACGGTCTCCTGGCGCTCAGGCCCGACTTGTCGCAGTTCCTTATCTATGGGCCTACGCCGGGAACTCCCTTTTACGAGCGCATCATGAATGAGGGCCTGCTTCATCAAGAACTCGTCGAAAACAAGGAGAGCTACTACCGCAAATGCTCCGGTTTTACCGCCATGGTCCAACACCCAAGCCTGGCTCCCCGGGAGATTGAAGAAGCCCAGGAGCGTTGTTTTAAGCAGGATTATGAGCGGCTGGGGCCCTCGTTGTTTCGGGTCATCGACACTTATCTTGCGGGGTATCACAAATTAAGGAATTCGAGCAATCCGCTCCTGCGCAAAAAATCGCGATGGTTCGCGGCGCAGGTTCGGAATGCTTATCCCATTTTCCTGGCTGGACGGCTGTTGGGTTCTAATTCGGAAATCAAACGATGGATATCCGGACTCGAGCGCAGGTGCTATCACGAATTCGGCAAGCCGAATACGATAGAACGACTCGCGTCCTTGGGCGCTTTGGCGCTGGCTCTCTGGACCGGCCTCAAGCTCAAGCTCGGAATTTTTCAGCACCCCAGATTGGCTCGACACCCGTATCGAATGCCCTTGGAATCGCCGCAACCGGGCCGTATTTGGCGGCGTTTGCGCAGGCGCATCGATGTCATTTCCGTGGAGCTTCGGTCCGAGCGAAGCGTGTGGGTTCGAGTGGAGGGTCTTTTGAGCGCCAGCCAAGCGCACGAATTGGGGGCGCAACTGCGAGCGGCGTTGGAACGCGGGCGGGAGCATCTCGTTCTTGACTTGACGAAATTGACTCACCTGTGTCCGGACGCGGCGAAAAAATTGGCGACAAATCTTAGACGCAGCCGGCAACGCGTCCGGCTGATCACGCCCACTTTCGCCCATCCCCGAGTGGCTGTTTGGCTGGCGCTCTTCGACCTTTATCGATGAGAAGGCGAGCGAAGAAAAAATAAAAAATATCGCTTGACAATTTTTCGTTCGTTTTAGTATCATGAATATCGTCAGGCCGCGAAGACAGGCTTGACGGAAAATTAATTTGCCTGGCTACTTCTTGAGAAGTAGGGCAAGAAGAGAGGCAAATTTTGTTCTCTGAAAATTGTTTTGCGAGCAAATTGGCGCCCCGCTTCCCACATGTTACTGGGAAGAGGGTGCTAAGGGAAATAATTGGTGTGCAGCAAGAAGTAGTAGCAAACCAAGTCATTCCCTCCATAATGTTGGAGATGGATGCCGGTAGCGAGGCCCCTTAGCCTCGGGAAAGCATCCGCCGATTTAATGGAGAGTTAGATCCTGGCTCAGAATTAACGCTGGCAGAGTGCATAACACATGCAAGTCGAGCGGGGCTGTCTGAGATTACATCAACTGGCAGTCAAGCGGCAAACGAGTGAGTAACACGTAAGTAATCTGCCCCCGAATGGCGAACAACCAGCCGAAAGGTTGGCTAATACGCCGTACAATCCCTGGAAGGCATCTCCCGGGGATGATAGGCCCGCAAGGGCCGTTCGGGGAGGAGCTTGCGGCCCATCAGCTAGTTGGCGGTGTAACGGACCACCAAGGCTATGACGGGTACCCGGCCTGAAAGGGCGGACGGGCACGATGGCACTGAGACACGGGCCATACTCCTACGGGAGGCAGCAGTGGGGAATTTTGGACAATGGGGGAAACCCTGATCCAGCAATCCTGCGTGAGGGACGAAGTCCTTCGGGATGTAAACCTCTTTTGTCGGGGAAGAATGCCCGCAAGGGTTTGACGGTACCCGGCGAATAAGCCACGGCTAACTACGTGCCAGCAGCCGCGGTAAGACGTAGGT
>JACQPG010000100.1 GCA_016207665.1 Elusimicrobiota bacterium | reverse complement strand
CTCCGTACCTTTGCGCAGCCCGGTCTTATTGCTCCAGTCTTCCTTTTTCATGCCGCAGCCGTCGCACATTTCCCTGACCATGGCTCCGCTGATCTCATCGGTCCTGCGCCGAGCCGATTCGCCTCCGCCTATGCGTTTCTGCCTCGTCCTAGTCATTTTCTCTTGCCCCTGGTCCTGCGGCCTCCGTGCTTTCGCGCGCCGGAGGGCCTTTTCGCCTTCAAGCCCGTCCCCTGCTCCAGCAGATATTCCGGACCAGAAATCTGCTCCATGAGCTGCTCTTTGCGTTCCATCATCCGCCGGCCGAGCTCCTCCAAGTCGTGACCCGATTGCTCGAATCTGGGAAGCACATCGCTTTCTTCCTCCTCGATATGACGCTTGACGGCCTCCGCCATGACCGTGAATTTCGCCTCATAACGCCCATGATCGGGCGCCATGCCGGCCAGTTCCCGCGCCAAGAGCTTGACGACATGATGCTCTTCCTCGGCCTCGTCGATCAAACTCTCCTCTCCGAGCTGCTTCCTGAAGGCGGGGTAAAAGAGCTCCTCTTCCAACTGGGCATGCATCTCCAATTCAACGAGCGCCTTTCCCGCGATTTTCTTGCGCATCACGTCGTTTTCCGACTTTTCGAACTCGGAGAAAAGAGCCTTGATCTTGGCGTGATCCTCTCTCAGCAACTTGGTGGCTTCCACGGCCGGAATGCTTTCCCGTATTTTGGGCATAGCTGGCTCCTGGTAAGGAGGATGGGTGACTCTGTTCTCATTGTAGGCACGGCCTTCTCTCTTTAGGAATAGCCGTGAGGTCATGTTTACTTGTCCTGGGGATGACGCCTGGAATACTCCGGACCTGTATGCTAAACTTCATGGCGATGCCCGAACTGGCCATCACGGCATTGGTAATTTTCAGTTATCTAGCCGGCGGAATTCCGACCGGCTATCTCGTGGTCAAGCGCTTGAAAGGGTTGGATATCCGCAAGCACGGCTCGGGCAATCCCGGAACGGCCAATGTCTACCGCGTCGCGGGAGCCCGGGCGGGACTCATCACCTTGATGATGGACGCGCTTAAGGGCTTCCTGCCCGTCATGATCGCCCGTCTCCTCTACCCGAACGGGCCCGAACTCATGATACTTTGCGGCGGAGCGGCGATCGTCGGCCATGATTGGACACCCTTTCTGGGCTTCTCCGGCGGCAAAGGGGTGGCGACCTCCGCTGGAGTATTCGCCGCCATGGCTCCCAGCGCCCTGATCTGCGCGGCGGTGGTCTTCATCACGGCCGTTCGCCTGAGCCGGCATATCTCGATAGGCTCCATGGCCGGAGCCGCATGCCTGCCCGCGTTCAACTGGCTCTGGGGCAGCGGTCCGGCCGTTGTCGCCGCCTCCGCGGCTGCCTCCACCTTGATTCTCTACAAACATATTCCGAATATGAAGCGGCTGTTACATAAAGAAGAGCTGCTTTTTCATGGAAAAAAATATTAAAATCACGGTATTGGGCGGCGGACTTTGGGGGACGGTCCTGGCTCAGCATTTATGCCAGGGAGCGCCCCGGCGCCGGGTCTGGCTTTGGGAGTTCTTTGAAAGCCAAGCCGAGGCTCTCAAGCGTCAGCGCAGACATCCTCATCTGCCCGGTTTTCGCTTGGACTCCTCCATCGAGGTCGGCTCGGATCTTGGAGCCGCCGTGGCCCAATCGGATGTATTGATCTTTGTCTTGCCGTCGTCGGCCGTGGGATCGACGGCTGTCTCGGTGAGTCGGGTGCTAGGGCGCAAGCCGGTCTTGGCGGTCAATGCGTCGAAGGGCTTGGAAGCCCGCACCCTGCGCACCATGAGCGAGGTGATAGCGGCTCGACTGCCCCAAGCCAGGGGGCTGTACACGCTTTCCGGGCCGAGCTTCGCCCGGGAGGTGGCCCGCGGGGTCCCGACCAAGCTGGTCCTGGCCGGACCGGGCGGTGCCGACGCTCGCCTTCTGCTCCGCCTTCTGGATGGCGGGATTTTAAGAGTGCAATGGATAGCGGACCGTAAAGGCGTCGAGCTGGGCGGCTCGCTCAAGAACGCCTTGGCGATCGGCTGCGGGATTCTCGACGGACTGGGCGGCCGGGGAGCCAACACCAAGGCGGCTATGATAGTCCAAGGCATGAACGAGTTAGGACGCATCGTCGCGGTCTGCGGAGGGCGGCGGGATACGATATTCGGCTTGACGGGCTTGGGGGATCTGATAGCGACCGGGACCTCGCCTGAATCCCGCAATCGGGCTTTTGGCGAGAAATTGGGGCAAGGCAAGAGTCCCAGGATCGCGCGCGAGGAGATTCCGACCGTGGTGGAGGGGATCGACGCGGTGGAAGCCGCCTACGCTCTATGCCGGCGAAAGTCGGTTAAGGCGCCTTTAATAGAGGCTATCTGGAAGGTCGTCCATCAAGGAAGACCGGCCGGACTGATCGATCAGGCTCTCGGATTTAATTGATATGGCGAAAGAGAAAGAGGGTCCGAAGGAGGAAGGCGCCTCCCACGAAAGGGAGGTGCGCATCTATTCCTTGGCTACCACCGTCAACGAGTGCATCATCTTCCTCGAGGAATTGGCAGGCAACCGGCTTCTTCCGATCTGGATCGGCATCACGGAGGGGCAGGCCATAGCGATACGCTTCTCGGGCATCGTGCTTCCGAGGCCCCTGACCCACGATCTGCTGCTGTCGACCATCAAGACCCTGGGCTACGCCGTCGGTCGTGTCGTCATCTGCGACATCAAAGAAAATACCTTCTACGCCAAGATCTTTATCAATAAAGGAAATTCCTCCTACGCCTTGGACTCCCGGCCTTCGGATGCGATCGCCGTGGCGGTGAGAGCGGGCTGCCCCGTGTTCGTGGAGGATAAGGTTTTTGCTCGGTGCCAGACCCTCAACAAACCCATCACCGAGGATGAGGTCACCAAGTTCAAAGCCGAGCTCAAGAATCTTAAACCAGAGGATATTTTCAAAGGCCTCCAGGAGAAGAAAAAGGACAAGGACGACAAGCAGAAAGGCGACGCGTCACAGGAAGATCCCAACGATGAATAGACTGGACATCATCAAGGCCGTAGCCAAGGTACTGACCACGAAGGGGGAAGCCGCCAAGGCGGTCGAGACGACTTTCGATACGATCCGCGGCGCGCTCAATGACGGACATAAGGTGGTGATCTCCAACTTCGGAACCTTCCGTGTCAAGCAAAGGAAGGAGCGCCAAGGCAGAAACCCCAAGACGGGCCAGCAGGTCATGGTCCCGCCCCGCAAGGGCGTGCGTTTCAAAGCATCAAAGAACCTGCTCGGCTAGCGGGAGTGTTGGTCTCAGCTCCCCTGCCGGACAAGGAATTCTTCACCATGGGCGAGGCTTGCCGCTTGGCCCAGGTGGCTTCCCACACTCTCCGCTATTGGGAAACGCGCGTGGGCCTGCCTAAACCCGCCAGGCGCGCCAGCGGACATCGCCGCTACACTCGGCAGGACATGGAAACCATACTGCTGATCAAAGACCTCCTTCAGCGGCGTAAATTGACCTTGGCCGGAGCTCGCAAGGCGCTGCTCGAGCGCCGCAGGGGAGCGAACCAGCCCGGCGCCGTTGAGACCCCGGGACCCCGCGACGAGCAGACCCTCAAACTGTTACGCGAGGTCCGAAAAGAGATACAATCTCTCATACAAGAGTTGAAGTCCTGACGGGGCGCAAGTTTTCGGGGACTGGCTCAATGGTAGAGCGCTCCCTTGGGGTGGGAGAGACTCCGGGTTCGATTCCCGGGTCCCCGATATTTTTCTCATGACTCGTCCTTTCCAACGGCCCCTCCTCCATGTCATCGGCTTGCTCATCATGGCGGCGCCCCTTTTACTGGGCGCCTATCTGTTCGCGGTGGGCTGGTGGCTCGATTTCAGCGAGGAGCCCCGCCCCAGCGATATGATGGTGGTGCTGGCGGGCAACTTCTCGAGGCCCCCGCATGCGGCCCAACTCTTCAAGAACGGGGTCGCGCCCGAGATTTGGCTCGCTCGCCCAGCCCGGCCCGCGGACCAGCGCTTGGTCGATGCGATGAATATCCCCTATCCCAAGGAGGAGGATATCAACAGGGAAATGCTGCTTCGCTTGGGGGTGCCCGCTCGCAATATCAAGTTCTATGGCCAGGGCGTCAAGAGCACGGCCGAAGAGGCCCTGGCTTTCGCCGCCGAGGCCAGGCCCGCGGGAAAAAAGGTGCTGGTGGTCACCTCAAAGACCCACGCTCGACGCGCCCGCTCCATATTCAGGGCCTTGGTCAGTGGCGCCGAGATCCGCGTCACGGCCACGCCCCATGATCCCTTCGAGCGACGCTGGTGGCGGGACCAGGACACGGCGCGTGCCGCGGTTCTCGAGCCCGCCAAGATGCTTTTCTTCTGGTTCGGGGGAAAATTCTTAGCGGCCAAGGAGCGGTATCCATGATAGGCGCAATAGTGTTTCTGGCGGCATCCATTGGGATGGCCCAAGGGGTGAGCACCCGGGCAGTGGGCCAAGTGCTGCTCGAGGACGTGCCGCCCATCCCGGCCGATATCGCCGAGCGCATGCTCCAATACCAGAACACGCGCGGAGTCGGGATGGTGGATCTCGACGATCGGGGCTCGGGAATGCTGATCACGACCCGCTTCGGCGAGACCACCCAACTCCATTGGGTCGCCCAACCCCTGGGCATGCGCAAACAGCTCACCTTTTTCAAGGAGCCCGTGCGCGAGGCCGCGTTGAGACCCGGCGGCCGCGACATCGTCTTCGCGATGGACCTGGGAGGCAACGAGTACAACCAGCTCTATCTTTACTCCACCGCGGACGGCCGCTTCAAACTGCTGACCGACGGAAAATCCAAGAACGGAAGCTTCCAGTGGTCACGCTCCGGAAAAAGGCTGGCCTATGTCAGCACCGAGCGCAACGGGAAAGATTTCGACATCTGGCTCGCCGATCCCGGCGCCGGCACGCGCGAACTGCTCCAGGAAGTCGAGGGTCATTGGCAGGTGTTCGGCTGGTCGCCCGACGACTCCCGCTTGCTCGTGCAGCGCTACGTTTCCATCAACGAATCCTATCTCCACCTGATCGATGTCCAAAAGAAAGCCATGAACCCGGTGCTTCCTCTCGATCCTCGAAGCAAGGCTTCCTATGATTCCGCTCGCTGGTCTGGAGACGGCAAGTCCGTCTATTTCACGTCCGATGAGAGGGGAGAGTTCCTGTCCTTGGGACGGCTTTCCCTCGACACGAAGAAGGTCGAATGGATGAGCTCCTCCATCCCATGGGACGTGGAATCGCTCGACGTTTCGCGCGATGGCTCACGCCTGGCTTTTGTCGCCAATGAGAACGGCTCGAGCGCCCTCTACCTGCTTGATCCCCAAGGCAAGACCCGGCGCATCCATACGCCCATAGGAGTCATCGAAAGCCTCGATTTCTCGGAAGACGGACGCAAGTTGGGGCTGATCATCTCCCGGCCGACCGCTCCTTCGGACGCCTACGTTCTCGATGTGCAATCCGGCAAGCTCTCGCGCTGGACCGAGTCCGAGACGGGCGGTCTGCCGGCCGAAGCCTTCGTCGAGCCCTCGTTGATCGAGTTCGAGAGCTTCGACCGGCGGAATATCCCCGCCTACTATTATCGGCCGAAAGGGGCCGGCCCTTTTCCTTATGTGATCCATATTCACGGAGGGCCGGAGGCGCAGGAGCGTCCTTGGCTGAACCCCTCGATGCAATATTGGGTCAATGAGCTTAATATAGCCGTGCTCTTGCCCAATGTGCGCGGCTCAGCCGGCTACGGAAAGAGCTATTTGCTGCTCGACAACGGCTTCAAGCGCGAGGACTCGGTCAAGGACATTGGCGCGCTTCTCGATTGGGCCAAGGCGCGTCCCGAGCTCGACTCGAGCCGAGCCGCGGTCCTTGGCGGCTCCTATGGCGGCTACATGGTGCTAGCCAGCCTGGCGCGCTTCCCCGACAGGCTCAGAGCGGGAGTCGACGCGGTGGGTATCAGCAATTTCGTGACCTTCCTCAAGAATACGGCCGAATACCGGCGCGATCTGCGCCGCGCGGAATACGGCGACGAGCGCGATCCTGAGATGCTCAAGCATCTGGAGGCCATATCTCCGACCAACCTGGTCGATCGCATCCGCTCCCGCCTGTTCGTCATCCAGGGAGCCAATGACCCGCGAGTGCCCGCCTCCGAGGCAGAGCAGATCGTCAGGGCCGTGCGACGCTCGGGCCAGCCGGCCTGGTATATGCTGGCCAAGGACGAGGGGCATGGCTTCGGCAAAAAATCGAACCGTGATCTCATGGGGCAGGCAGTCGTCTTGTTCTGGCAGCGGCATTTATTGGCTCAATGATCCGGGCTGAGTCCCCATAGAAGGGTCCTAAGAACCCAATCTAAAGCCCGTCCAAAGACCCCTTGGATATGCCCTAAAGGGCCCAAGATTCGCCGCGGATATTCTCTTAAGATCACCGGTCTTTTCCTGGACTATATGTGCCTTCAAATACATCTCCCCGACGAAGAGCCCAAGACAGTCACCGGAGCGGCCCTTATGTCAGCCCGCCATTTCACTGAAATTGCAAGCGCGCCCTGTCAAATCGACTAGAACTGCTTCAAGATTGCTCGACGAAATTTCGAAGGCTCGCCCCCCAGGGGGCGGACCTTCGCCTGGCTCGGGCACGAGCGGCGCATCCTGGTTCGGCACGACCGCCTGCTCGAAGCATACGACGGCTTCTTCTCGCTGCCGCGCATCAACCTCGTGCTGCAAAATTCCAGAATCATCGTCGGAAGATGTTGGAGCGCTTCCAGGCATCCGGCCCCGGACCAAAAGGAGAATTGCTATAATGGCAGCGGTTTAGTTTAGGGACGAAGCCGCGCATCGTCTGCAAAATCGGGGCATAGCTCAATTGGCAGAGCGCTTGGTTCGGGACCAAGAGGTTCTGAGTTCAAATCTCAGTGCCCCGAGATTTTTTCTCCGATGGACTCTTCGCTGTACCCGGGTACACTTTACGGTTTTTCTTTCCCAGTACTTGACAAAACGAGCTTGCTCCCTCAAACTGCCATAAAGCAGGACACGAAGGAGACGATCATGAGATCACCGTTATCAATCGCCATATGCCTCGGCCTTATGGCAGGCGCGGCCTGGGCCCAGGAAACACCCTCCGCGGCCAAGGAGGACACCGCGCCCCAGACCGAGACAGCGGTCCAACCGCAGGTGGAGGCCAGCGACGCGGAGATGCCCTCGGAACCGGCCAACGAGGCGCACCCCGCGGCCCCCGCGGAACGGCCTCTATTTTCAGGGTCTTGGAAGGACGCCAACGTCGAAGAGCGCTCGGCCTTCCTCGAGGCCTCGCCCGAGCTTAAGGTGAAGGTCCAGGAAAAATGGGACAAGTCCAACCCAAAGCAGCGACAACAGGCCGTCAAGAATCATCCCTTGCTGGGCAAAAGATCTTTGAAACACAAATGGGCCGACGCGACCCCTGAGGAAAAGGCGGCCTTCCTGAACTCGTTGCCGGAGGTGCGCCAGCGGGTGAAGGAAAGCTGGGATCTCCTGACTCCGGAGCAGAGAACCGAGCTGGTGCTCAAGAGGCCATCGGCCCGCCGCAACGCTCTCCACCATGGTTGGTCGGAAGCCACGCGGGAGGAACGTCTGGCCTTCGTTGAGTCGCAGCCCGATATCCGCTCGCGGCTGTCCAAGATGTGGCAGATCGCCGCGGCGGCCCAGGGCAAGGCTTGGGCCGAGGCGGGAGACGACAAAATGCGTTTTTTCGAGCTGTCCCTGGGCATACAGGGAGAAGTCGAGAACCGCTGGAAAAAGCTCACTCCAGCGCAGCGGGCCCAAGCGGTCAATCGCTGGCCCCATTGGAAGCTTCGGAAGCTGGGCCAGCGCAAGGCCTAGGCGGCCTGTCCTACGCGCCTGAAAATAGCCCGTTCCCCGGGGAACGGGCTTTTTTCATCGTCCGCCACTTGACATATTGCCTTTGGGCCTTGACAATATTGTAAAATCCAGTGGATAAGCCCTTGACGCGTCGATGGCACGTCACGGTGCGCGGCCGTGTCCAGGGCGTGGGATACCGTTGGTTCGTGCGCGAACAGGCGTCGCAGCTGGGAGTGGCCGGATGGGTCCGCAATCATAAGGATGGGACCGTGGAGCTTGAGGCTGAGGGGAATCCCGAAGCGCTACGGCGGTTGATGGAGATGCTGCGGGGCGGACATCCGTATGCCCGTGTCGACGGTCTGAAGACTGAGGAGATCGCGCCGCGGGGAGAGAAGTCATTCGAGATCGTCCGATAAGGACGCGAGGCGACATAATGGACTCAAGCACCGACACGATAAGCCAATACTTCAAGGGTATCCAAAGACTCGCCCAGGTCGACCGCGAGGAGATGCACAAGCTCTGGAAACGGGCCAAACGCGGGGACCACGAAGCCAAGCAGCGGATCATGGAGGCCAATTTGCGCCTCGTGGTCCCTATCGCCAAGAAGTACCATCGCCAAGGCATCGATTTCCTGGATCTGGTCGAGGAAGGCAACCTGGGCCTGATGCACTCGATCGACAAATTCGAGCCCAAGAAGGGTTATCGTTTCTCCACCTATGCGTCCTATTGGATCGAGCAATCGATACGCAGGGCCGTGGAGGAGCAATCCAAGACCATACGCATCCCGCCCCACGCTTGGGAGGCCCTGCGGAAATGGCTTAAGCAGTGGGAAAAAATGCACGCCATGCTGGGACGCGATCCGACCCTAGCCGAGATGGCCCGAAAGATGCATTGGACCGCCCGGCAGGTCCGCGGCGTGCTCGATGCGGCCGAGGCGGCCCGGGGCATCGGCTCGCTCGAGGCCCCGATCGACAGCGAGGACGAGAACCTCACGGTCGAGGACATGATCTCGGAATCCGACAACCAGTCGCCGGAAAGCCTGATCTCGGTGCTCAAGCTGCATGATGAGCTCAACCAAGCCCTCAAGGAGATCGGAGACAGGGAGCGCATGATCCTGGAATTCCGCCACGGCCTGACGGGCCAAACGCCGATGACGCTCGAGGAGGTCGGCAAGAGGCTGCGGCTCTCCAGAGAGCGCATCCGGCAGATCGAGGAGCGGGCCTTGCTGCGCTTGCGCCGCGTGGCCAACCGCATGGGCCTCATCGAGGTCAACGAAGCGGCCAGGGCCATTCCGAATCTGCAGCCGGGTTGGCATGTGCCCAGACCCAAGACCGACCTGCTCGGGCAGGTCATTCCCGAGGGAAGACGCACCGCGCCAAGGCCGGAAATCAGGACGGCCAAGATCCGGAGGCGATGACCTTCGATTTCCGTTCCCTCATCGCCGACGTCCCGGATTTCCCGAAGAAGGGCGTTGTCTTCAAGGACATCACGCCGCTGCTTTCCGATCCGGAAGGTTTCGCCTCCGCCATCGACCGAATGGCCGAGCCCTTCGTCGGAAAGGGAATAAGAGTGGTGGCCGGAATCGAGTCACGGGGCTTTCTCCTGGCCACGCCGATCGCCTACCGGCTCGGGGCCGGAGTGGTTCCCATCCGAAAGAAGGGGAAACTTCCTCGCCGCACTCATTCCGCCACTTACGACTTGGAGTATGGCCAAGACTCCATAGAAGCTCATTGCGACGCCTTCCCCCCGGGGACCAAGGTTCTCCTGGTCGACGATGTCCTGGCCACGGGCGGGACCGCGCGCGCGGCCTGCGAGCTGCTGGAGCAATTACACGGAAAGATACTGGGCCTGACCTTCCTGATCGAGCTGGAATTCCTTAAGGGCCGTGACAAGCTCCCGGGCCGAAGCATCCACTCGCTGATTTCTTACTAAGCACACAGCTTTTACCCGCGAGTCCACTCAACTTCATCGTGGGGCCGTAAAATGGTCCTATGGAGAGCGCGCGAACGCGTCCCGGCTCCGTGGACCTGCTCAGCGATATGCCCTTGATCGCCTATGTCGCGAGCATAGATCGCATGGAGCTATTGTGGATCAGCCCGCAAATCGAGGAGTTCCTGCACTTTCCGCGGGAAAGATGGTCCGATAATCCTCGCTTTTGGCTGGAGCTCACTCATCTGGAGGACCGAGGCAGGATAATCCCCTGCTTAGAGGGCTCGCTCAAGCGGGCCGCCTTTTCGATCTATATGAGCAGCTTCATGGCGAGGAATGCCAGGGGCGGGGGCTAGGCCTAGCGCTGTGCCGCAAGAATGTCGAGCTGCTCGGAGGAAAGATCTGGGTGCAATCGTCCGCCGATCGAGAGACCAAATTTCTATTCACCTTGCCCTTGGATCTGGAGGAGACTGGTGGCGAAACAAGTGCTCCTTGTTGAGGACGAGCCCGACGATATCATGCTCATGCGCGAGGCCGCCAGGTGCTCCGGGAAATCAAGGTCGATCCCCTGCTGCGCCTCATCCCGGTGATCGTGCTTACCAATTCCCAGGCCGAACGGGACGTGCGCGAGGCTTATCAATTGGGCGCCAACTGTTTTTTTCCGAAGCCGAGCGGGATCGACCAGCTTAGCCGTCTGTGCCGCGCTATCGAGGAACACTGGCTAGTCCTCGCCCGATTGCCGAAGCTGTCACGACAGCCGTAAAGGTCCCCCGGACCCTCGGGGTTACAGCATGTCCGTCTGGGTCTTGCTTGCCGTCATGCTCTTGTCCTGCCCCGCTTCGTGGAGCTTTCCTCCGCCGTCCAAATTGTCCCTGCTTTACGGGCATGCTTTGCCGGCCGGCTCTCATCCGGCTCTTAAGGACGGGCGCTACGCGATGTTGGCCCAACGCATACGCTGGCAAACCTCCGGCCCCGCGTTAGGGATCTCTTTGGAGCCCCGCGCCGGATACTTTTACCTTCCCACAGGCGCCGGTTTGGCCGGCTTGGCGCTGGTCCTGGACGTGGCTCCAGGAGTCTCTTGGATCGGACTGGAAGCCGGGGCGGGAACTCTTTGGACCGATTTTCCGGGCCTCCCCAGCCGTCTCAATTTCGAGCTGTTCTCAGGAGCCGCCATACGGCTCCCGCTTCCCGGTTCCTGGTCTCTGCATGTCGGATATCGCTATCACCACATCTCGAACGCGGGCCTGAAGCGGCCTAACCCGGGGCTCGACACGCACCTTCCCTATATTTCCTTGGGCCTGCCCTTCAGCTGGAACCCTTGAATCAGCTATGCTTGTCCCCATGCTGACCAAAGCCTACGCCGTTCGATCCGCCACGTCCGCGCTGGAACCCTTCGAACTCGAGCGCCGCGAGCCCGGTCCCACGGACATCGAGATCGAGATCGCCTATTGCGGCATCTGCCACTCAGACATCCATCAGGCGCGCAACGAGTGGGGGAACTCCCTCTATCCGATGGTGCCGGGCCATGAGATCGCCGGACGGGTCTCCAAGGCCGGAGCCAAGGTCCGCGGATTCAGGCCCGGCGACCACGCGGGCATCGGGTGCCTGGTGGACTCCTGCCGAAGATGCTCCAATTGCCGCGAGGGCGTCGAACAATTCTGCGAGCGCGGCGCCTCCTTTACCTATAACAGCACGGAACAGGACCGGAAGACCCCGACCTTCGGCGGCTATTCCTCGCGCATCGTGGTCGATGAGGCCTTCGCGCTGAGGATCCCGGCCTCTCAGCCGCTGGAACGGATCGCCCCCTTGTTCTGCGCGGGCATCACCACATACTCTCCTCTCAAGCGCTTCGGGGTGAGACGAGGACAGCGCGTGGGAGTCCTGGGCCTGGGCGGCCTGGGCCACATGGCCGTCAAGATCGCCGCGGCTCTGGGAGCCGAGGTCACGGTGCTCTCCGGCTCCCCAGCCAAGAGAGCCGACGCCAAACGCTTAGGCGCCCACGATTTCGCCCTGACCTCGGAGTTGAAGAACGCCTTGGCTCTCCAGGGTCGATTCGACCTCATCCTGGATACGGTCGCCGCTCGGCATGACGTCAACGCGGCTCTGGGTTGGCTGAAGATCGGGGGACAGCTCGTGCTGGTGGGAGCGCCTCCGGAGCCGCTGGAGGTCAACGCCTTTTCCTTATTGACCCGCAAGTCGATCTCGGGTTCGGTGATCGGCGGCCTGGCGGAGACCCAGGAAATGCTGGATTTCTGCGTCCGCAAGAAGGTAGTTTCAGACGTCGAGGTGATCTCGATACGGCAGGTCAACGAGGCCTACGAGCGCATGATGCGGGGGGACGTGCGTTACCGCTTCGTCATCGACCTCAAGACGCTATGATTCTGGGCGCGGCTTTTCTCCTGTAGATCGTCTCCGTCGATTTTTCGTTTTAAATATCGACATTAATTTTTCCTTCCCGCCGCTCCAACCATGGCCGCTTCGTTGCGTACATTCGAGATGTGAAAATTTCGGGCAATTCCGGAAAGACAGAGGCGGATTTCCGTTATCTCTATCTCAGCCCGGCTTCCAGACAGGCCCTTCTGGGCATGCGCATCCTGGCCCAGGCCAAGACTTCAGCCTTCAGGCTGGTCGGGGAATGCGCGCGCCGGGCTGGCCTGCCTGGGGGCGCCCTGGCCAAGGTATTCCAGCGCCTCGCTGGCCGCGGCCTGCTTCTGTCCCAACGCGGCCCGGGAGGAGGTTATGCCCTCGCTCGCCCGGCCTCCCAGATACTGCTGGCCGATATATTGCGGGCCGTGCATGACATAGTGCCAGGAGGGCACCCCTGCCTGCTGGGAAATCACCTCTGCGGAGATAGGGAGTTTTGCCCGGTGCATAAGGTGATCATAGAAGCCGACAGGCTCGTGATCACTGGCTTCGCGGCCGTGACTTTGGAGGATTTCGCGAAAAGCGAGGGTTGGACCTAAAAGGAGGAAATAGCATGAGATGGGTGCTGACGGCGACCTTGAGCCTGACGTTGGGCCTTACGGCATTCGCCGAGAAGGAGAAGTCTGACAAGAAGGATGGAGCCCCGGAATCGTCGACGGCGGTATCGGACCTCTATCCCAACGACATGGGTCCCGCGGAAGTGGATGTCTCGGGATACCCAAAACCGATACGGGAAGGCTACAAGCTCATGGCTTTCAAATGCGCGGCCTGCCATACCGCCGCCAGGCCGATAAACTCGCAGTTCTTGGAGCTCTCGGCCGAGGAAGAGGCCGCCTTCAAGAAGGAGAACCCGGATATCCACAAGGATACCCGGCTGGTTCACATCGAAGACAAGATCTGGAACCGGTACGTGAAACGGATGATGGCCAAGCCGGGCTGTCCGGTGAAGGGCGACGATGGAAAGAAGATCTGGGAGTTCCTCGTCTATGACTCGAAGGCGCGAAAAACCGGGGCTAACGCCAAATCCTGGGCCGCGCATCGCCGGAAATTGCTCCATGAGTTCGCGGAGCATCATCCGGAAGCCTACAAGAAACTGTTCGGCTCCGCTCCCGCGCCGAAGGAGAATTGACATGCACAAGAACGTGAAATTATTGGCCCTTACGGCCGCGGCGGGAATCGCCGTGTTCGCATTGGCTCAATGGCCCGTCAAAGGCCTTTTCGCCCAGCTCGGCGGCTCTTCGCTGCCCGCGGGCCTGGAGGCCATCGTGGCCTCGCGGGAGCTGAGTCCCGACGATGTCGAGGCCGCTCTCAAGACCTACGTGCCGCCGGGCAGTTACGATGAGTTCCTGCTCTTCGCCTCGGGGGGGCAGGCGGGCAATATCGAGGTGATCGGAGTGCCTTCGATGCGCCTCATCAAGAACATACCGGTCTTCTCGAAGGATTCCTGGCAAGGCTTCGGCATAGGCGACGATGACACCAAGCGTCTCTTCAAGCAAGGCGCCGCGGCCGGACAGATCCAGGAGTGGGGCGACGTCCATCACCCGGCTCTGTCGTTGACCAACGGGCAATACGACGGCCAGTTCCTCTTCGCCAACGACAAGGCCAACGCGCGCATCGGCGTGGTGGATTTAAGGGACTTCAAGGTCAGGCAGATCATCAAGAACCCCTTGATCGCCACCAATCACTGCGGCGCGAAGATGACGGAGAACAGCGAGTATTACGTCGAGGGAGCGCAGTTCGGCAACCCTCTGCCCTTCACGGAATTCTCACCCATGTCGAAATATAAGGAGAATTACCGCGGTCTAGCCACGTTCTGGCCCTTTGATCGCGCCTCCGGCAAATTCGTGACCAACCGTTCCTTTACCATCGAGCTGCCGCCTTACTATCAGGACCTCGGCGGCATGGGAAAGAAGATCAGCCACGGCTGGGTGTTCATCAACACCTTCAACGCGGAGATGGCCACGCCGGGAGCGCTCGAAGGCAAGCCGGCCATGGAGGTGCAGGTTTCGCAGCGCGAGATGGACTATCTTCACGTCATCCACTGGAAAAAAGCCGAGGAGCTCTTGGCGTCGGGTAAGCTGCCGACCCGGACCATCTCCGGCATGAAGGTGGTCTCGATCGATCAGGCGGTCAAGGCTGGGATCCTTTATAACATCCCGGAGCCTAAGAGCCCGCATGGCTCGGATGTCACTCCCGACGGCCGCTTCATCGTCGTGAGCGGAAAGCTGGACCCCCATGTGACGGTATTCAGCTTCGACAAGATACAGAAGGCGATCGCCTCCAAGAGCTTCGACGGGAAGGATCCCTTCGGCATCCCGATCATCAAGTTCGACGCGGCGGTCGAGGCGCAAGTGGAGCTGGGCCTGGGGCCTCTCCACACGGAATTCGACGATAAGGGCTACGCCTATACGAGCATGTTCCTGGACTCGTCGATAAACAAGTGGACGCTTGAAAAGGGACCGCGCGGCGAAAAGCCATGGTCGCTGGTCGAGTCTTTGCCGGTGCATTACAACACCGGGCATTTGACGGTCGCCGGAGGCGACACGACCCAGCCCTACGGAAAGTATCTGGTCAGCCTCAATAAGTGGTCGCTCGACCGGGCGCTGCCCGTGGGACCGCTTCATCCGCAGAACCTCCAGCTTATCGACATCAGCGGCGAGAAGATGAAGCTGCTGGCCGACGCGCCGGTGGTGGGCGAACCCCACTACGCGGTGATGGCGCCGGCCAAGATCTTCAAGCCCTGGAAGGTCTATCCCGAGGTGGGGCTCAATGGGCTGACGCTCAAGAAGAGCGCCACGGCGACGGCGCCGGGGCAGGAGCGCGTCGCGCGCAACGGCAAGGACGTCCACGTCTACATGACGGCCATACGCAGCCGCTTCGTGCCCGACCGCATCGATGTCAAGCAAGGCGACAAGGTGCATTTGCACATCACCAACCTTGACCGGGCCGAGGACGCCACGCATGGATTCGCCCTGTCGGCCCACAACATCAACCTGTCGATGGACCCGGGCTTGACCGTGGACGTCGACTTCGTCGCCGATCGCAGCGGCGTATTCCCCTTCTATTGCAGCGAGTTCTGCTCGGCGCTGCACATGGAAATGATGGGCTATCTCACGGTGGCCAAGGGCAACTGACCAGGAGAGAACCGATGAGTTTCCAGCAGACGTCGGCGATGGCAGAGCGCAGGCGCCGCCTTGCGGCGGGGCTCGGCGTCGTCGCCGGCGTCTTGCTGGCGGTTTCCGCGTTCTTTCCCTATTGGCAAGCGCGCCTATTCGCGCCCCAATACCGGCAGGGCCTGACGGCCACCATGCATCTTCATAAGGTGACCGGAGACATACAGGAGATAGATACGCTCAACCATTATGTCGGGGTGCGGAAATTCGACACCCTGGCGGCCTGGGAACGACGCATGGCCCTTCCTGGCCTGGCCCTGCTCATCTTGCTCTGCCTGACAGCCTTCCGCGCGGGCTGTCCCCTGCCTTCCTGGTCGAAGGTGCTGCCCGTCGCGATCTTCCCCGTGATCTTTCTCGCGGATATGAAGTATTGGATGCATGTGGCGAGCACTCAGCTCGATCCCATGGCGCCCCTTAAGCTCAAACCCTTCGTGATCCCTCTCTTAGGGACGGGCAAGGTCGGGCAGTTTCGGAGCGAACTCGGACCCATGCCTGGATTCTTCTTGGCCTTGGCGGCCGTCATCCTCCTTCTCGAGGGCCTTTGGCTCAACCGTCGTTCGCAAAGGCCCGACGCGGAACCATCCATTCCGGGACAGAATCTCCCGAAGGCGGCCGTGCTGGCGGGTCTGATCCTTTTCGGCTTGCTCATCGCGGGGCTGGCTCGGGCGGCGGAGTTGCCACCCATACAACCGATCCTTGACCAAGCCCCGGAGGGCTCGACAGTGATGCTCGAGCCCCAAACCTATGCGGGACCAGGCGTGATCTCCAAGACGCTCAAGGTCCAGGGCTCCGGAGCGGTGATCGATGGAGGAGGAACCGGCACGGTGCTCACGGTGTCGGCGCCCGATGTCGAATTGGAGGACCTGATCCTGCGCCGCTCCGGTGACAGCCTCCTGGGCGAGGACAGCGGGCTGAAGGTCGAAGCCTCCGGGGTGGCGGCGCGGCGGCTTCGCTTGGAGGATGTGCTCTTCGGCGTCTTCGCCTCGAACGCGCCGAGCTTCGTGCTGGAGGATTCGGCGCTCGCGGGCAAGCCGCTCGAGATCGGTCGCCGCGGCGACCTTATCCGGATCTGGAACTGCGACCGCGTCCGGCTCTCGCGCAATCGCCTGGAAGGCGGCCGCGACATGGTGCTTTGGTTCTCGACCGGCTCGGTGATCGAGGGCAATGAGGCCTCCGGCGGCCGCTATGGCCTGCACTTCATGCACACCAACGGCGCGCGCGTGGAAAACAACCTCTTCAGGGATAACTCGGTGGGACTCTATGTCATGTACTCCGGGGCCTTGACGCTCAAGGGCAATCGCTTCGAGCGGCACCGGGGGCCCAGCGGCGCCGGGCTCGGCCTCAAGGAATCCGACTCCATCGAGGTCCGAGACAACGAGTTCCGCGAAAATCGCCAGGCCATCTTCGTCGACCAATCCCCGCTGGTCGAGACCAACGAGAACCGATTCGAGCGCAATATCCTGGCCTACAATGACGTGGGGATCGCGCTCATGCCCGGCGTGCGCGGCAATGTGTTCACCGGCAACCTCTTCGAGGATAACCTTCAACAGGTCGCGGTCCGGGGGGGAGGCGTCCTCTCGGGCAACGCTTGGGACGGAAACTATTGGAGCGACTATGCCGGCTACGGCAGGGGGACGCGTGGCCTGGTCCCTTATCGGGCGGACCGCGTAGTCGAGCGCTTGGCCGACGGGCGTCCGCTGTTGCGCTTTTTTCTCTATACGCCCGCGGCCCAGGCCATGGAGTTGACCGCGCGCGTCTTCCCGATCTTCAAGCCCAAACCCCTGCTCACGGATATGACGCCCCTCCTCGGATCGCAGCTTGTCCGGCGCGGCGCCGGACAACACCAGGCGCCGGCCTTGGCCGCGGTCTGGGCGCCCGCAAGCCTGCTCTCGGCTTCGGCCCTGGCTCTGGCCTTCGCAAGCCGCGGCCGCAAGCGTAAAGCCGGCTCGGCATCCCCGGCGCCGGCCTCCCAAATTGCGGTCTCGGCCCGAGGCTTGGGCAAATCCTATGGAAACCGCAGGCTCTTCTCCAACCTTTCCTTCACGGTCATGCCGGGGGAATGCCTGGTACTGTGGGGATCCAATGGCGCGGGAAAGAGCACTCTCATGCGCTGCATCTTGGGCCTGGAGCCGTGCGAAGGCGCCTTGCTTGTGGCCGGCTTCGACGTCGCCTCCGACGCCGCGGCCGCGCGCGAGCGGCTCGGCTATCTTTCCCAAGAATTCGCCGGCTATGATTGGACGGTCCGAGAGGCGATGGACTTCGTCTGCGAAGTGCGGGGAGCCGACAGCGGCCGCATTGGCGAGACCCTCGCCAGCTGCGGCCTCCCGAACGAGGACGACAAGACAGTTCCGGCGCTCTCCGGGGGGATGAAGCAGAAGCTCGCCCTCGCGCAAGCCCTTGTAGCGGACCCCGAGATACTTCTGCTCGACGAGCCGTGCTCCAATCTGGACCTTAAGAGCCGCCGAGAGCTCACCGGGATTTTCTCCAAGCTCAAGGGGACCCGCACGATCGTCATGACCAGCCACCATCTCGACGAGGTGCGAGCGCTGGCGGATCGAGTTCTCTGGCTCGAGGAGGATCGCCCGGCCCGGCTCATGGATCCCGGATCCTTCCTGGAGGAGATAACGGGGAGACTCTCATGAGAAGAGGCGCCGCGGCCTTGGCCGCCAAGGAGTTCCGAGACGCGGTATCGAGCCGCTGGATGGGCTCGTTCCTCATCGCTTTTTTCAGCCTGGGCGCCCTGCTCTCCGTCTTGGGGGCCTGGACCAATCCTTTGGGAGGCTCGGGCTTCGGGCGCACCACCGCGGCGCTTCTTAACCTGGTGCTTCTGATCGTGCCGCTCATGAGCCTGGTCGCGGGAAGCCTCGCCTTTTCGGCCGAGCGAGAGAAGCGCACGCTGGAATTCCTTCTCTCGCTTCCTTTGAGGCCCGCGGACGTGTTCCTGGGAAAGTTCATCGGATCGGCTGCCGCGCTGCTGGCGTCCTTGGCGGCCGCTTTTGGCGCTCTGGGGACTTTGATGGCCCTTCGGGGAGGATTGCGGGGCGCCGGGCTCTACGCCGCCTTCTTCCTGGCCACGGCCCTGCTCGCCGTGATCTGCCTGGCGATCGGGCTGCTCGCCTCGGCGCGTTCCCGCAAAGTGGCGTCGGGCCTGGGCGCGGCCCTGCTGGCCTGGTTGCTCCTGGTTTTCGCCGGCGATCTCGGCTTGCTCGGCACCGCTCTCGCGTTGCGCCTGCCTCCGGCCGCTCTGCTGGCGGCGGCGTGGCTCAATCCCCTGTCTCTCTACCGGCTGGTAGCTCTCGACGCGCTGGCCTGCGATCTGGACGTATTAGGACCGGCCGGGCTTTGCGCCCGCGATGTCCTGGGAGCATGGCTGCGGCCCGCGGCTCTGGCCGGATTGGGCGCCTGGCTCATGGTGGCGCTGGCCTCGGCCTGGGCCTTGTTCAGCAGGGATCCCCTGGGAGAAAAGGCGTGAAAAAGCTTTGCGCCTTATTGCTACTCCTTGGTTGCGCCGCGCCCAAGCATGGCGGACCGCCCGAGATCGAGTTCGGCCGCCAAGAGTGCGCGCGCTGCGGAATGATCGTCAGCGAGGATCGCTTCGCCGCGGGCTATGTCTCCCAATCCGGAGAATCCGTGGCCTATGACGATCTTGGGGAGATGTTGGCCGCGCTTAAGGAACGGCCCGAGCTGCGCGCTCAAGCTTGGGCCCGGGATCTGAATGGAGGGGGCTGGCTTCGCCTTGACCAGGCGCATTTGCTGCAAGTGCCTGGCTTGGCTACTCCCATGGGAACGGGCTGGGTCGCCTTTCTGAGCCCCGAGGACGCGGAAGCCTTCGCCCGTTCCAAGGCATCGCGATGACCCTCGATCTGGCGGCGCACTGGCTGCATCTGCTGGCGGCCGCTCTCTGGGTCGGGGGGAATCTCGCCGTCGCCCTGGTCGTGCAACCCGCTCTGCGCAGCGCTCTCGCCGCTGAAAGCCGCATGGCCGCCTACCGGGAGATCGGCTGGCGATTCTCCATCTTGCAATGGTCGAGCTGGGCCGTCCTGCTCGGCACCGGCCTGTTCAAGCTCTGGGGCTTGCGCGCGACTCCCGAGGTATTCGCGGGGGTGTTTGGCGCCATACTCGGGGCCAAGCTCTGCCTGATCGCCGCGATGGCCGTATTGAGCCTGCTCCATGCCTATCGCTGGGGACCGCTTCTGCTCTCTCTTCCTCCCTCGCATCCGGCCTTCCAGGAGAACACCGCGCGCATGGCCTTTTGGGGCAGGGTCAACGCCGCGCTCTTGGTCGGCATCATCGGCTTGGCGGCGGCCTTGCGATTCAACCCATGGTAGGCCCGGCCGATTGCCCCCTGCGGGCGGCCATGCCGCGCTTCTCGCTTCCCGTACGCCACTTCGCGTTGGCCGCCGCCGCGTTTTGGGCCTTCGCCTTTTTCCTTTTCCTCTCTCATCGCAACCTCATGGGTTTCTCCCTCGACGCTCGCTGGGTGCTCGGCTGCGTGCATCTGCTGACCCTGGGCTGGCTCTCCGCCACGATCTTGGGTGCCATGTCGCAGATGCTTCCGGTGCACGCGGGCACGCCCCTGCGCTGGCCATGGGCGCCGATGCTCGGATTTTGGGTCCTGGCGCTGGGTTTGGCCGTATTCGTGGGGGAACTCTGGTCCGGGAAGGAACGCTATTGGCTCGGCACCGCTATGGCAGGCATGGGAATGGCGCTCTACCTGATCTCATACGCCAAGACCTTAAGCCAGGCGCGCGAACTGCCCTTCACCGAAAGGCATTTCGCGGCGGCCCTGGCCTTTCTCGCGGCCCTCGCCTCCCTGGGACTGATGTTGGCCTTGGACCGGCAAACCGGGGCGCTGCTGCCCCATCCCGAATACGCCTTGATCGCTCATGTGCATCTGGCCCTGATCGGCTGGGTGACGCTTTCCATATTAGGCGCTTCCTATAGGCTGTTCTATCCCGCCGCCATTTCCCGGGCTTCCGGCCGTCGCGCCAGCCAAACGGCGTTCTTTCTGCTGGCCCTTGGCGCCGCGGCGCTCGCCGTCGACGCCTTGTGCATGGGCCTGAAACTGGCCCGGCTTTGGTCGCTCATTCTCGCCTTCGGCTACCTGGCCTATCTTTGGCAGCTCCGCCATAGCGCCAGCAAGGAATGGCGGTTGAAAGACGTTCCGACCGCCTTCTCGTTTCTGGGGATCGCGGGGGGCATAGTTTGGATGGGACTGGGCCTTGCCCTATCCTTCGGCATCATCGAGGATCGCTGGGAGGCTCGAGCGGCCTACGGAGTCTGCGCCCTGCTGGGCTGGGCCACGCCGTGGGTGATAGGCCAGTCCTGCAAGATATTCCCTTTCATGGTCTGGCGCTCGGCCTATGGCGAACGCGAGGATGCGCCGGATTATACCGGCGCCCAGCCCAAGCTCGCCTGGTCCGCCTTCGCCTTTCTCGCCCTCGGCTGGCCGCTGGCCGCCGCGGGCCTGCTGGCAGAAAACCAAGCCGTCCTCACCACGGGCCTGGCCTTCGTGCTCGGCTGCGCGACCGTCTACGCCCTGCAAAGCGGGCTCTGGCTCTCCCATATCATCAAACCAAGAACCAGCGGCTCGTAATCGCGTTCGAGCCTGTCAGAAGCCCGCACGGGACGCCGGCGGCCAAGACGACCGTGAACTAATTCCTATTGACACTAATGTGCCGGTGTACTAAAATCCCGAAACTGTGTCACAAATCCTAAAAACCGTCTAAAAGGAAACGATATGGCCGACCAGAACATTCCTGTCACCGCTGATGGTGACGTAACTATTGATTGTGACAACGACAACAATAGCAGCAGCCAGAAAATAATTTTCTCTCATGATAACGGCACGGAATTGATGCGGATCCAAGAAAACGGAAGGGTCGGGATCGGGGAGACGAATCCACAGAATAAGCTACATATTAAAATCGCGACAAATTTGAACTGGCTATTCGGTTACCCTTCCGATACCACGGCAGCCATTGCTGCGCTCAATGATGCAGGGTCTGCGTACGTCGATGGACGAATTGACGCTTTGACTCTGCAATTAAACGGCCAATCAGGCGGCAATGTCGGCATCGGAACCCCGAGCCCAGGTGCTCTATTGGATGTCCGCGGCAGCGTCATCATCAACGAGGATGGAGCGGATAAGGACGTCAGGATAGAAGGAGATACAGACGCCAATCTCCTTTTCACCGATGCAAGCGCTGATAAGGTCGGAATAGGGACAAATGCTCCTGCTGCCAAACTTCAGATCAAATGCGATGGTTCTTCGGTTGACCAACTGCGCCTAGAGAATTCCGGGGCTAATGGCAAGATTTGGCAAATTAGCGTCGGCTTGGATTCATCACCCAAAGATATCACTATTAGAAACCAATCTGACGGTCTTACAATAGCAGCATTCCACCGAGAACTTATCGGATCGGATAACTGCCGCTCTCTTCGGATCGGAGACGCAAGCGGTACTCAAACCAGATTCGACACCTTGGTATTAGGGCAGGAAACGACATATTCCGGGGCAACACGGGATGGGAATTTCCTACTATTCCGCTTAGATAATGGTATCCCATTCTCATTTATACACGCAGGATTCCGCAATCAAGCTGACAACGGCAACTTCCAAGGTGGCTATATCGCCTTTCGAAAGGTGGCGAGCGTTGATAAGGGGACTCTAGCCCTTGCCATTAATGATGGGAACGGAACTCAAGAAATGATCTTCTTAAAAGAAGACAAGACCATAGGTATTGGCCAAAGCACAGTTACAAGCGGCCGGTTCATCGACACAAGCACTGGCGGATATTTAACGACAGGTGGAGTATGGCAAAGCACATCCACGAGGGAATCTAAAAAGGATATTCGGCCGCTTGAGATTGATCAAGCAGTTGAAGCTCTTATGGCGCTAAATCCTATTAAGTATTGCTGCAAAGCGGACGAGAAAGAGAAACACGTAGGATTCATTGCTGAGGATGTACCCGAGTTAGTGGCAAGCAGGGACCGGAAAGGGTTAAGTCCCATGGATATTGTAGGAGTCCTTACCAAAGTAGTTCAGGCACAACAAACGAAAATTGATGAAATAACCACCCGCTTAGCATCAAAGGAAAGAGGCCATGAATAAAATTTTTAGAAGTATCGCCGTTTCTATTTGCTTTGTGTCAATACGGGCGCCATTGACCGCTTCTGCGCAACAAATTCCTGGAGATGCTGGTGGTTGGCATATATCTGTTCAAGGTGATTATATGGGAGTTGGGAATGCTGACTCTACAATCGACACCTCGAATGTATGCCATCCATTTATGATTTCTTTAAGTGCTACTTCATGCTCTGTCTCAACTAAGGGTTATGGGGCCGAAGGATTCCGCATCGGACTTTTCCATGGCTACAATAGCGGAACACAATTTGGTCCCAGTGTTGGATACCTTAATGGGGGGCCTGGAGTTGGAACTGCCAATTTCCAGTTTGGCGGGTCGCCAACTAAGATTGGGGTCCTATCCGATGCGGATACCATGAGATTTTTGGGGGAGGCCCGCCAAACTTGGCTCTTATCAGGCAGTCTTGGTGTGCGCATAGGTGCAGGGGTAGGAATTGCGGTCGAAAAACGGACCAGAAATTATACGTGTACGAATGCCTCCTGTGGCCCCTTCGCACTTCCCGATTACTCCAGCCTTGGCTGGCTTACTTGGGAAATTTCACCAGCCATGGTTTACAGGAGTATTAATCTGGGTTTGCGGTATGTTGGATTTAGCCGTGGCACCCAAAAACCTTGGAACACAATCGGTGCGTTTTTTGGTATCGATTTATAATTCTAAAATAAGAGGAATCCTCAATGACTTTAGAGACCAAAGACCCAGACCGGAACTCTGTGGCAGAAAGGTCCTTGCCGTATGTTACTCTTTGGCAAGATGAAAATGGAGCGATTCAGATTAAGCTTGGCAATGGCCTTACTCCGATTAATGCAATAGCCCTTCTGGAACTTGGCCTTTTCCGTTACAAAGCCACGCTTCTTCCCGCCATCTCTCCCCGTCCAATCCAAGCCCCAGAAGGATCTGAACTTCCTGTAGGCTCTGCACCAAAAAACCCCTAAACGTGCCCTGGGGCCGGAGTAGCTAGAGAACCCAAGGATAAAATTAAAACGTTTGGACATTGGTGTATCCAAGAACCGATGCCACAAATTGGTATTGTATAATCAACATTACGCCCCGATAGCTCAATGGATAGAGCTACTCCGTCCTAAGGAGAAGATGGGGGTTCGATTCCCTCTCGGGGTACCAGTTTTGTGGAGGGCGGCTCTAAACCCGAAGAGCGACCACGGCGGAGCCTATCCCGAAGGCCAGAAAAAGACCGGCCGTGATCGCGCGAAGCCAGCGCATGGATACGCGCTCGGATAGCCGGTCCCCCGCGAAAACGCCTAGCCCGTCTGCGATCATCATGCCGGCCGTCGTCCCGATCGTAACAGCGATCGGGGCGGCGAAGCGAGCCCCGAGCGCCACGGTGGCTAGCTGAGTCTTGTCGCCGATTTCAACCAGGAAGAACACGACCGTGGTGGTGAGATAGGGTCCAAACCGGCCGCGCTCGCGGCCCGCCTCATAGCGGTCGGGAATCAGCGTCCAAGCCGCGAAACCAACGAAGCTGACGGCGAGCGTCCAGGCCATGACCTTAGGGGAAAGATAAGCCGCAGCCCAGGCTCCGCCCCAAGCCGACAGACCATGATTGATGAGCGTGGCGGTCAGTATTCCAGCCATGATAGGCCAGGGCTTGCGGAAGCGGGAGGCCAAAGAAAAGGCCAGCAGCTGGGTCTTATCGCCCATTTCCGCCGCAGTCACGACCATAAGGGAAGCGCTCAATGCTTCCATAAATTTTTAATAAATTGCAACGTTGCGGCCATACGACCCTTTTTACGGGCGCGGAGGCGGCTGTTATTTGTCTGTTTTGTTGTTATAATGAGCATCCATGGGAAAACAATGGGTCAGGGCGCAGATCAAGCATAACGAGCTTCAGGACATTCTGGAAGCCGGCCTGGCTTGGGTGAGCCGGAATCGCAAGACCGCCGGCATCGCGGCCGGCTCGGCGCTGGCAGCCGTCTTGCTGGTTTCCGGCATCCTATATCAAAGGAAATCGCTGCGCAGCGAGGCTTGGAACAAGCTATGGATGGTGCAGGCCTATGCCTACAGCAACAGGCTGCCTGACGCGCTCGAGCAGATGAAGGGCCTGGCCGCGGATTACCCCAACACCCCGGCCACCGCCTTTGGCTGGCTGTTCGCCGGCGACATGCTCTTTCCTCAAGGGAAGTTCCAGGAAGCCGTGGAGCACTACACGCGTTTGATAGAAATGGGAACTGAAGGATTGCAACCCTACGCGCTCAACGGGCTGGCCATCTCCTTTGAAGCGGCCGGGCAGCCCCAAAAGGCGGCCGAGGCCGCGCAGCGCTTCTTGGACCTCTATCCGGATCACTTTCTAGCGCCACAGGTACATGGCTGCCTGGCGCGCAGCCTCAAGACCTTGGGCCAGCTCGAACAGGCCAAGGGCGCTCTGCAGCGCATCACCATCCAATACCAGGACACTTCCTGGGCCAAGTGGGCGCAGGACCAGCTCCAGTCGAAGTAGCTCCAGCTCCTTGCGCGCTGCGGTCCATTCCATTCCGTTTCCTTCCTAAAAGATAGTCGCTTCGCCGCCATTTTCCCACGTTGAAAATTTTCACGCGAAAACTTGGCACTAGATGGCAAATCCTGGATAGTCATAAAACATAAATAATGTTGACATCCAAACGTCATCTATATTAGAATCCGCGCGGAGGAGTTCAACAGGCGGCTTTGGCCCGCAGCCCTTCGATCAGGAGGGCAGGAGCCGGTCCGCTTAGAACTCCTAAAGACGCACGCCTCCAATACACGCGGGGGGCGGCGATTAAGGAGGAAAAAGCGTAGATGAGAAAGCTCCTAGGATCGACGGTCACCTTGGCTCTGCTGTTGGTGGCAAGCCAGGGCAATGCCGAGCTTTTGAAGAACTTCAAGCTCGGTGGACAGCTCGACCTGCAGGCCACAGCTGCGCGCAACGTCGCTGACTTCGTGACCCAGGACCTTGGCACCGCCGGCACTCAAAATGATCGCATCGGCGATGTCCAGACCCGGGTCATGCTGCACGCTGACTGGGACCTGTTGGATGATGTTCATGCCAAAGTAACGTTGAGCAAGAACAACAGGACGTGGAACGGCACGCCCGAGAACTTGGACGGCGTCCAGACCAATGTCGAGGTTGAGCAGGCGTATTTCAAGATCGACAAGCTGATGGGCGCCTTGGACGCCATGTTCGGACGCCAGTTCTACGGCAAGTCCGGCGATATGGTGGCCTATTTCGGCCCCTCGGATAAGGCCCAATACGGGCTTCCCGTCACGGCGCTTGATTCCGCGCGCTTCGACTGGAACGGCGAGCATCTCGGCCTGACGGGCGTCGCGGGCAAGGTGGTGGCGGATGCCACGCCCGGCCTGGCGACCGTGTCCCACACGGACCTGCGCGGCTTGGTGGCTGCCTGCAAGCACACCGGCGTGAAGGCCTATGTCTACAACCAAGTCCAGCACAATACCGGCGAGCTGGGCAGCGATCCGGGCAAGAACGACTTCCTCTGGGTCGTCGGACTCAAGGGCAAGTTCGAGAAATGGGGCGGCTGGATCAAGGGAGAAGCGGCCAAGAACTTCGGCGAGGACCGCACCATGGGCGCGGCCGGACCCTCCCGCAACTACATGGGTTGGGCCCTCATGGCCAACGCCGGATACAAGGCCGATCTCGGCATGGCGGCTCTGATCCCCTGGGTCGAGTATGCCGTCGGCAGCGGCGACGAGAGCGCCAATGACAACAAGAACCACGCCTTCCAGGCCATCAATCCTGATTATCGCCCTGGAAGCATCTACGGCCGGTTCGCAACCAACTCGACCGTGGTCCTTGGTCAAGGCGCCCTCACGGGCGCCGTGGCCTCCAACAGCGTGAGCAACCGCAACATCTGGGGACTCGGCGTCAAGGCCACCCCGGCCATGTGGAACAAGCTCACCGCGGGGCTTTCTTACTGGGATTTCCGCTTCCAGAAGAGGCCCTTGGCCGCCGCGGCCGCGGGCAACCGCCATATCGGGTCCGAGGTCGACTTGGACCTGACCTGGATGCACTCGGAGAATGTCTCTCTGAGCGCCGGCTTCGCCTCGTTCCAACCCGGCGGATTCATCAAGACCACCAACAGGGATTCCGGACTCCCGGTTCGCGGAACCGATCCGGCGAGCCTGTGGTACATGGACGCCCGGCTTAGGTTCTAGGCCAGACAGCCTCAAAAAACCGCCCCTTCCTTTGGGAGGGGCGGTTTTAATTTTTATTGCTGAGACATCGGCATTTCTTGACATTCTTATGCCCTTCTGCTAGTTTTTCTCTACATCAGGGACTATTCTGCTGATAAGAGAGGCCAGGTGAAACCAATGCGACTATTCCTAGCGACGTTTTTGGTGCTGACTCAATTGACCGCGAACGGCTGGACCCAGGGCGACGATGATGAGCTCGCCTCGCTCGAATCCCTGCTCATGGGCGGGGCCGAGGTTATCAGCGTGGCCTCCACCAAACCGGAGTCGATCTTCAACAGCGTATCCAATGTCACGGTCATCACGCGGCAGACTATAGAACGCTTCAATTACGGCTCGGTTTCCGAGGCTATCGAAAGCGTAGCGGGAGTCATGGTCTGGCGCACCTATTTCCTCAAGCGCCTCCAAACGTTCCGAGGGGGGCTGCAAGAGCAGTATGCCAACAAATCGCTGGTCATGATCAACAACGTCCCCATGTGGCACGCCGTGACGGGCGAGGGCTATATCGACCGGGTCCCGATCGACGCAGTCGAGCGCATCGAGATACTGCGGGGGCCGGCCTCGGTGCTCTATGGTTCCAACGCTCTCAACGGCGCCATCAACATCGTATTGCGCAGACCCAAGAAGGGAGAGCGTGACGGCCAGATCAGCGCCGGAGCGGCGACCACCCACGATAAGTTCGAGGGCTACGGCGAGGCCAGCCGAGCCGTAGGCCAATACGCCTCCACGGGCAAGGATGGCTCCTACAACGTCATCGGCGGCATGGTCAGCGAGTCTTGGCCCATGTATACCTTCAACGATGAGGGCCGATTGGACAACAAAGTCCGCGATTTCGACCGGGTGCGGAGCCTGACGGCCTCTGGGGAGTGGAAGGGGCATTCGCTCCTAGCCAACGTCGCCAGCGTCAAGGAAGGATTCCTGGGCACCACTCCGGCCCGCTCGGCGGGGATCGGCAACCCGCATGAACGGGAATTCGAGCTCGTCAGCTACGCCTATTCTTTCGGCCCTGAGTGGTGGAATCTCAAGTACTCGGCGACCTACGACCGGCAACGCCGCAATTTCTCCAGGGCCGATGATGACAACACTCGCACGGACACCGTCGGCTCCCGAACCACGAACTCGCTGAGCGCGCGCGTCGAACTGTTCGATTATTGGAGCGTGGAGGCCGGCGGGGATCATGACTATCGCGTCAGCTACCGCTATGTCAACTATGATCCCAGGACGATGCTCACCCTGACCACCTCGGGCATCCCCAACGAGAACGAGATGCGTGACAGGACCGCCTGGGAAGGCTCGGCCTACGTGCAGCTTGGCTTCGACAAGGCTCCCTGGCGCTTCTTGGTGGGCAGCCGCTATACCAATAACCAGCTCTTCGGCGACAATCTCTCATCGCGAGGCTCGGCCGTCTACCAGATCAGCGAGAGACAAAGCGTCAAGGCGGTGGCGGGGCAATCCTTCCGCGCCCCCACGCTCTTCGAGCAGTATTTCCTGACCAAGCCGGTCACGGCCGGAGGCGTGGTGGGCAATCCGGGCCTCAGTCCCGAAAAAAGCGACTCGGTCGAGCTTTCCTATCTGGCATCCTGGGGGCATCTATTCGGGCAGCTGACGGGATATTGGACGCAGCAGAAGAACCGGATATTCCGCAGCCTGGGGACCTTCACTCGCGCCGGAGAGACCTACAACAACGTCAACTTCTATACCAATGCCAATGAGTTCAACGCGCGCGGCCTGGAGCTCGAGCTCCGCTACAGCCGCGGGCAGACCGAGGCCTACGCCGCCTGGGACTATATCGACGGCAATAAGGGCGACGTCACCACCATCACCAATACGGGAGACATCCCGCGAGAGACCTATAACTACAAGTACGTCCCTCGCTACACCCTTTCCTCCGGGCTCTCGCACGCCATCGGCGGCTTTTTCCTCGGCGGCAACGTCACGCACTATTCCAGCGTGGACACCCTGCGCACCCGCCTGGGACACAACTCTTGGCTTGACCTCAACGCGGGCTACGCCACGGGCAGGATCAGGCACACACTGGGGGTGCGCAACGTGACCGCCAGCCGGGTTTCCATCCCCGAGTACGTGCGCCAACGGGTGGTCGAGTCCGTGCCCTTGCAGACGGGCCGGCGCCTGGAGTATACCTTCAATGTCCAGTTCTGAGCCGTTTGGAAGGTTCGGCCGCAAATGGTACAAATGTAAAGTGATCGGGATAGCGACGTTCTTGGCCGTTATCCTAGGCTCGGCCTCAGGCAACGCCGCTGAAGTCGCGTTGCTCTCGGAGCCCAACTTGATACTCGACCAGATCGCCCAGGGCTTCAAGGCGACCTTTCCAGGGCCGGTCGAGAGCTTCACGCTGAACCCTCAAAGCGAGGAGGCATTCTGGCAAAGGGTCAAGCAGAGTTATCCCAAACTGATCGTGGCCCTGGGCCCGGCCGCCGCGGCCCAGGCCAAGGAACGCTTCGCTCCCGAGATCCCGGTGCTCTTCGCGGGAGTCGTCGGCGCCCAGCTCTCGAAGCTCGAGGGGGAAAGGGTCGAGGGAATTCCGATGACGCTCCCCGTCAAGGAGCAATGGGCTTCGGCGCAGAAGGCCCTACCCGATCTCAAGCGCATGGGCGTTCTTTATAGCCCCCAAGACAGCCGGGAGAAATTCTCCGAAGCCCGGGACGCGGCCCGCGCCTTGTCCATAGAGTTGGTAGCGGCCCCTTGCGCTACGCCCGAGGCCCTTTCCGAGGCTCTTTCCCGGATCGAAGGGCGGGTGGACGCCCTTTGGATCCCCTTGGATCCTGTGGTCGCCAACAAGCTGGCCTTCAAGGGCCTGGTCAGCTTTAGCCTCAAGAATAGACTGCCGCTGATCGTGCCTTCGATCTCCTTGCTTCGGGGGGGCGGACTCTTGAGCCTTTCCATGAGCTATCAAGAGATCGGCAAGCAGCTGGGGCTGCAGGCCCAGGCCATTCTTTCCGGCGGCTCGGCGCGCGTCCGGCTCTCCGCCTCGGACGCGGATGTAGCCGTCAATATGAACACAGCCAAGGCTCTCGGCAGGGACTTCCCGGCCGAATTCATGAAGACCGTCAAGATCAAGGTGGAATGACCTTGCAAATCAGCCTCAGATCCAGATTCTTGGGCGCGTTCTGGACCCTGCTTTTCGTCTTCGGCTTCCTTTACGCCTCCATTTCCATCGTCAGCCAGCGCAATCTCCACCGCCTGGAACTCGAAAAGAGGGGGCGCGCCATCGCCGGCAGCATGGCCACGAGCAGCATCCTGGGCATCGTGATCAAGGACCGCGGAGCGCTGGGGGAGCTGGTGGACAAGGTCGCCAACGAGGAGGATGTCCTGGCGGCCGAGATCCGGGATAACCAGGGCCAAGTGCTGGCCTCCCGGTCGAACGCCGAGACCGCGCTGGGGCCGGCCCCTGGCGTAGACCCTCAAGGCATCGCGATAAACGCCGACGCCAACGGTAATCTCGAGGTCACCGCCCCAATCAGTAGCGCGCAGACCGCCGAGAGCGCGGAAGAGAGCCTCATGGGCATCTCCGCGACGAAATCCCGCCGCATCGGCATGGCCCGCATCGTGCTGTCCCAGGATGGCATGCGCCGGCGCATGCGCCGGCTAGCCATCGCCAGCTTTCTTTTCACGGCCGTCGGCTTGGTCATCACGTTTTTGATCACCTCCATGATGTTTTCACGGCTCATCAGCGTGCCCCTGGCGCAGCTTTCGGCGCGCTTGGCTGAGATCGCCTCCGGCGGGGGAGACCTGACCCAAAGGATCGATATCCGAAACGAGGATGAAATGGGCATACTCGCTGCCCACTTCAACCGCTTTCTCGACAGCCTGAGCACCTTGATCAAGCAGGTCCATGAGGTCTTGACGCAGATCGGAGCTTCGTCGGAATCGCTCAAGGAGATCACGCATCTATCCTCGAACAACCTGTCCCAAACGGTCAAAGTCATCAGCGAGATATCGAAGAGCACCGGCGCCGTCGCTCAAAACACGCAGACCTCGGCCACCCTGATGAAGCACACTGAAGAGAGCGCGCAGCAGGGGGGAAGGCTGGCGGTCGACGTCGTCGCCAAGATGAAGGATGCCCAGAGCTCGGTCGCGGCCGCCACGGGCCATATCCATGATCTAGGAAAGCGTTCCCATCAGATAGGAAAGATCGTGGATGTCATGACAAAGATCGCAGACCAGACCAACCTGTTATCGCTCAATGCCGCCATCGAGGCGGCCCGCGCTGGAGAAAGCGGGCGGGGGTTCGCGGTAGTAGCCGATGAAATACGGAAGCTCGCCGAAACCTCGGCGGACAGCGCCAACCAGATCGTCGCGCTCATTCAGGAGACCGCGGAGGGCACCCGCCAGGCCGTGGAAAAGACCGAGCGAGGCAACAGCCAGGTCACCCAGTGCTACAGCCTGGTGATGGACGCCGAGAAACTGTTCGGGGCCATTTCCAAGGAAGTAGCCAAGATGGCCCAACAGATGAACGGCGTGGCTTCCAGCACTCAAGAGGTGGCGGCCTCGACCGAAGAGGTGACCGCCTCCAGCGAAGAGCAGTCCGCCGCCATGGAGCAGATCGCCACGAATGCCCAGCATCTTACGAGCATCGTGGACAAACTTTCGTCATTAGTCCGTCAGTTCAAGGTTGACTAGCACGTACCGGCCTGGTTCCCAACGAGATTATTTTTGTAGGATGGGGCGAATGCCTGCCTTTTTAGCGGCCGCTCTGCTATGCGTGTTTACGTCCTTCGCCTTTGCGGCAAACCTGGACGTCAGCGCCTCCTATCGCATGCGGGCTCTGTCGTATCACAACCTCAATCTCAACCCCTTGGCGAGGAACAACCACGCCTTCCTGGCCAACGACGCGAGGCTTGGCATCGCCGTCCGCCGTATCGGGCTCGAAAAGCTCGGCGCCGGCTCGGATACCACCATGGACGTGGGCCTTCTATTGCACGCGGTCGGGGTGGCCGGCTCCTCCTCGACGCTCGAAAGCCAGCCCTTTGACCGCATCGCCCGCCATTATCCGAGTTCCGACCTCACGCCCTTTATCGAAAACGCGTATCTAAGGGTCAACCGGCCCTGGTCTTATCCGGTGCGTGGAACCTTCGGCCGCCAGAACTATCGTCTGGCCAGCGGGCTCTTGCTTGATGACGACGGCGCCGGTCTGACCGGCATCGTCTTATCCGGAGAATTGCCTTGGTGGGGGCTCAGGGCCGAGGGATTCGTCTTCTCGGATCGCGACGCCCGGTTCTCCGCCCCCAACGCGCTGGAGCTTTTCGGCCTGACCGTGGACCTGCCCACCGAAGGCACCTGGCAGTTGAGCCAGCTCTTCGAGCGCGACAGGGCGCTGCAGCCCGTGTTCGGCTGCTCCTACGTGCTGCCAGGGGAGACCACGAGGCGCGAATGCCTGGTATCGAAGATCGTCAAGAGCTTCTCGAGCCTTCGCTATCAGATCCACTACGGCCCCATGGTTTTTGACGGGGAGGCGGCCCTTCAGCGCGGCTCGGCCGTGCCCACGGGCCCATCGCCCGCGCCCAATCACATCACCTATCAGGGCGACGCCCAAGTGATACGCGCCAAGTGGAAACAACGGCTCTACAAGACGGGCGAGGGCATCGCGCGCCTGTCCTTGGCCCGGGGCAGCGGCGACGACCCCGCGACCGCCACCCGGGACGAGGCCTTTTTCCCGGCCCGCGGTCATCGCTTCCAGGGGCTTGAGCGCAACGGATTTGGCGAATTCTTCGCGGCCACGCCCTATGACGCTTTCGGGGGGAATTACTCCACTTCCAGCGCCAGCGGGCTTCGAGACGGCGCCAGCGGCATCATTGTGGTGGGCGGGGGCTACACCCCGCCGGCCTACAAGGGCTTCGTGTTCGATATCGATTATTTCCTCTTCCAAGCCGAACGAATCCGGCAAGGCTCCCGCACCCTTGGAATGGAATGGGATTTCCGAATCCGTTACGCCTTGCAGGACCAGTTCACCATCTCAGCCACTGCGGCTCTTTTCAAGGCCGGCACCGCCTCTAATCCCACCCGCGGAAGCTCCAAGAAATACGCGCTGGAAGTCTCCGGGCGCTTCTAGGCGCATCACCGGTCTCCAACGCGCGTAGCGCACAACAGCCACAAACCCCCGTTCGCCTCAGCAACGACGAGCTGGCTCAACTGCGCCGTACCGCGGGACTTCGGCAGGCTCCTCTCACTCGGAGCGCCTCCACTCCTCAACCCGTACCGAGGATTACGCCGTGCTGCTCCTTTCAGAACCCTTCACGATACAGGGTGGGTGGAGGATCCCGATCCCCTCGTTGGCGCAGAGGGGAAACAGCCCCGCTCAAGCATAACCGCGCCGTCGCGGCCGAGAATTTCCACCAGCTTCTCAAGGATCTTCGCCGCCAGAACAACCAGGGATTCGTCCTCTTTTGTCCCCTGTCCTTTCGTCAGAGACATTCGCTTCCGTCTGAAAGAGCAAGATATTCCCACATGGTTATCCACAGCCTTATGTCTTTAATATGGCATAAATATCCCGCTTACGCCTTTATGGGCATGCTTCTAGTCAGTCCCCTCTCAGGCAATAGGGAGCTTTCCACCGTTTATCCACAAGAGTTTGTCATGTTCTGATTTTTATGCCAAAATAATGACCGTGCCTGACTCGCATCGCATCAAAATGAAATGGCCCAACGGCCTGGAATTCGAAGCCGAAGGCAGCCCGAAGTTCGTATCCCAGGAGAGGCGCGAGTTCCTGGAAAGGCTGGCGGCGGCCAGGCAACCCCTGGAAAAATCCCCAGAACGCGTTCCCAATGAGCCGGAGATCGCCTGGGAAGCCATCACGGAGGCTCAGGGGCCGCGCCTACAGCTCCGGGCCAAGCTCGGTCCCGGAAAGAGCGAAAAGGAGGCCTGCCTGGTGCTTTTAGCGGCCTCGGAAAGGCTTCTCGGGGAGCGCAAGCCCACCGCGGCGCAACTGGCCCGCTGGCTACGGGGCTCCGGCTACCCCATACAGCGCATGGACCGGGCTCTTCAAGACGGCGTCAAGCAGGGAGAGATACTCTCATCAGGCTCCCGCCGCGCCCGGCGCTACGAGCTCACCGCCTCAGGCCGGCTCAGAGCTTTTATCCTGGCGGACCAGCTCTCCACTGTCATCAACGGCAAGACCTAGGCCCCTTCGGGCCTACCTACCCAGGCCCCTTGGGGAACGCAGGCCCCGAGAAATACTGAGCTGCAATTCCACCAAACCAGGCTGCCAGACCCAGAGCCGCAGAATAAGCGTCACAACCAGAGCCGGGCGCACGATCACGGAATCCTGGGCCACCTTTCAACGACGAAAGGACAATCGCTGCCACGAGGAAGATGCCCCGGATCCCCGAATAGAACTGCTCCAAGCAACGGCCTGTTACGCCTACTAAAATCCGCTCAAAGCCCCCAGGGTTCGGCACGGAAAAAGGGGCGGACTCTCGCCGCTTTTTCTCAAATCAAAGACTACTGATAATAAATATTATGTTTCATATAAATGGGCCTATTCTCCACATTGCGCCTCTATATTTGATTTGAGAAAAACATAAAAACTCACTGATATTAATGCCGTTTTTTGATTTTTCGAGAGCCTTTGTGAGCTTTTCAAAATTAGCAATCGGCTCGATACTCAGCCGCCCCGAAATTCTGGCTGATCTTTGGATGAAAGCGCGGCCGGATATCCCAAAAATTGGCAACTTTTCAGGAACGTTTCAGCCTATTTATGGACTATCGAAAGACCATCAAAGCCTGAGCCGGAATCGGCCGATATCCGGGATCCGATAAGCCCCTGAACCTGGCCCTGGCAAAAAGGACCATCGAGCGCCCTGCCCCAATCATCCGAAAAGTTGGCAACTTTCGGATGATTTAGGACTGGATAGGGATGCCCCGAAAAAACCTGTAAAAGGAAGGGGTGAGTGGGTATGGGTCAGCCAACGGAAAGGCCCGAAAATTGCCAACTTTCCGGAAAACCAACAAAGGCCCAAGCCGAGGATCAGGCTAACGGAAGCCGGAAAGGGCGGGAAAGCGCCTGTCCCTGAAAAGACCAAGTAAGGGGAAGCTGGAACGGGAGGGGGATGAAAAAGACCTTGAAAGTTATGGGCGGGCTTCTTCGCCGGTTTTTTCGCGATCTTCCATCAAACCAAAACCGACCAGGAAATAGCCGCCCAGGATCAGAAAAGGACAAACATGCGATGCCCAGTTTCGCCCCATGCTGTCAGTGAGCGAAAGGAGCGCCAATCCGGATATTAAAAATCCAAGCCCTGCCGCTATATAGGTTTTTTTGCGGGGGCACAAAGGCTCGAGCCCGGGAATCTGCGGGGGCGCCCTTTTCCCCCTTCTTTCTTCTCTATTTTTTCTGCTCATGAGCGGCCGATACCGATTCGAGCCTGGCTGGAACCGGGACAGTGAATAAAAACGTCGCGCCTTTGCCCAACCCTTCGCTCTCAACCCACAACCGACCCTTATGGGCTTCGATGATCTCCTTGGCGATGGACAGGCCTAGCCCCAGCCTCCCGGCCGTTCGATGGTCTTTTCCCTGGTAGAAACTGGTGAAAATCTTGGCCAACTCCTCGCGAGCTATTCCCTCTCCCGAGTCCTTCACCGCCCATTGCACCTCTTCCCCCCCGCCCTTGCGGCGATTGAGCGAGATCTGTATCCTGCCGCCCTTGGGGGTATGGCGTATGGCGTTTTCTATCATGTTGTTGAGCACTTGGAAGAGGCGCCTCTTATCGGCGTAGACATCGGGCAACCCGGGCTCCACCGCCGCCGATATCTCTATTCCCTTGACCTGGGCCCTGGCACGGGCGCCTGTCAACAGTTCCTCGATCATGGGGCTCGGCGCGAATAGCCTTTGCTCCAGCCTGAGCTTCCCCTGCTCGATAGAGGCCCAGTCCACCAGATCCTCGATCAGTCTCGCGATCTGGCTGATGCCGCTGGCGATATAGTTCACCTTCTTTTTCTGGTCCTCGTTGAGCTGAAGGCTGCCCAAGAGCATCTCGAAGCTCACTTGCAGCGTCATGAGAGAGTTCGACAGGTCATGCGAGGCCATGGAGAGGAATTTGGACTTCATCTGATTGAGCTTGGATAGCTGCTCGTTGACCCTTTTGAGGTCCTCGATCAGGCGGCGGTTCTCCTGCTGTAGGCGCAATCTCTCCAAAGCCCTTCCGATCGAATGCTTGAGCTTGTCGAAGTCCACGGGCTTGGCCAAGAAATCGGCCACGGATTCCTGTATCGCCTTGACCGCCATATCCAGGGAGGCGTGAGCGGTCATCATGAGTATCTGGCTTTCCGAGTTCATGGCCCGGATTTGCTTGATCGCGTCGATGCCCGTGCCGTCGCCCAGGTTGTAGTCCATGATGATAACGTCGAAGAACTTCTGCCTGACCAGCGCCACGGCCTCCGCGGCGCTTGCCGCTTGCCCGATCTCATAGCCGGCGATCTCGAGATTATCCGCCACGGTCTCGCGCATATTGGCGTCATCGTCGACGATCAGGACGCGACCGATCATACCTTCACTTTTTGCACTATCGGGAGGAATAAGCGGAAGGTGGTGCCCTTGCCTATCACGCTCTCCACATCCACGCGTCCACGGTGCCTGTCCGCCACCTTGCGCACCACCGCCAGGCCCAATCCCGTCCCGCGGGCCTTCGTCGTGAAGAACGGCGTGAATATCTTCTCCAGGACGTCCGGAGGGATGCCGGGACCCGTGTCGGCGATCTCGATGAACGCCGTGCCTGCCTCGCCCATGCCCGTCCTGACGCGGAGCCGTCCAGAGCTGGTCATGACCTCCACGGCGTTGCCGATCAGGTTGCGGATCGCCTGCTTCATCTCGGTGACGTCGACGTCGACCACCGGATTGGACGGATCGAGCAGCTTCTCGATCGTGATATGGGCCGGGAACGGATGGGATGAGAGCAGCTCCTCGATGAAGCTGTTGAGGCTGATCCTCTCGGGATTGAGCTCGCGAGTCCTCGAGTAAGTGAGGATCTCATTGATGATGCCGTTGGCTTGCTGTATCTCGGACTCGATGATCTT
>JACQPG010000108.1 GCA_016207665.1 Elusimicrobiota bacterium | reverse complement strand
TGCCACTACACACAAGCGCGTCTGGGAAACATTGCCGTCGTCTTCTATGACATGACCACGCTCTATTTCGAGACGGAAGACGAGGACGACCTGCGCAAAATCGGATTCAGCAAGGACGGCAACAATAGTACCCCTGCTTGAATTCCGCATGGCCGGCCGCGAACCCTCCCCCGCCCAGACCCAGACCCACGTCGGTGAGAGGGCCCATGCCCTCCCTGATTCCCAGTTCGCTATCGAGGTACACGGGAGCCAAGGCCAGCCTCATCGTCATGTCGGGCCGGACGAATTGAGGCTGGTTCATGTAGTAGAACAAATAGCCCCCCAGAGGTCCCGCTCGATTGAGGGGCTCGTCAAAGCCGGCTTGAAGCAGGCGGCGCCGTACCGGATCGATCTGGGGAAAAGCCTCCCGGCACAGGAACAAGCCGCAGAACGCTAGGACCATGGCCTTCAATGGTCCCATCCTATCCAACGATATCCTCGGGGATAATAGCCGCTTTGTAACGCTATTGTGCCGATTAAGGCCGGGCCGCCATCGATTGCTCCAGCGCGTTGCGTTCCAAGAGCCGGCGCACCTCTCCGTCCGTAGTCTGGACGAAGTCGGAGTACCAGCGGCCTACTTCGTTGAAGGGCTCGGGATTGGCCAGACAGACCAACTCATCCACCTCGCTCTCCAATTTTCGGCTGATCTCCTTGGACGCCACAGGCACGGCGACCACGAGCCGGGCCGGTTGGAAGGACTTGGCGGCCGACACCGACGCCAGCATGGAGGAACCCGTGGCCAGGCCGTCGTCGACAAGTATGGCCGTGCGGCCCCTGAGGTCCGAGGCCCGGCGATTGCCGCGATACTCCTTTTCCTTGCGGCTCAATTCCTCGGCCGCCTGGCGCGAGGAGTTCTCCAGCTCCGCCTCGGTGATCCCCATCTCCTCTATCACGCTCTCGTTGCGGACGCATACCCCTCCAGTGGCGACCGCGCCCATGGCCAATTCCGGCACCCCCGGCGCGCCTAATTTGCGCACCATGAACAAGTCCATGGGGGCTCCCAGCGAGGCCGCCACCTCATAGCCCACGGGCACCCCGCCCCGCGGCAGCGCCAGCACGATGAGATTGCCTCCGAGCTGCCGGCGGCGCAGATTCTGGCCCAGCTTCTTTCCCGCCTCGCGCCGGTTTTCGAACAACATCTCGCTCAGACCCCGGCGGACGGCTGGCCCGCGGACGGCCTGACGGCATGCCGGCCGCGCAGGGCCGGCTCTTCGATCCGCGTCCGGAAGCTATCGCCAACCGACTCGACGATCTCCTCCCATAGACCGCGCATCTCGCGCGGCAGCACGTCGCGGATCGTGGCCAACTCGCCAGCCGAAATGTGCAGATAGAGCGTCCTGATCACAGCCGCGGCAGCCAAGGCCGGATCCAACCCGGACTGATTGCGCAGCTCGGTCCTGATCCGTCCGTAAAACTGCTGCTTATCGAGCCTGGCGGGCTTGGGACGCGGCTTCCAACCGTCGAAGAATATGCCGCGCACCAACAGGGGCATTTGAGCGGCCAGGTGGGCGGCCTCATACACCGGCAAGCTATCGCGAAGCGCATGCAGCACCGCTCGGAGGGTCGAGTAGGCCTTCAAGCGGTTGGAATCATGAAGCTCGCGCTCCACGTCCTTGAGCCAAAGATTGGCCTTCTGCACGGAAGACGACAATATCTCGGGTTTTCTGATAGCCATTTGACTTTGCCACCTCTCAGCTCCATCATACATCCCTTGGCGGATGCGAGCGGTGAGAAGTAGGTAAACAACATTTCGACTAGAAGTGACGCAGCCGGCGGCCCTTTGCTATCCTATCCTTCATGATCTTCGAGGCCTTTCTCTTCGGCATCGTCGGCCTGGGCCTGGAGGTCATGGAGATCGCCATCATGGATTACCCATGGGCCAAGGACAGCAAGCTCATGGGCTACAGCTCGGCTTGGTACTTCCCGTTTTACGCGGTGGTCCCCCTGTTCCTCCTGCATCATTTCCACGGCCTTCTCTTCTCCCTTCCCTTTTACGCGCGGGGGATTCTCTACCCCGTCATCTTCTGGATCATCGAGTATTCCGCGATGGGACTGCTGCGTTTGCTGCTCGGCAAGTCGCCCTCCGAGGACAGCTATTACCAGTCCCGTTGGAACGTCCATGGTCTTATCCGGCTGGATCTGGCTCCGGTGTGGATCATCTTCTGCTTCGTCTTCGAGTGGATGTTCCGCAATCTCAGAGGGATCTAGACCGCCGTGGCTCTCACCCGTCGTTCCTTCATACGCTGGGTCATAAGCGCCGGGGCGGCGATGGCCTGCCCCGTCCCCGGCTGGGCGCGCGGCTCGGGCCAGACCCCGGGCGGACGCCCCAAGACCCGGCTCGACAGCGAAGCCAATGAGATCTGCCATCAATCGCGCGACGGCCTGGCCATGCCCGTGCCGGCCCCTTCGCTGAGCTGCGACATCCTGATAGTCGGCGGAGGGCCCAGCGGCCTGGCCGCGGCGGATGAGCTCAAGGATCAGGATTTCCTGCTCTTGGAAAAAGAGCCTTATCTGGGCGGCAACTCCTATACCGAATCGTGGCAGGGACTCAATTACTCCACCGGCGCCGCCTGGGACTCCTCATCGGACCCGAGCTTCGCGGCCCTGGTCAAGCGTTGGAATTTCGACTGGAAGCCGATCAAGGGCGAGGATTCGGTCTGTTATGACGGCGTCTGGATACGGGACTTCTGGAACGGCCGGGCCGATAATCCGGCCTTCGACAAGCTGCCTTATCCCAAGGCGGTGAAGGACAGCTTTCGCCAATTCCTCAGGGATATCGAGAAGATCGACACAGAAAAGCAGATGGAATCGCTCGATGCCAGGCCCTTTTCCGACTTCCTCGAGGGCTACTCCCCCCAACTCCAGGCCTTCTGGGACTGCTTCGGACCCTCCAATTGGGGCGCGACCAGCCGGCACACTTCGGCCTATCTCGGCTTACAGGCCGCCAAGGACTGGTTCCGCACCCAGCGCTACACCTGGGAAGGCGGCATCGGCGTAGCCTCGCAAATCGTCTGGCGGGGCCTGCCCGAGAAGGCCAAAAAACGCGCGCTCACCGGCGCCACCGTCTATCGCCTGGCCCGGCAAAAGGGGCGGGTCTGGGCGACCTTCATGCACGAGGGCAAGCCGCGGACCGTGGAAGCTCGGGCCGCGGTTGTCGCCGCGCCGAAATACATAGCCCGGCGCCTGGTGGATAGATTACCCGCCGACCAAGCCGCGGCCATGAGCGCCATGCGCTACGCTCCCTACATGGTCTACAACCTGTGCTTCGACCGCATGGTCTACAATCGCAGCTACGATAATTGGGTGGTGGGCGCCAGGAATTTCACGGATTTCATCCCCGCCGATTGGGTGACGCACGGGGACGGCGGCGACCCGGCCCGCAAGCAGGTGATCACGGTCTACGCTCCGAGGCCGGAGCAGGAGCGCCCCGAGCTGCTCGATGACGAGCTCGTGCTCCACGCCGCGGAGCAGGCCGTTTCCGAGCTAGTCTCCCTGTTCCCGGATTGGGAAAGGCAGCTCTCCGAGGTCCGGATTTTCCGGCGCGGCCATCCCTTGCCCATGTCCGTACCCGGCTACGCGACCCGGCTCCAGCCCCTGGCCAGCCGCGACCTGCCTCCCATCTACTTCGGACATTCCGATTCCGCCGGGGAGGTCTCCGATTTCTTTTATGCCGCCCTCAACGGCATCTCCGCGGCCCGCAAGACCCTCAAACATCTCTGAAGCCGGGCCCTAAAAACACGAAACCCGCCTCTCGGCGGGTCGGTCCTGACATTTCTCGTTACAGGTTCGAAAGCGATCTACTGACATTAGTATAGCATCCAATCGTTTAGGATGCAAGGGGAAAAACGCAACAAAATACGAACGGCATGGAATTTGCGCCTTCTCCGCTCAATTAATGGAATAATTGAGCCATGAGCGCGGCGATCCAGATCCTGATGCTGTTCGTCTCGTCGCTCTTAAGCCCCGCCGTCGCCTATGAAAGCGGAGGCCTCGAGAACCTCGGGGCGCATGGCGACACTTCTATCGGCGGCCGCATGAGCTATTTCCGGCCCAGAAACGCGGACCGCGGCGATTGGGGCCCCGGGGCCCAGATCCGCGTGCATATGTCGCAAGCCTATGCCCTCGAGACCTCCATCGACTTCTTCCGCTATCCTTCCCAGCAAACCTCGGTGCGGACCGTGCCCATCCAGATCACAATGCTGAGCTATTTCTACCCCGAATCGAGCCTCACTCCCTTCTTCCTTTTCGGAGGAGGCTGGTATCGCACCCGCGCGGACGGGCCCTTCGTCAATGATCATCGGCGATTCGGCCCGCATGCCGGCGGCGGCCTGGAACTTCTCCTGGGCAGGAACTGGTCGGTCTCGGCCTCCTATCGCTATCTTTGGACCCAGATATTCAAGCTCGGCAGCCCGTTCTATCTAGGCGGCCAACGCCGCCGGGAGAGGGGCTATATGATCTCGACCAATCTCAACTACAGGCTCTGACGGCCGCTACCAGGACGTGGGCTGGTAGTCCTTGAAGAACTTTCCCCAGGCGTGTCTTCCGGTCAATAATCCCGAAAAGATCGGATCGCAGACCCTCGCGGCCCCGTCCACTATGTCCAAGGGCGGCTCGAAATCGAGCTCGCTCTTCTTGCGCTCGGCGTGCGCCGCGGGATCCTCATCGGTCACCCAGCCCGTATCGACCGCGTTCATATAGATGCCGTCCTTGGCGTAATCCGGGGCGGAGGTGAGCGTCATCATGTTGAGCGCGGACTTGGCCATATTGGTGTGCGGATGCTTATCGGTCTTGGTATGGCGGGAGAAGCTCCCCTCCATGGCCGAAACGTTGACTATATGCTTTTCCCAGGTGCGCTGCCGTAGCATCAAGGGCTTGAGCTTGGCGCAAAGGATGAAAGGAGCCACCGAGTTGATGAGCTGCAGCTCGAGCATCTCCGCCGTCGAGACCTCGGCCAAGGTCAGGCGCCAACTGTTCTTGGACCGAAGGTCGACTTGCTGGAGATCCGCGTCCAGAAGCCCGGCGGGAAAGAGTTCCGCCCCCAGCTCCGCGTCGTCATAGGCATACTTGAGCTGGGACAGCCGCGCCGACTCCCTCAGCCCCAATCCGAACCCTCCGCCATGCCAGGCGGCCAAGGCCGCCACATCTTCCTCGCTCCGCTTGAGCGCCGGCGCCGCCGTCGCGCCTAGCGCCGCCTTGCAACGCTCGTGCTCGCGGAGCAGCCCGCGCTGGGCGGAACCGAAATCCTCCAAGGGGCGCAGCTCGTTCTCAAGCAAATGAGCGTAAAAAGCGGGCGGACGGCGCACGGTCTGGGCGGCGTTGTTGATCAAGATGTCCAGACGCCGGCTCGAGCTCTCGATGAAGCGTGCGAATATCTCGACGCTGGGCGAATGGCGCAGGTCGAGCCCGTGGATCTGGAGCCGTTGGCCCCAGGAGTCGAAATCCTTCTCGCGCAAGTAGCGCAAGGCGGCGTCTCTGGGAAAGCGCGTGGTCGCGATGACCGTGGCTCCGGCCCGCAGCAGCATCAGGGCCGTCTGATAGCCGATCTTGATCCGAGCCCCGGTGATCAAGGCCACCCGGCCCTCCAAGGAGGCGCTTTGGCCGCGCTTGGCGTAGTTGAAATCGCCGCAACTAGGGCACATCGAATCGTAAAAGAAATGGACGCGTCGGAACGGCGCCTTGCAGACATAGCAAAAGCGCGGCTTGGAAAGATCCTCCCCGCCATGTTCGCGCGCCTGCGGCAAGAGCGGAGCCGGAGGAGTGAATACCGGCGCCTGCCGCGCCTGCCGGATGACGGTGGACGCCCGGACCTGCCGATCCGAGGTCTGCTTGCGGCGCTTTTCCCGGGCCTGCAGCTCCCGGGAGAGCTTGATCGCCTCGACCCTCGCCGGCCGGGACACCCGGCCGGCCGCGATCATGAGCGCCACCCTCAACTCGTGCGGAACCTGGGCCAGCAGAGCCCTGTCCTTAACGATGGATTCGAGCAGCTCCACGCAGCGCTTGAGCTCATCCTCCGAAGCCATAGGGCTGATTTTATAACAATCGGGGATTCCCCGCCCTGCCTTTCCTGGGCAGCTCCGTTGCGGGCTCGAAGCAGCAGCTCACACGGGAGGTCTCGTGAAGAGATTCGACGCCCGCCTGCTCATGGCCGGATCAAGCCTCATCTTTGTCACGTCCTTGATCGTCGCGTTGGGGCCCCAAACCGCGGTGGATCTGCGGCCCGTTCCCCGACCTTCTCCTCCCTCCGCGCCGCCCAAACGCGTTTACGTCCCCCACTATGACTTGATTGCCTCCGGCTGGGTGATCGGAGATCTCGTGGAAAACGCGCGACTGCTTCGGTTCGAGGTTGATAATTATTCCCGGGACACGGAAGCGCTCTGGGGCACGTGGAAGGCCTGCTTCGGCCTGCGAGGCGGCTTGCTGGAGTGGAGCTGGTTCCGCGACCAGCCGCAAGACGAGATGGAAAGGATCAGGCTGTTGCGCTTTCAAACCGAGCTATTCCGGGTTGAAAGCCGCTCCCAACAGATCCAAAAAGATATCGCCGACCTCATCTCCCGGCTCGACTGGGCGCGATCGCGATGGACCGCCATACGCGACTCCTTCGTGATCGCTAAACAAAGCGGAGAGGAGAACGTCGACGCGTTCTTTCAAGCTCCCCTGGCCGAGCTCCGCTCCTCGCTGGCCCAGGCAGCCGCCCAGCTCAACTCGCTGGATTCCGAGATCAGGACCCGGGAGGAGGAGTTGGACGACATATTCCCCCGCTTCGAACGGCTCGTGGCGGCGCGTTTTGCCCACCCCCTGGTCTTGCGCCGGCCTTGGCATTGGAACCATATGCTCAGCGGCCAGCCTCGCGTCCCGCTGAGCTATGACTTCGAAAAGCGCTATTTCGAGGCCCTATCCAAGGCGCGCCAGAGATTCCCGCCATCTCGCTAACCAACAACACCGCCGAGCCGAAAAGAATCGCCGACTCGTAATGAGTCGGCGATTCTTTCCGCAGAGCTGGTTGCGGGGGCCCGCACGATCCTCTGTGGGAAGCCCTCTACGACGAGTTAATCTTAGCATTACCCGACCCCGCCAGCAAGAAGAATTGGGCGCCTGACCCTGCGCGCCCTGAGCCTCCCCGGCTCACCCTGCCCGACCGCATCGCCCAGATGTTTGCCGCCCAGAAGGCGGCCCAAGACCAACCCAAGGAGGACTGCCATGAGTGACCGCGACCCGTACGCCCCCTTAAAGGGGATACCGCCCGAGGAGAAGGGCCCCAGGCCCGATCAGCCCATCGGCCTGAGCTCGACCTGCCGGCCGAACGTCTTCCAAGACAACAACACCTGGCCCGACTCTCCGCCGGAGGACAAAGACATCGCCGATCCTAAGTTCGACATCCTGCGCATGGACATGATGCTCAGGGGGCCAGGCGAACTACCGCCGCTGGGGCCGCGCATCGGCCTGACCGGCGCCGCCCTTGTTCAGTCTTGGCGAGAAGAAAAGAACCGGAGGAACAAATGAAGCCCCAGGATGAACAGATGCAAAGCTGGCTAGCGGCCTGGAAGGACGATCCGGCCACCGGCCGCAAGAAGATATACGCCAGCGCCCTTGGGAGGCTGCTCAAGCGCCTGCCCGGGTCGCTGGAGCAGTGGACACCGGAACTGCTCGAGGCTGCCGCCCAGAAGACCAGCGACAGCTTCGAGTTCCGCGAGAAGCTGCAGATCGCCGCCCGGCACTTTGCCGATTACTGTCACACCAAGGGCTGGGTCCACGCCAAGCCCCAACTGCGGCGCAACGGCCTGGGCACGTTCCGCGATACCCCCCTGCCCAACGGTCTGCGCCGACAGTTTGAGGAGGTCTTCGCCAAGCACCGCAACCGCAAGACCGGCGATCCGCTGCGCCCGGAGGTGCTCAAGAAAATTAGACAGGACTTCGAGGCCTTCTACAGCATCGTCGCCAAGTCGGACCCGTAACGCTCCAAGATCGAACTGTCCAGATCGAGGATGTCCTCTTCCAGCGGGATCAGCTTCAACTGCCAGCGCATCAGGCGCTCGAAGACTTCCGACACCGTGCCGGCCGTGAAGCGCCGGAAAAACCGGGCCAGCGTCGTGTCGGACACGAACCGCTTGACGCCCAGTATGCGATGCACGGCCAGATCCCAGCGCAGCCTTTCAACATGGGCCAGGCGTCGCGAGCCCACGAGGACGCCGGCCATGAAGGCCAACACGACCTCCACCGGGTCCGTCGCATTGGGTGAGGTCAACTGGAACGGCAGCGCCTCCCGAAGAGCCTGCTTGAGCCCGACCTGACGTGCCAGTCCGCCGAACAAGACCAGCCCGCCCCACGGCGTGACCGGCTTGTCCGTGAACGTGATCCCTATTCCCTCGTTGCCCAGCAATGATGTAGCTTGGTGTTCCATCGTCTCGCCTCCTCTTGTGTGAAATGGCAACAAGAGTCTAGCGAGGCGATGGCTTGTTTTTAAAGGGCAACTGAAGAATTCAGGCTAGTGGCGAGCTGGGTGCCCAGTATCCCCGGAAGACATCCGGGGAAACGGCGCTCCACGAAGTCATCCTTAAATTGACGATTCAAGTCCACTGCGCGGTAGGAGTTATAGTTCACGTCATTTCTTGTCCGGATGCGTGAAAATGAAAGCGCCGACCTCGACGAGGCCGGCGCTTTCCACAAAAAACGTTGCGGGGGCTGGATTTGAACCAGCGACCTCAAGGTTATGAGCCTTGCGAGCTACCGGGCTGCTCTACCCCGC
>JACQPG010000098.1 GCA_016207665.1 Elusimicrobiota bacterium | reverse complement strand
AGTGCGATGATCCCGATGTTCTCGACGCTGTGATAGGCCAGCAGGCGCTTCAAGTCATGTTGCGCGAGAGCGAAAAGGACGCCGCCGACCCCGGAGACCACGCCGGCCAGGATCAGGACGATCGCCCAGAAGTCGGGAACGGAACGCAGCAGCCAGATCAAGCGAAGAAAGCCATAGATCCCAACCTTGATGACGACGCCGGACATAAGGGCCGATACATGGCTCGGCGCGGCGGGGTGCGCCTCCTGAAGCCAGATATGAAACGGCATGATGCCGGCCTTCATGCCGAATCCGATCATCCCGAGCAGCAAGAGCACGGCCGACTGTCTCTCTCCGGGAGGCATGACCGCTCTGATTCCACCGAAGTCGAGCGTCTCGGCCGCTTGTCCCAAAATCGCGAAAAGAACGAACAGGGCCAGCGTGGCGGTATGGGTGCACGCGAAATAAAGGAACCCCGCGCGCCGCACTTCGGCATTCTCGTCTTCGATGATCACGAGGAAGAAACTGGCTAACGCCATCAGTTCCCAGGCAAACAAAAATAAGATGGCGTTTTGGGCGCAGACGACCGCGGCAAGCGAGGCCGTCAATAAAAGAAATAACGGTCTTACCGATTTGCTTTGCGACAGCCTGTCGGACCGACGAATATAGGTCTCGCCGTAGACGCCGGCCAAGAGGCAGACACAAAGAACCGTGAGCAGAAAAAACGCCGACAGAGCGTCGAGAGAAATGGAAAGACGGGCTGACGGCAATGACCAGGTGCCCGCTGGTTCCCATGCGCCGCCTTGCGTCCCGGTACTTGCCATGATCGCCCCAAATCCCGCCAGGCAACCGATGACCAGGGCCGCCATGGAAACGAGAGCCGCGATCCTGGGCTGTCGGGCCGTCAGGGCCGCGACAACAGCGCCGGCGAGCAGGATCGCGATCGACACGGTCAGCATGCCGCTTCCGACGTCTTGCGCTCAGACCTGAAACCCTCGATGACGGCTTGGGTAAAAGCATCCGTTCCCAATTTTCCGCCTAAATCCCTGGTGGTGCGGCCTTGCGCCAGACAGTCCATAACGGCCAGTCTAAGGCGACGGCCGATTTTCTCTTCTCCAATATGGGCCAAAAGCGCGCTCAAAGCCAAGAATATCGCCGAGGGATTGACCAAGTTCTTGCCCGCGATATCCGGAGCGGTGCCTCCGGCTGGATCAAAGAGGGCGACAGCCACGTCTCCTTTGTCGTCGAAGGCATAGCTGGCGCTGTCGGCTACGCCGAGACTCCCGACCAAGCCCGCCGCGCAGTCGCTCAAGAAATCCCCGTACTCATTCGGACAGACCACCACCTGCACCTCTTCGGGATGGGTGGCCAGCTTGGCCAGAAGAGCGTCGAAAAGAATGCGCTTGTGTTTGACGGAGGGATAGGCGGTCGCCGCCTCGTCGACGGCCTCTTCGAAGAGGCCGTCCGTCGCCCGCTGGATGGTGTACTTGGAGGAACTGATCACGCTCTTGCCCTTCTCCTTGGCTAGGCGAAAGGCGAACTTGGCCGCCAACAGACAAGGCAATTTTTCTATGACCCGCACGGAAACCGCGGAATGAAGCCCTATACGTCGCCCCTGATCCTCATACGTGCCGCCCGTTGCCACGCGCACTATGTCGACGTCAATCGGCTTGGTAAAATAAGTGGCGATGCCCGGAATCGTCGCGCAGGAACGATGGATCACGGCGAAGCCGCAGCGCTCACGCAATATCTTGTTTGGACTCTCCCCCTCGGTAATGGTCGGGTACTTCAAGGCCACGGAGGTCCGCTTGAGGCTTTTCAGAGCATGCTCATAGCAAGCGGCCTGATCGCCTTGCCTGGCTGGAAGACTTAAATCTACGGGCTCCAGTTCAATTTTGACGGGCAGGGACGCCAGCACCTGATGGACGGACTGAGCGAGTTCAGTCGAAATTCCGTCACCTAAAAGCTCCGTCACACGATAACTTTTCATAAGTGGGACAACGGTTACTTGAAAAAATTTCTAGATTCCGAATCGTACCATTAATCCCCTGGAGAATCAATAATTATAGGAGAATATTATCATATAGTTAGACGATGAAACACCTTCACGGCTTGCGAATGGACCTACCGGTTCTTTGGAGAGGACGCGAGAAGGTACTTCCATCCTGGCAAAGGCTTGGCGATATGCCGAGCGATGAAGGCGTGTGCCGATTCTTCGGTTAGATTGAATCCCAGGCTTCGGAATTGGATGTGCTGTTTCTCGGGCCTCCAGTGGGCAGTGGTGGAAGGCGGATGTTTACCCAACTCGCCCATGGCCTCGAATATAGACAGCGGGGTCGAGGTTACGTATATTTCTTTAAGGTCGTTATTCGCCGCTTCGAAAACGGTGAAGTGGCGGCCAGAAGCAGGCACTTAGGGAAGTCCCTGCCTGCCTGCCTGCCTGCCTGCCTGCCTGCCTGCCTGCCTATACGTTGCATGATCGCAACAGATTTTAGACAAAAAAGACAAAGCGTCTCTATTGTGGCGGCGTAAAACTTTGTTGACGATGTGCGATTAAAACCGCGGATGCGCGCTCTGGCATGTTTTCCGCAGGAGCCGCGTCGTCACATGCGTGTACCTTTGCGTCGTGGTGATCGAGCTGTGCCCGAGGAGCTGCTGCAGCACCCGAAGGTCGGCTCCGCCCTCCAGAAGATGCGTCGCGCAACTATGCCGGATCTGGTGGGGCGTCAGGCGGCCCGAGTCCCCTGTTCGCCGCGCCACGGCCGCAAGCCGCCACCCGAAGCCGCTTCGCGTTATCCCTTGGCCCCTCGCGTTGAGGAACAGGGCGTCGGGAGCCGTCGGGAAGCGGGCGGCGCGGGCGGGAAGGTAGCGGCGCAGCGCCGCCGCCGCGCGCGCTCCGAAGGGAACAAGGCGTTCCTTCGAGCCCTTGCCGAGCACCCGCACCCAGCGGCCTCCCAGGTCCACCTGTCCCGACCGCAGTCCGGTCAGTTCGGATACCCGCATCCCGGTCGCATACATGAGCTCCAGCATCGCGTGGTCGCGCAAGGCCGCGAATTTTCCTCCCACCGGCGGGCGAAGCAGCCGATCCACGCGTTCCGCGCTCACCGGTTCCGGGATTCGCTGCTTGAACCGGGGAAGGCGCATCCCGGCGGTCGGATCTGTGGCGGCGCGGCCGGCCTGAACCAGGTGCCGATGGAACTGCCTCACCGCCACGGCGACGACGAACAGCGACGAGGCCCTCAGACCCTCGCCCTTGCGGCGCTCCAGGTAGGCCAGGACGTCGTCCGTGGTGGCCGCGGCCGTCTCCCGGCCCCTGGCCCGCAGGAAGGCGACGTAGGCCCCCAACTGATACTTGTAGGAGAGACAGCTATTCTCGGAGAGCCCTCGCTCCACCCGCACGTGCCGCATGAACCCGTCCAGCAGGGAATCGCTCTGCATACGCTCAGCCCTTCTTCTGGACGAGCTTGACCCGTTTCTCGTCGTCCTTGACGACCTGCCAGCCCTTGCGGGTGTAGGACACCATCCGAGCCCGCACGTTGGCCGCCAGGTCCTTGCCTTTGGCGGCTTCGGCCGCCTTGCGGGCCAACTCGCCCGCTATCTCTTTCACCGTCATCCGGCCGGCCAGCAACAGCGGGTCGATCAGCGCGGCCAGAGAGCCGCTTCGAACGCTACCCGTCGCCCCCGAGACGATCTTCTTCGAGTCAACGTACTTCGACTTCTTGCCGCTTTCATTTTTCGCCATAGTCCGTTCCTCCCATGCGATTCTTTTGAGTTCTTCGGCGCATCCATAGCAGGCGAAGCCCGCGAACGTCTTTCGAACCACGAGCCGCCCTCCGGTGACGTTCGTCGCGCAGCGTTCGCAGATCATCGCGCTTGCCGTCAGATAATCTCTTTGCCGTTCGCGGCCCACACCCGCCCGTTGAAGGAGACGTGGGCGACCTTCTTGCCCATGTCGAGGATGTCGCCCGCCCCCCTCGCGAGGTTCGACGCGCCGTAGCCGTTCTTCTCGATCCAGGCCCTAAAAACTACCGAGGCATCGGACCAGTCCCTCACCGCGACGTCTTGCCTGTCCATCTTCGCCCTGAGTTTCAGCATCATGGTCGCTCTCCTCCTATCGAACGGGGAAGTGCATCGACAGCGCGGGGTCAGCCCGGTAGACCTTCAGCAACTCGACCGCCTCTCTCGCGCCCCGCACGAACTGCGTTCGCGACTGCCAGTCGAGGGTCGAATGGAAGATGTCCTCGCGCATGATGTCCTCGACGTACCCCGCGTCCTTCGCGTTGACCCCCGTCGCCTTGATGATGAGGTCTCGGTAGAAGCTCATGATCGCCTCCCGATATCCACGGCCTTGACCACGGTCGGGATGTCGCCTTCGACCCGCGTCCCCAGGGCCTCGACCTCGTAGTCGAGCAACTGGTCTTCGACGGCGATGTTGTCCCACTGGACGAAGACCCATCGCCTTTGACTGCACGTCTTGGTGCGGACCACCGTGCCGACAAACTTGCCGCCCCACTTCGCGTCGCGCACCCTGTCGCCCTTCCTGATTTTCGTTTTGTCGCCCATCTTTTTATCCTCCTTTTGAGCCGCCCCACCGTCGGGTCATGAACGAATCTAGCGCGACTTCCCGAAGTAATCCATAGGTCTGAAGACCCGGTTTTCGGCCGAATTCCGCGACACGTTGCGACGTTCGGCCTGGAATTCGGGGCTCCGAATCGGAGGTGGAAATCGCTCGAGTTCGGGGAAGACACCGGCCGCCGCGGTGCACTCGCGGCGGCCGGCCTACTTCGATGGGACTGGCCGGCGATCCTCGCGGCGGCGGATCGCCCGAAGCTGGGGCAGGAACCCGCCCGCCGGCTTCGCGTTGAGCAGCCGCCACAGAAACGATTCAGCGCCGCCCCAATCGACGTGATCCTCCCTCACGGTGACCACGAACTCCGCCAGGATCAGCCGCTTGCGCCGGGCCACCCTATGCGCTCGCTCCGACCTTCGCGGCCTTCAGGTAGCCCTCCTTGATCAGCACTGCGGCGATGGACTCCTCCCCTAGCCTGTAGAAACTGATGCCGGTCGCCTTCTTATACGCCTTGGCGGCCTCGAGCATCTCGGGCTTCACCCTGATGGCTCGGATCAGATATCCGACCTCTTTAGAGCCCTTCTCTCCGACTGCGGCCGCGGGCGCCTCAACGCTCGCGGCTCCTTCCTTCTTCGCGGACTTCTTCTTGACCTTTTTCGACATGATCTCGTTCCTCCATTTCGCCGGGCAGTACGATGCTCCGCGTGGGAACGAGACTACCTTCGTCCCCGCGACGGTTCAAGCTAAGTTGTGAAGTTATGGCGGCTGGATTCGCTCGAGTCCATTCGCCAGCCTATCGGTCAAAGAGGTAAAATCACGAAATTCAACATGACGGCCATATCTTTTTTCGCCAGCGACAGGGAGAACGTCCTATGGGACCGGCTCTCGGTGTTTTTCGAGAGCGCGTCGATCTTGCGGGTATCATCGGCATTTCTTGGAAGCGGGGACGAGTTGATCTCCTGGGTCGAGAAGGGTCGCGAACGGCGTGCCGAGGTCGTTGTCCGGCTGGAATATCCGACCAATCACGCATCTGTCGCTTCATTACTCAAGCATCCCCGCATAGCAATTCGTGGAGCCGACCCAGCGAAGGCGCCGTTCCATGAAAAACTATTTCTCGCGGTCAGTTCGGCCGGCAAGCCGCTGGGAGCTTACATCGGCTCAGCGAACTGGACCCAAGGCGGATTAAGGCAGAATCAAGAAGCCGGCGTTTGGATTTCGGAGCAGGCTATTCTTCGAGAGATGGCGGGGCACTTCGAGGCTCAATTTAATTCCGCGCTGCAGATTTCCGATGAAATGCTGGCTGAGTTACGCGCAGACTTTCTCTGGCAGGCAAGCCACGGGAAGCGGCCTCGAAAGGACCGCGGGACGCTTCTCTCCTCGTGGCCCGAACTGCGTGGCCGCAAGAGGGACGGCTCCTTCTTGATCAAGCAGAACGGCATCAGCTCAGATCCCTTCGTGGAAGGCGAAGATGAGTTCTGCGAGTTCATTCGAAATCACAGCTCGCAGACTCTCAGCAAAATTCCTTCGACGTTTGAACAAGGGCTTGGCGTGATCGTTTCCTGGATCGCCAGGAGACGGGATGGCTCACCGGATCGACTGATTTATGGAAGAGGCCGCATTGCAGGTTTCGACCGGAAGCGCTGGAAGCTACCAGAAGAGTATCTCGCCGCCCTTGGCCGGCGAGGCATCGCTCGAGACAAGATCGAGCATCTAAGGCAGTGGCCCGAGGTCCTTTGGCTCGACCCGGCCGAGTACATCAACTATCCGCGAGGCTGCGATCGTTTCTTATGGCTGAGCGATTACATGGACCCTTCGTTCCAAGGCGGGTTCCGCTGGATTAGTCCCGAGGTCTGGATGGCCTGCAATCAAGCGCTCAACGAGCATACAGATAAGTTTGGCGTCCTGCCGCTGGATCGGCAGGGCATCTGGTGGAACCAGCACGTCGGCATAACTGATTCGAGCGACTCTTTATTTATGACGAAGGCGCGAATCGAGGAGATGAATCTAACGGGCTAGGCTCATGGCGATTACCTTCACCTTTCGGCCCAAAAACCTATCGGCGCTTACCGCGAGGTTTTCCAATCAATTGCGGCAGTTGGCCATCTTAAGTGACCGGGTCGCACGGGGACTCCACCTGATAACCGGCAAAAAGGCTAAGGGCGATCAGCTTGTCAGCGTACTTGGAGAAGCCGCAGTGGCAGCGTTAACGGGCGGGAAGGTTCTTCCCGGCGAGGATACAGAAACCGACGTCATGGTCGGTAAGACGAGAATTTCGGTTAAGACGAGGCGCGGGAACGGAAAGGGATGGACCCAGACAAGCCCAATCTCTGCCAACCATCCTGGGACGGTGGACTATCTCGCCTTCGTCCACCTGAACGACTCATATGCGGTGAACAAGATTTGGCTATTCCCGTGGAGGCGACTCCTCAAAGACGGGCGCATTCGACCGAAAAAAGTTCGCGGGACTGCACGAGGCTTTCTCTTCCACCTGGCGCCGAAGCGGGATGCCTCATTCCTCGTTTTTAATAACTCTCGCCCACGCGTGGCTGTAGTTGGAGGTCGATGAAGTTACCAGACGAAGACAAGGCGCTGCCTGACATCGCGAACGAATTCGCTCCACAGCTCAAAGCCGGGTATGAGCTCTTTGCGTATCTTCAGAAAATCGCCACGGATGCGAAAACCAAGGCTGGGCAGCGCCAGGTGATGTGCCTCTCATCGGTCCTTACCAGATTGCTTCGTCTCCATTATGCGGCCGTAAAACTCAGCTCTACCGGGATCGCCTCCGAGGCAAAACTTCAGGTCCGCGCCATGTTCGAGATGGTGATCAACCTTTACGCTCTGGAACAGTCAGGGGACGCGGAGGAGTATTCTCGTAAGTGGATCGCGTGGGATTTGCACAACTACATGAAGCAGATCGAGGTCGAACTCCGGGCACACCCCGAAAACGCCCCCCTCTTCGAAGAACACAAACGACTGGCAGACTCGGTCAAGAAGGATTTGGGGGACGAAGCGCGCCTGGCGGCCCAGGCACGTTGGCCGAGCGATGCCGCTAAAGGCGAGGCGCATGTGGCTGGCAAGTGGAAAGAATTCCTCAAACATGGCCCGTCCATGGTCGATTTGAGATCACTCGCGACAGCGGTCGACGCGAAGTCAGGTGGGAAAACGAACATGGTGGCCATATACGAGCGCGTGTATCCCAACGCTTCAGGAGTAATGCATGGCTCGGACCTGAGCTCCATGCTCGAGCCCTCCAGCGCAAGCAAGATCGTCCTGAAACTGGCCCCCACCCGGGACGGCATCGAGACGGTTCTCGTGACCTCGACCGTCCTGCTCCAAATGGGCGCGCTGGTAATCTGCCGACTGTTGGGCATTGCCCCACCCGATATGCTGGCCGAAACGAACGCCATCGTCAACCAAGCCGTCGCGCACCTTAAAATCGCGGCGGCTAAGCCTGAAGTTGCACCAGGCCTTTGACCAATACCTGGCGGCCCCGCTTCTTCAACTGATTCTTGCCTCCAAAACCTCTCGCATCTTGCGGGCCAAGCCTTCTGGCGTGAACGGCTTTTGAAGGAAGTGGATGCCGGGCTTGAGGACCCCCTGGTGAGCGATGACGTTGTCGGTATAGCCGGAGATATAGAGAACCTTTATGCCGGCCCGCGTTTGCAGAATCTGCCTCGCCAATTCGCCGCCACTCACCCGCGGCATCACGACATCCGTCACCAAGAGATGAATATCTCCCTTATGCTCGTCGCAAACGCGCAACGCTTCAGTCCCATCAGCCGTAGGCAAGACTTTATAGCCTTGCTGGGTTAAAATCCTTCTGGTCAGGTTGCGAACCCGTTCGTCATCCTCCACGAGAAGTATGGTTTCCGAGCCGCGGAGCGATTTAATAGTTCGTTCAGGTGAAGCCACCGGTTCAGCCGCTTCCTTGACGAGTGGAAAACATATCTTGAACGTCGTTCCCCGTCCCGGCGCGCTGTTGATCCAAATGTAGGCGGAGCTTTGCTTGACGATGCCGTAGACCGTCGAAAGGCCCAGCCCGGTCCCCTTGCCCATCTCCTTGGTCGTAAAGAACGGCTCGAAGAGATGTGAAAGCACCTTGTCGTCCATCCCGCAGCCGGTGTCGGCGATGAGCAGCGTCACGTACGGTCCCGGTTTCACCTCAAACTGGCCGCCGGACGATGTCTCATCCAAGGTCGTGTTCGCAGTCTCTATCTTGAGCTTGCCGCCGTCCGGCATGGCGTCGCGGGCGTTGACGGCCAAATTCATTATCACCTGCTCGATCTGCCCCTGGTCAGCCTTGATCCTTCCCAAATCATTTCCCGCCGCCATGGTCAGCTCGATGTCCTCACCAATGAGGCGGCGCAGCAATCTATCCATGCTGGCAACCACGGCGTTCAAATCCAGCACCCTGACCTCGAGAACCTGCTTGCGGCTGAACGCCAGGAGTTGACGAGTCAGGGCTGCGGCCCTCTCGCCGGCGGCCCTAATATCCTCCACGTCCTTCGTATCGGGATTTCCTCGCTTGATCCCATCCACAAGGAAGCTGCAGTTACCCAGGATCGCCGTAAGCAGATTGTTGAAATCATGCGCCACGCCGCCCGCCAAGCGCCCGATGGCCTCCATCTTCTGGGCTTGGCGGAACTGCTCCTCAACTTTTCTTGCCTTCCGGCGGGCTTCGGCCTCTCGCAGCTCGCGTTCGATGGCGGGCAGGAGCCGTGCCGCCTTGCCCTTCATGATGTAGTCGCTGGCGCCGGCCCGCATGGCCTCGACCGCTTTTTCTTCTTCGATCGTACCGGATAAGATGATCACCGGTATGTCGAGGTTTCGCTCCTTAATTGTCTCGAGGGCCTGTATAGCGCTGAAGTGCGGCATGGAATGATCCGAGATCAGGATATCCCACGTGCTGTTCGAAATGGCGGAAACCATGGTTTCAAGCGTATCCACGCGCTCGAAAGAAGGATCATACCCGCCGCCGCGCAACTGCCGCAGCAGCAAAGCCGCATCCTTCTCAGAGTCCTCGATGATTAGGACACGAAGCGGCTTCGCCATAGAGATCTTGCTTATTTAGGCGGAGGTTCGTTGAGAATGAGCCAATAGAGGCCGAGCTGCTGCACCGCCTGGGCGAATTCCGCGAACTCGATGGGTTTGCGCACGAAGCTGTTGGCACCGGAGGTGTAGCCTTCAAGT
>JACQPG010000012.1 GCA_016207665.1 Elusimicrobiota bacterium | reverse complement strand
TTCGGCCGTGGACCCGGGCCAGCTCAAGGAGCTCCACGTCAAGCTGGACTTGGCGCCGTCCAAGCCCTCCCCGGCCGCCAAGGCCTGAGCCCCGTTCCCGAGCCTCAACGCGGAGGGCCGGTCCGGACGTCGCCCACGCGGGTCTCGCGCAGGTCCCGCCACGCCCCGGCGCCTCCCCACAGATGCATCGCGGAGATCGCCCCGAACCCCGCGGCCGCGGCTCGGGCGTCGAACCCGGGCGAAGGCCCGCTCAGGGCCTGGGTCAAGGCCCAGATCGCCATGGTCGCGTAGCCCGCGTGCGCGAAGGCCCGCAGGGCCGGGCTTTCGCCGCGGAAGGCAAGCCGGCTGCCGGGAGACCAAAGGTCGGCGGGCAAGGACGGCATGTCGGGGCGCTTGGCCACGGGAACGGGCATGGAGGAATAGACGTCAAGATCCAAAGGTCCGGCTTGGACGGCGGGGGGGACGGAAAGAAACGACGACAACGGCAACAACAACGGCAGAAGCGTCCCCCTAAACGAGCAGGCTCCCCCGTGGGGGGAGCCTGCTGGAATTTGGACGTGAGCGGGATCGAACCGCTGACCTCCTCGTTGCGAACGAGGCGCTCTCCCAGCTGAGCTACACGCCCGAATCGTTTCTGTTAACAGGCGAGTCCCAGTCGTATCGGGACACGCCCATTTATTTTAGCTTCTTTGATGGCCTTTGCGAAAGATGGCGAACTGTACCGGGTACAGTATCGCTCCCACGCTGATTTCAGGAATTCGGCCGCTTTGCCTGCCGGCGCAGCTCGCGCCGAGCGCGCCAGAGGGTCTTCTTGGCCTCGAGATGCTCGGTGAAGGTGCTGGAGAAGATGTGGCCGCCCGTGGTGTCGGCCACGAAATAGACCGCCTGGGTCTCGGCGGGGCGGAGCGCGGCGCGGAACGAGTCGAGGCTCGGGCTGCATATGGGACCAGGCGGCAGCCCATAGTTGATGTAGGTGTTGTATGGCGAGCTGAAACGCAGGTCCTTGAGCGTCAGTCCCTTTTTCCAGTGGCCCAGGGCGTACTGGACCGTGGGATCGGCCTCCAGCCTCATCCTCTTCCTAAGCCGGTTCATATAGACAGCGGCGATCATGGGCCGCTCCTGGGAGAGTACGGCCTCCCTTTCGATGATGGAGGCGAGGGTCAGGAGCTGATGAAGAGTCATCTTGGGGGGAGGCTGTTGCGCCTTGAACTCGGCTTCGATGGTCCGGCCGAACTCGTCGAGCATGCGACGCACCACCTTATCCGCCAAGGAGCCCGGCTCGAGATAATAGGTCGTGGGGAAAAGATAGCCCTCGAGCCGTCTCTCCTTGACTATCGCCAGGAAATCAGCCGCCGAGCAAATTCCGTTGGCGGCCAGCCGATCGGCTACCTGCTGCGCCGAGAAGCCCTCCGGAATGAGCACCCTGACGCCGTTGTTGGGGCCGGAGTTGAGAGCGCGCAGGAGATCGGCCAGCCTCATTCCTTTCTGCAGCCGGTAAGAGCCCGGCTTAAGCTTGCGATCGAGCCCCGAGCTCTTGGCCGCGAAGCGAAAGAGAACAGGCATGGCGATCACTTCCTTATGCTTGAGCAGCCTCGCCGCCTGGGAGGCGGTCATGCCGGGGGGGATGTTCACCACGACATAGGGACCCGCGGGACGAAAGCCGAAATACGCTCTCACGAGCGCTAAAAAGATCAACGACGCGAAAGCGATCTTCTTCAGTTGGACGAGGTGTATTCGCCGAAAATATTCTTGAGAGAAGCGGTGATCTCTCCGACGCTCGCGTAGGCCTCGACGCATTCGAGTATGAGCGGCAAGAGATTCTCTTGGCCGCGCGCCGCGTCGGAAAGCCGGCGCAGGCACTCCTGGACCTTCGCGTTGTCTCGGTCACGGCGCACTTTGCGCAGGAACTTGACCTGTCCAGCCTCCACCGCGCTGTCGATCTTGAGTATGGGCGGCGCCTTGCCTTGCGAAGCGTGGAGGTTGACGCCGACGATCTTCCGTCGGCCGGAGGCGAGGTCCTTCTCGAATCGGTAGGCGGTATCGGCGATCTCCCGGTGAAAATAACCCGCCTCCAACGCCGGAACCACGCCGCCCTGATCCTGGATACGGCGCATGATTTCCGCGGCACGCTCGGTGATCTGCCGCGTCAGCCATTCGACGTAGTAGGAGCCTCCGAAAGGATCCGGCGTATCGATAACCCCCGTCTCGTAGGCGATGATCTGTTGAGTGCGCAGAGCCACCATCACCGCCTCATCGGTCGGCAGGGCCAAGGCCTCATCATAGGAATTGGTATGAAGGCTTTGAGTGCCGCCCAAGACCGCGGCCAGGGCCTGATAGGCGACCCGAACGATATTGTTGAGAGGCTGCTGTGCCGTCAGGCTCACCCCGGCCGTCTGGCAATGCATCGGCAGCATCCAGGATATCTCGCGCTTGGCTCCGAACTCCTCTTTCATGAGCCGGGCCCAGATCCCCCGAGCGGCCCGAAGCTTGGCGATCTCCTCGAAAAAATCATTGTGCACGTCGAAGAAGAAGGAAAGCTGAGAGGCGAAATCATCCACGGCCAATCCCCGCTTGACAAGCCTTTCGACATAGTCGCGGCCGTCGGCCAGGGTGAAAGCCAGCTCCTGCACGGCATCGGCTCCCGCCTCGCGTATGTGATAGCCGGAGATGGAGATGGGATAGAATCGCGGGACCTCCCGAACGCAATACTCGATGGTATCGAGAACCAGGCGCATGGAAGGCTCGGGGGGATAAAGGTACTCGTTTTGGGCGATGTACTCCTTCAATATATCGGTCTGGCAAGTGCCTCGGATGCGCTTGAAAGGAACTCCTTGCTTCTTGGCCAAAGCCAGGTACATGGACAGGAGCACGGCGGCGGGAAGGTTGATGGTCATCGAAGTGGAGACCTTGGCCAGATCGATGCCGGAGAACAGCACCTCGAAATCGGCGAGGGTATCGACCGCCACGCCCTCGCGGCCCACCTCGCCCAAAGCGCGAGGATCATCCGAGTCTATGCCCATCAGGGTCGGAAGGTCGAAAGCGGTTGAAAGACCGGTCTCCCCGTGGGAGAGGAGGTATTTGAAGCGCTCGTTGGTGTGCTTGGCGGTCTTGTGGCCGGCGAACTGCCTCATGGTCCAGGGATGGACCCGGTAGCCGCTGCCCTTGAGCCCCCGCACAAAAGGGAACTGCCCCGGCCTGCCGGTCTCGGACAAGGGATCGGCTCCGGCAAGGTCCTCCGGCCCGTATTGAGTCTTGATGGGTATGCCGGAGAGCGTCCCGAGCTCCGGCCTTTCCTCGGCGAGAACCGGGCTCATTGTTTCTGCTGCCGTCGCCGCCGCATGATTTCCTCGCGGAACTTCTCCATCTTCTCCTGATCGGGCCGAGGTTTCCTCCGCACGGGAGGCAAGGGTCTCCTGTCCTTCATTTGGCGTCGTTGCTCAAATTGCTCGCGGCGCTTCTGTTTCATCCTATCGATGGTCTCACGGCGCAGCCGCATCCTTTCCGCCGGGGGCAGCTGGCGCCAGCCGCGGCGAAGGGTGGCAAGCCTAGGGCGAAGCTGATGCCTCATGTACTCGCGCCGCGGCCGCAGCCGGCGCAGGTGATAGGCCGGCAAGGGAGGCTGTGCGCGAGCGACGCGCGTTTCCTGATTGGAACGAAGCGTCTCGATCTGTCCGCCCGCCTCCGATTGCACGGCGACTTCGCCCTCGTCAAAGACGGCTACATAGGTCTGGCCAGCGTCCGAATCGAACTCAACGCCGAACTCGGTTCCGCGGACCGAGGCCACCGCGGTGGGAGTCCGCACGCTCAAAGCCTGTCCCGCGGCCAAGGCTTGCAGCTTGCCCAAAAGGGTCCCCAAAGCCAAGCTGAGAAGAGTCTGGGAACGCCGAGGAGAGACCAAGGTAAAATCGCTGCGCTCGCGCAGCGAGATCACATGTTCTCCTCCCAAAGAGATCTCCGCGCTGGCCCCTTCCCCGGTCACGACCCGGTCGCCCTCCTGAAGAGGCATGTCCGCCGCGGCGGGGATTCCTTCGGCATCCTCGCCGGAAACGAAAACCATGACTTCTCCGCTCACCTGCGTGAGGCGAACGTCCCAGTCCTGGCCGTCTTCCTGCGCATAAAGCGCGGAGGAGGCGAAGGCCAGGATCAAAAGAAGTCGAAGTATCATGCTTGGCTCGAGTTTATCAGTTTTTCTCAATCCTTGAGAAGAACGCGCACGAACTGATGCTTGCCCACCTGGAGCACGAAATCCGCCGGCTCGGACACCCCCGAATCCGCTGAGGCCTTCTGGCCGTCGATGCGCACCGCGCCTTGGGAGATCAGCCGCCTGGCTTCGTTGCGCGACTTGACCGCGCCGCATCGCAGCACGAGCTCGCTCAGAGCCAACCCTCTGGGCAGTTCCACCGAACGTATGTCCTTGGGAAGCTGCTTCTTGGAGAATGTCTCCTCGAAAAACCTCCGCTCATTGGAGGCGGCCTCCGGGCCATGGAAACGGGCCGTCATCGTCTCGGCCAGACCCTTCTTGGCCTCCATGGGATGGCGGCGCTTGATCTCATCGAGATCGGCCTCGGTCAGCAGCTCATAATAGGAGAGCATCAACTCGTCGGATATCTTCATGAGCTTGCCGAACATGTCGGTGGGGGAGTCGTTGAATGCGATGGCGTTGCCGTAGGACTTCGACATCTTCTGCACGCCGTCGAGTCCGACGAGCAGCGGCATGGTCAGTGCCACCTGCGGCTCCTGACCGACGTCCTGCTGCATGCGCCGTCCCATAAGCAGATTGGTCAACTGATCATTGCCGCCAAGCTCCACGTCCGCGCGCACGGCCACGGAATCGTAGCCTTGAAAGATGGGATAGAGAACCTCGAGAAGGGACAGCGGGCTGTTTTCCTTGAGCCGCAGCTTGAAATCCTCTCGAGCCATCACCTGCTGCACCGTGTGGCGCTTCAAGGTTCCCAGCAGCTCTTGCTCGACGAAAGGTTTGAGCCATTCCGAGTTGAAGCGCAGCTCCGTGCGAGACTTGTCCAACACCTTGAACACCTGGGCCTGATAGGTGGCGGCGTTGTCGCGGATCTGCTCGGCGGTCAAGGTGGGGCGCGTGGAATCCCGACCCGACGGATCGCCCACCATGGCCGTGAAATCACCGATGATCAGGACCGCCGTGTGCCCGAGGTCCTGGAACTGGCGGAGCTTCGCCAGCACGACCGAGTGGCCCAAATGGAGGTCGCGCGAGGTCGGGTCGACGCCCAGCTTGACCCGCAGCGTGCGGCCGCTGGAAAGCTTGCGTTTCAGATCCTCTTCGTTGACCAGCGAGGCCGAGCCCCTTTTCAAGGAGGCCAGCCGAGAGTCGATGGAACCCTTCTGGGTCATGGGAGCGTCTTAGCGGGGAAAAACGCTCTCTTGATATCGCGTGCCAGCGTCAACGCGGCTCCGGCCAGGGCCAGGCGCGCCGCCCAGGATATCCACGCGGACTCGCGGAATATGAAGCCCGTCCATATCATCCAGAATAGCAAGGTTGAGCCGACCAGCGCCAGGACCGCACCCTGCGCGCAAACGCCGCAAGGAGCCAACTTGAGCGGCTCTTCATCGATGAAAACCGGCTGCCTCTTGGCCTTGCGCTCGGGCTGCGCCGCGGGAGAGGGCGGGGCCGCGAGCAGAAAGGCACGCAACAGCCATAGCCAGAGCGCGCAAAGCGCCAGGCTGGCCGCGGCTCCGACCCACAGGAGGCGCGGACGATAGCTGAAAACCAGAGATGACTTCCCCGCCGGCACGGCGACGGCGCGGAAAGTGAGCCACGCGCGAAGGATGCGGGCAGGCCGGCCGTTCAAGCTGGCGGTCCAGCCGGGAAACCAGCTATCGGCCAACCAGACGAACCCGGGCCTGGGCGAATCCACCGAGAGAGAGACGCGATGGGCGTCATACTCCTGCATCCGCAGGGTTAGCTGGCCGGAGCCGGCTTCTTGCGCCGGCGGAGAGCCTGGGATATCGCCCAAGGCGAGCGTCTGCCTTGAATCAGCTTTCGATTCGCCCAACCATTGCAGCAGCGGTCCGATCACCCGGCCTCGGGCCTGCCAATCCCTCCAGGACTCCATGGGGAAATAGGCATAACGATCAAAGAAACCCGCGCGCGGGAGGAAATGCCTGTTGCGGAATACGGTCAGATCAGGACCCTGATAAAACGGCTCCAACGCGGGATGCGGAGAGGCCTTCCCGGGCCTATCCAAGAAGTATTTGACGTTGACCAAGCCCAAGAGTTTCAGGCCCGCCTCGAAGAGTTGCGGCTTGCTTGGATCCGCCAAAAGATTGGAATAGAGATGATTGAAATAGATGCCGGTCAACAGATCGATCGCATCGCCCCCGGTCCGGATATCCGACAACCCATACATGGCTGGGTAATCCGCCTGGAAGAAACTGTAATCGAGAGAGGAGACCCGAAAAAGATCCTGATCCTCCTTGATCTTCCGCACCCCTGGCAGGGGATATGGGATCTGCGAGGGTGGCAGCGCCTCATAACGCGTCGGCCAGACCGCGGCCGCGGCAGCCGCCAAGGAGAGCGAGGCCAGGGCCGGCCCGGGCAGGAGAAGAGCGGCCGGGGCGCATAGCACGGCGGCCAACGAGGCCCAATCCCCCGCGCGCCCGGGCTTTCTTCGCCTTACGTCGATCTCCGGGCCGCGCAACCATCTTTCCGAGCCGTCGGGATAACGGGCTCGCGCCATGACCCTGACCGGTCCGGGAGCCTCAGGCAAGTGCAATCGGGCCTGGAAGTAGACCCGCCCGCTGCCTCGGGAAAGATTGAGTTGGGCCTGCGCCTCGCCGGCGGCCCGATTGTCCTGGACCAAGACAGCGTCTATCCGCGAAGGCCTCGGCAGATCAGGGACCCAGCCGGCCACGGGCCAGCTTCTCCCATCGGTGATCGGGAACTCGGCGCCCATGATGCCGCCCGGGCCTTGGCCTCCGGGGGCGACCGAGGTCCCGACCATGCCCAGCAAGGGACCCTTGAGCGCCGGGCTCAGAGCGGCGGCGGCCGCGAAAACGACGACAATGGAAAGAAAGCGCCAGGCTTGCCGGCGCCTTTCCGACCAAGGCAGCGCCAGAGCCTCCCACAGCCTTTGGCCTCCCGCGGCCGATAGCAGCGCCACGGCGATGTTGAATTCCCAGCGATAATTGGTGTTGTGGAAGCCGCCGATCACCGGCGTGTGAAGGATCACGTTGGCCAGCCCCGGAGTGCGATGAATGACCAGAAGGCTTGCGACAAGTATCCATCCCAGCACGCGCAAGCCGCCTGGGCCTTCCTGGGACCAATCCCAGAAGGCCAGGACGATCAGGAACAGCCCCAGTATCCATTGCGAAAGCTGGTCGGAACTAGGAGTGAAGGTCAATTGCGACCAGGAGTCGTTGAAGCCGAGATGGGACATAGCCGCCAGAGCCACGGCCCCAGCCAGCGCGGCCGCGGCCCTTTGCCCGAGAATAGAGGAAGCGGGCTGGCCATCCCTGCACGACCGGGGCAAAAGCCACAAGAAAGCGGCGGAGCATGAGGCGGCCAGCAAGCCCATGGGGAGATCATCGGCGGAAAGATGCTTGCCGATCATTTCGTGCTCCCAGAAGTTGAACCACTTCAAATTATGCCAGACCTTGTTGTAGCTCAGCTCCGCGTACTCGAAGCCGGGAAGCAGCTGCACGGCGGAGAGCGCGATCCCCCAGCACATCACGACGGCAAAGGCGCCCAGCTCGCGCCAAAGGGGCCCGGGATTGCATTTCCGTTCCTGGACCAGCCGTCCGAGAAAATAGAACGACACCACGATCCCGTTCCTTGCCGCGCTTTCCACGTGCCCGGAAAAAAAAGCCAGCGCCACCGACCACGGCAAGAGCAGTTGGCCTAGCCTTCTGTGGCCTCGCAGCCAGAGCTCGATGGAAAGCAAGCCGAGCGGAAGGTAGGCCCCGCCGCCCGACCAAGTGAAGATCTGGCCCAAGGCCAAATGAGAGAAGACGAAGAAGGTGGCGCCCACCGAGGCGGCGATCCAGCGCAGGCCTAAACCTCGCGCGAACAGGAAAGCGAGAGCGAAGGCCAGATAGAGCTTGAGCACCAGCACCAAACTCAGGGCGTGGGGAAAAAAGTCCCTGGGGAGCAGATAGAGGGGAAGGTGATAAGGCGAGAAGGCGCCCCCTTGCATCTTGCCGATCATCGGCGTTCCGCCTTGCGACTGCGGCATCCAGGCCGGGAAGGCGCCGGAGCGCACGAGTTCCGTTTGAACGGATAAAACCGGCTGAGTGATGTAGACCATCTCGCTCATACCCGAAAGGCCCGCGGCCGCATCCGGCCGTCCTTGGAGCGAGGAGACTTGCCCCTTGAGCAGAGGCTGGTGGAACAACCATAACAAGCAGAGGAAATGGAAAGCCGAGGCGTAGAGGAACTCTTTAAAGAAAAGCCTCGTCGGCGGGTTCACGCGCCAGGGCTTGAGGCGATCAACGCACCCTCGCCACCAGCACGAGCTGCGTGCCCATACCCGTCAGATTAAGGTAGAACAAAGCGCTCCAGACCGCGCTGGCGGCCTTTTTCATGATGCCGTAATTGCCGCCCCGGACGAACACATTGTGAGCGGCTCCAGGGGCCAGGTTGATCAGATGGCGGAATAGAACTTGAAAAGGCCAACCCCAGCGGTAAAGCCTCTCCACGATGAAGCCGGCGTCCTCAACCAATTTAGCCAACTCCTCCGGAGTGAAATGCTTGAGATGGTGGAAGGCCATATCCGTGGGCAGACGAGCACCGGTCGGAGTGGTGAGTATGAGATAGCCCGAGCACATCTTCCTAATATTGCGCATCGCGGCCTCAGGCTCTTGAAGATGCTCGATGACCTCAGAGCACATGACCAGATCGAAGCTATCGTTAAGCGCCCGGCTCTGAATGTCGAGCTCGTGAAATACCACGCGCGGCGAGCGTTTCCTGGCCCTTTCCAATGCAGTCCGGGCTATATCCGAACCGGCGCAGCGGCATTTTGGAAAACGCTCCTGGAATTGCTGGATCAACACGCCCATGCCGCAGCCGACATCGATGGCCGAGGAGAAACTCAGCCTTCCCGTTTCCTTAAAGATAAGCCGGCGCGTGTGTATGGGGGTGGGAGCGTTCTGGGACATGTCGCCCCACTCCGACCAAATCTTGTCGTAATTGATCTCTGAGATCACGATTATCCGGCCCGCCCGCTCATGCGCCGCGTATTATACATACAATAACGACACAATAGAAAACAGCCCCCCGCAAGCCTAAAAGAGGTCGTAGGGATCGACGTTGATCTTGAGCTTGACTCCGGAGGGGGGTTTCAAGGCCTGCGCCTTCTCCAAGACCGAACCCAGAGCGCTTCTCTCGGCCTTGAGCAGCAGATGATGCCTGAACTTTCCGGAGAGCCTGGCAAGGACCGCGGGAGCGGGGCCGACCACCTCGCCTTGGACCGAGCCGCGCAAGGCCTCCGCGCCGGCCGCCGCGGCCCGGCCTACGCTCTGCTCGTCCTTGCCCGACCAGATAAGCCGCACGAGGCTGCGAAAGGGGGGATAACCCAGATCGAGCCGCGCCGCGAGCTCCTGATGCACGAAGGCGTTGTAGTCGCCCGACGCGGCGGCGACGACGGCGGAATGATCGGGGTGCATGGTTTGGAGCAAGACAGTCCCGGGCTTGTCGGCCCGCCCGCAACGTCCCGCGACCTGGACCAGCATCTGCATCGTCCTTTCGGTGGCGCGGAAATCAGGCATGTGAAGCATTGTATCGGCGTCAACCACTCCCACGAGCGTCACGTCCGGGAAATGGAAGCTCTTGGCGACCAACTTGGTGCCTACCAGGATGTCGGCCTCCCTGCCGAGGAACTTCTCATAGATGCGCCGCTCATGGCGGCCCTCGGCCGACAAGCTGTCTCGGTCCATGCGCAGCACTCGCGCTCCGGCTAGCGCGGTTTTAAGCTCGGAAACCACCTTTTGAGTCCCGGCTCCCAAGGTCCGAACGGAGGACTTGCCGCAGCCCCCGCACTTATCGGGCCACGGCGCCTGTCCCAGGCAATGATGGCAGCGCAGCACTCCGCCGCCGGAGCCTTCCGCCTCATGATGTATCATGGCCACGCCGCAGCGCGGGCAACGCTGGACACGTCCGCACCCGGAGCAAAGCACCAGGGTGGAAAAGCCCCGGCGATTGACGAGCAGGATGGCTTGCTCGCGCCGCTCCAGCCGAAGCTTGAGCTCCGCGATCAATTCGGGGCCCAGACAGCGAGGAGGGGAGGGCTTGGCGGAAAGGCGCACGGGCGGCCTGGATAGGGCGCTGACCCGCTGGGGCATCTCCAGGAGCTCCGCGGCCTCGCTGCGGCACATCTGCCAGGCCTCGAGCGACGGGGTGGCCGATCCCAGCACCGCGAGGGCGCCGTGGCTTCGGGCGCGGTGCAGCGCTACCTCCCTGGCATGGTAGAGAGGCGACTGGCCTTCTTGCTTGAAGGATTCATCCTGCTCCTCGTCCAGGATGACCAATCTGAGGTCCTTCAGAGGCAGCAAGCAAGCGGAGCGGGCCCCTACCGCAACCCGCGCGCGACCTTCTTTGAGAGCATGCCAGGCATGGCGCCTTTGCCGCGCTCCTAGCCGGCTATGCCAAAGGATCACGGGGGCCTCGACGCGCGAGCTGAATTCCTCGAAAAAAGGGCCGGTCAAGGCTATCTCGGGCAACAGGAACAGCGCCTGGCCGCCGCTTTCGACAGCCTGCCTGATCAGACGCAGGTAGACCTCGGTCTTGCCGGAAGCCGGGACTCCGAATAATATCGACACCGAGTGCCGCCGAGAGCTCAGGGCCTCGGACAGCCGGCGCAAGGCCGCCTCCTGGCCGCGGGTCAACGCGAAGGCGGGCGCCTCGCCGGGGGATCGGGGACGGGGCGGAGAATCCGGCAGGCTCTCCTGAGCCTTGACGAATGCCGGAAGAACGGCGCGCACGCAATCTCCGACCGGCGAGGCGAATGCGCGGCTCATCCACAAGGCGCAGTCGAGAAGCTCCCGGGGGATCAGCGGCTCGGCATCGACGGCGGAATACACGTCCTTGAGCGGCATCTCGCTCTTGCCCTCGAAGACCGACAAGACCATTCCAACGAGCTTCCTGGGGCCGAACGGCACCAGCGCCCTCTGGCCCGGCTTGATGTTCAAACCGGCCGGAACACGGTAATGAAATGTCTTATGGAGAGGGACGGGAAGGGCAAGCTCGGCCATCAGACGGCTCTGGCCCGGCGAGCTTGCCGCGTCCACGGCTATTTAAACGCCGTGAATATGAAATTCGGGGGGATATTCCGGATCTCGAACTCCGTCTTGACTCTAGAAAAATGCTCGTTGAGCGGATGGATCAAATGGGTGGTCACCTGATAGGCCACGAATCGTCCCCCCGGTCGCAGAACCCTCGCGGTGTCCGACAACAACTCGTGCCGGCCGTCGCGCGAAAGGAAGGCGAAGGGAATGCCCGAGACCACCACGTCGACCTTATCCAGCCCGAACTTCTTGGCCAAAGCGCCGACGTCGCGGGCATCACCGCGATAGGCGATCAAGCGGGGATCGTTGATGCACTTGAGGGACTTGAAAAGCTTCTCGTTGAGCTCTATGGCCAGGATTCGACCGTTCGAAGGCATGCGGTCCAGTATCCTTCGGGTCATGACTCCTTCGGCCGCGCCGTACTCGACCACTTGATGCGCGTTACGCACGTCCATGGCTTTCATGACGCGCTCGATCAAATAGCGGCTGCTGGGCGTCACCGAGGCGACTCCCTTGTCGTCAATGAACACGCGGAAGTAAGAGAAAAGCTTATCGTCCGCGGCGCGCGTATCCTTGAATATCTCCTCGACCTTATTGAGACCCTTCTTGAAATGATCCTCGATAAGGCGGCCCAGGTTTCGAAAGGGCGAGGCCTGCGGTTTCTTAGTCTTCATGGGAACCCTCCAACTCCGCTCTCAGATTCTTCATATCTTCCCAGACGTCGCGCTTGAGGTCCGGATTGCGCAAGAGCGCCGCGGGGTGATAGGTCGGCAGGAGTCGAGCCGACACATCGCCCTTCCGATACTCCCGCCACCGCCCACGCACGCGACCCAGAGGCTCGTCAGAACCTAGCAGAGCCTTGGTCGCGACGGCTCCCAAGCTCACCAAGAAGCGGGGCCTGATGATAGCGATCTGCCGATCCAAGAAATGATGGCAAGCCTCCATCTCGACGGGGGTGGGAGCGCGATCGTTCCCCCGCGCCTCCGGAGTCGAGGGGTCCTTCATCGGGTGGCACTTGACCACGTTGGCGATATAGACGGTCTGCCGCGAGAGTCCGATAGAGGCCAATATGCGGTCGAGCAGCTGACCTGCCTTGCCCACGAAAGGTTCTCCCTTCCGGTCCTCCTCGAAGCCGGGGCCCTCGCCGATGAAGATCACCTTGGCCTCGGGCGAGCCCACGCCAAAAACCGACCTGATCCTTTGGCCTCCCAACGGGCAGGCGCGGCAGGCTTCGGCCTGCCCGCTCAAAACCGCCAGGGCGGCCGCCTTATCGAGCGGCTGGGCGGGACGGGCGGCCGCCGTTTTCGGGCCGCGCGCGGGAGCGCATTCCTCGGCCGCCTCAGGCGAGGCGATCCTACGGCGAAGCTCGCCGGCTAACGCCATAAGGTCTCGTTTCGGCCCATTCATAGGAATCTGCGGATCTCCTGGAAAACCGCCGCCGCGATGCGTCCCTTTGACGCGCCTAGAATGGAGCGGCCTCGGCCTTGCCGGTCCAAGATCAGGGCGCTGCCGCTATCCCTCGAGAGGCTCGCCGGACCGTTGGCGACCACCAAGTCGAGGCCCTTGCGGCGCAATTTCTCGCTGGCGAATCTCCGGATTTCGTGAGTCTCCAGGGCGAAGCCGACCAAGATCGGCCTTCTCGACCGGCCGCGTCGGCGTCCCACTTCCTTGATGATATCGGGATTAGGAGTCAAAGTCAAATGAAGCGGACTCGGCCCACGCTTGATCTTGCGCGGCGCCATCGATGTGAAACGCCAATCCGACACGGCCGCCGCGCCGACCAGCACGTCGGCCCGCCGCCACAACTTGAGCGTCTGGCGATACATCTGCAAGGCGCTGGTGACCGGGAAAACCCGCGCGCCCTTGGGAAGGGGCGCCACGGCCGGCCCGCTCACCACCCAGGCCCTGGCGCCCAGGCGCAGAGCCCGCGAGGCCAAGGCCGCGCCCATGCGGCCGCTAGAGGCGTTGGTGAGGTATCGGATCGGGTCGAGGTGTTCGCGAGTCGGGCCGGAGGTGATCAGGACCGTCTTGCCTCGCAGCGACGGGAGCTTCAGCCTTTGAGGCGCCACTGGCCGACCTTGCGCGCGATGTCGGCCGGCTCCATAAACCGGCCCCATCCCTTCTTGCCGCTCGCCAACTCGCCGCGCTCCGGTCCCCAGAGATGATAGCCGAGATCCTTGAGGCGAGCCACGTTGGCCTGAGTCGCCTTGTGCTCCCACATCTCGCAGTCCATGGCGGGACATACCACGATGGGCACGCGCGCCGACAAAACCAGGCTGTCGAGCAGGCCCTCGGCCCTTCCTGATGCCAGCCGAGCTATGAAATCCGCGGTGGCGGGCGCGATCAGGATCATTTCAGCCCAACCGGCCAAGGACAGGTGCGCCATATCCCAAAGCGACGGGTCATGGAGATTCTGGGCCACGGGATGGCGGGAAAGCACGGCCAGCGTCAATGGCGCGACGAAATGCCGCGCGGATTCGCTGAGGGCGCAACGGACCTCCACGCCCTGTCGACTCAGGAGGCGCACCAGTTCGGCCGACTTATAGGCCGCGATGCTGCCGGTAATCCCCAAGACGACCCGGCGCGGGGCTCGCTGGGGTGACATGGGCCGCGAAGGCTATCGCTTAGCCTTTTCCTCGCTCCCGTTGGTCTCGGAGGAAACGCCGTTGGCGACGGAGTGCTTTTGTATCTCCTTCCACGTCACCTCTCCGGTCAGCACTTCGCGAAGGGCCTGATCGAGGAG
>JACQPG010000097.1 GCA_016207665.1 Elusimicrobiota bacterium | reverse complement strand
GCCGCCGCGGCCGCCTTCTCGGTCGCTATCCTAGCGTCTCGCTTCTTTCCTCATCCCCGGATCATAGACGCGGCGACGGGCGTCCCGGTCCCGGGAGCTGGTCTCGTATTTCCCGCCGCTCACCTGCTTCTCACCCCTTTTTCCTCGCTCGCCGACCTGCTCACCTGCAGCGGGTTAAGTCAACTAGGTGCCCTCCTAGCTTATGTCGTCGCCGGTTTCCCTTTCATCATCTGGCTCGCATGGGGCCGCTGCCGCGTCCCATGGCGCGCATGTTGCCTGGCAGCCGCCGTCTATTTCGGAGCCTTCGCGTCGTTCCTGGCCTGGACGGCGTCGACATCCCGTCCGGCCGCGCGGCTCGTCCTCGAGGACCCGGAGCTTCTCGCTTTCGATTTCCATTCTCATAGCTCCGTCTCATGGGATGGTCGATCGCATTTCTCACCCGAGAAAAACGCCCGTTGGCATGAGCGGATGGGTTATGGCGCGGGTTTCTTGACCGATCATGGCAGGGAGGCTGGCGCCCTTATGCGGGCGCGCGCCGGCGACTATGCCACTCTGGTTGGACGAGAGATGGGGCTCGAGGGGCTGCACATCGTGTTGCTCGGCTCCTCGCCTTCCCTGGACCCCGACGCCTACCCGGGGCCCGAGGGCCTCAGGCGTTTCATCGAGCGCAGCGAAAGGGATCATGGGGTCCTCACTATATTGGCCTTGCCCGAGTATTGGAAGAAGGCATGGGACCGACTGGACGAACTCGCCGATTGGGGCGTCGATGGGTTTGAGATACTCAACGCCTTCCCCAAATCTCTTGATATGGGCGTTGATGAACGGCGGCGCGTCATAGAACTCTGTCGATCCCGCGGCCTGATCATGGCGGGCGCCAGCGACAACCATGGCTGGGGTTCCGCCGCCTGCGCCTGGAACGTGATCCGCTTGCCGGGTTGGCGAGGATGGGGTTCGGCCGAGAGGGAGAGGAGATTGCTGGCCGCGCTCAAGCGCGAGAGATTCAGAGCGGTGAGCGTGCTCGGCCGCGACAGGGTCGAGACCTCTCGTGGGCTCTGGGTGTTGACCGATCCGCCGAAGGCCATCTGGAGGATGCTCCGGGGCTGGAGCGGCTTCCAGTGCCTCGTGGCATTGTCCTGGCTCTGGAGCCTGACCTTAGCGGCTATACCAATCGGCCGCCAGCTTCAAGCTTGGCAAAGGCATTAAGCTTAACGGCGGAGAAGCCGGCCATTCCTTCCTGAGAATCTCGATCAAGCCGTAAGCCCCGTCTCCCGGACACGATGTGGGCCGATAGTCCCTATGGCCCATGAGCTTCGATGAGTCGACGCGATAGCGCCGCCCCAGGTGGAGCGCCAGAGCCGACAGAGCGGCGAGGGCCTCCGGACTGACCTCATGATTCTTGGGAGGATGATAATGGCCGAGCAAGGCGATGCCGATATTGCCCGGATTGTTCTCGGCCGTATGGGCCCCCTCCACGTCTTCGGGCCGCCCTCGGAATATTCGGCCCATGGGATCAATGAGGAAGTGATAAGCGATATCGCTCCATCCGCGGCCGTTCTGGTGGAAATCCTGGGTGAAGCGGAGCTCATCGATCGACTCTGGGAGCGTGCGCGGCCGCAATCCCGCGGTGTGATGGATCGTGATGCGCCAAGGTCGATGGGGAGTATAAGGCTCTTTCGGCGGTTTGGCCCGCCAGAAGTCTCGGCCGAAGACATAAGGCCGGTCAGGGGATTCCGCCTTTTCGCCGTCCGCGCCCGGGGTAGAGGCGGCGATCGGTTCGGAGAGGAACAGCTCGACGCTATATATCTCGAGCGCGTCCCGGACCGAACCGCCGCCGAGGACGCGGATCCTGACTCCTCCTGGACGCGGCTCGAGCCGGGTCCTGCCCCAGAAACGTCCGTTGGGATAGCGAGTGACATCGGCTTCCACCCAGTTCTCGGCCTCGCCGGGCCCGGAACGGCTGACCTCGAATCGCGCCTGAGCCCCCGCTCCCCGGCCTTGGAACAAGACCGTGTCCCACGGCTCGCTTACTGGAGCGCTCGGGCCCGAATCGTAAAGAAGCGAGTCCCCAAAGGCGCCAAACCGCGGATTTGGGAAGACGGCCTCGAAGCCGAGGTCTTGGGAGCTCGCCGTCATCGTTAGGACGAACAGCACCAAGGCTGGGAGAAATATGCGCCTTAAGCTCATCTCTCGCAGAGCGCCTCGACATCGTCGATTTCCTTGGGAACGGAGGTGAGATTGAGAGGCGGGCCGTCGGGCTGCACGACCACGTCATCCTCGATGCGCACGCCCCCGAAATCGAGATATTGTTCCGCCTTGGCGAAATCGACCGAATCCCTGTGCTTGCGGCGGAGGGGTCGATCGTTGAGCAACGCCTTGATGAAATAGATCCCGGGCTCCATGGTGATCACGAAGCCGGGCTCCAGCCTCGCGACGAATCGCACCGGGACCTTGGTGGGGTTGGCCATCCGGCGCTTGCGGCCTCCCGTGGTGTCATGGACGTCGAGTCCCAGCATATGGGTCAGACCGTGCGGATAAAACAGCCGGACCGCTCCCGATTCGACCAGGCCGTCGGTGTCTCCCCGCAGCAGTCCCATGGATTTGAGTCCTTCGGCGATGATGGTCATCGAGTAGAGATGCAGTTCCGCCGAGACCACGCCCGGTCTCGCCCTATCGATGCATTTTTTCTGGGTCTCGAGAACGATCGAATAGATCTCCTTCTGATGTCCGCTGAAGCGTCCGCTGACCGGAAAGGTGCGGGTGATGTCCGAGGCGTAGCCGCCGCACTCGGCGCCGGCGTCTATGAGCAGCAGATCCCCATCCTTGAGCTGGGAATTGTTGGCGTGATAGTGAAGGACGGCGGCGTTGACTCCCGCAGCGACGATCGAAGGGTAGGCCAGATGCTTCAGCCCGGCCCTGAGGCATTCAGCCTCGAAGACGGCCTGCACCTCGTATTCGAACTGCCCCGGACGAGCCCTGCGCATGGCCGCCATGTGGGCGCGCCCGGAGACGGCGCTGGCGCGGCGCATGAGCTCGATCTCCCCGCTCGTCTTGACGGCTCTGAGCTCATCGAGCGCGTCGCGAAGCTCCGCCCCCCTGTTGGCGAGCCTTAGGATCTTGCCGGCCCGTTTGTAGGCCTCGGCGTCAGCATAGACCTTGCGATACCTTCCGCGAGCGCGGCGCAGCTCGGATTCAAGTCGATCGGCATACAACACCCGCGCGATCCCGTAAAGCGATTTGGCTTCCTTGGGATCGGGCACATCCCCCAGCCACACGCGGTGATGATTATCCAGGCGCGGCATGAAGAGCGTATGCCGCCTCTTGGCCGGGTCGATGAGCAAGAGGCAGCCGGGCTCCTCGACTCCGGTAAGATAAAGGAAGTCCGATCTTTGGCGGAAAGCGAAATCCACGTCGAAATTGCGTGTTATGGGATTGCCGCCGGAGAGGAGTATCAGGCCGTCGGGCAGGCGTTTCTCGAGGCCGCGTCGAAGGGCGGCGTAATGATTCATCGCCCGTTTATTATAAGAAATCTTGCGCCGGCGGCGCGCATTTGCTAACATGAGTCGAAAGCCACCGCATCATCATGATGACGATCGCGAGGTGGCTTTCTTCTTTTCTAGCCGGCCCATCCGCGCGTTAGGACTATTGGCGATGACGCCTTGGGCCATTGGGCCCAGGCCATCCTTTCCTTAAGTTTGTAGCATGCCAGAATGAGCTATGGCATGATTCGCGGTATCCTGAGCGTTCTCGTGGCCGTTTCTTTGGCCTTTCAAGCATCCTTGGCCTCGGCCGCTCAACAGTTCGGATCGCGACTTAATCATCGCCAGGGTCCACGAGTCATTTCGACTCGCCCATTCCGCGGAGCTCCGCGGATTTTCGAGGGCTTAAGACGGCAACCGGGGAACCTTCCAGGACCGGCAGGGCGGCAGCCCCTCGCGCTTGAAGGCGAAACGCCGATCCTCGAGTCCGCTTCAGGCCGATTGAGCGCGGGCGCCCAGGAGGCGCAGCTTTCGCTGAACCCGGAAGAGGATCCCCATCGGTCCAAGGCTCGTCTGGATCATGCTTGGTCCGAGCAAGACTTCGAGACAGCCGAATCACAGAGGGCGGTCGCGGGCCGAGAGGGCGCCTCCGGCCAGTCCCTGGGACGTCCGAGCGGAGTCTCCCGGGCGCGTCCTCGCTCCGCCGTCTTCTATAGCGTCGCCCCCTTGGTCCTGGTGGCAGCTCAGCTGGAACCGTCTTTAGCTCCCACGCTTCAGTCGGTTTGGACTTGGGCGGCTTCCTTTTATCAGAGGTACCAAGCTTTCCTGCATCCGGTTTTTCTGATCGGAGGGACATTCGGCGGGCACAGGTTGCTGCATTGGGCGATCACCAAATGGGCCATGCAGGCGGGCTGGGATGCGAAGAAGACGCGAAAGGTGCGCGGGTGGGCCACGACATTATTGTTGGCGACGGTGGCCTTTCTGGGATTGCAGATCAATAATCAGGCTTTGGCGTTCTTGGCGGGGGCGGGGCTCGGCACCATGGCGGCCTTCGTCGCGGCGGAGGACCTGGTCGGCAATCCCGCCGAGGGCTTCAAATTCGTGCTCAATCGGCCGATCCTGATAGGCGATTACATCATCATCGACGGTAAAACCTATCAGTTCGCCGGCTTCGACAATCTGCGGGAGTATCGCCTGGATTTGTTTGAGCAATCCTATGCGAAGAAGCCCTATCTGACCTTGCAACAGGCTCCCGTGTTCGTGGCGCGCCCCTTCGAGCTGGAACCGCCCGTCGTAGAGCTGCCGAAGGTCAATTTCCTGAAGTCCTTCTGGAGCGCGGTGGGATTCGCGACTCGCCCCAGCAACGTGGATCTAGGACGGATTTTCCGCTGGCTCGGCCTGTCGGTAGTGGTCTTTTACGGCTTGCCTTGGCTGCAGGGCCTGGTCGACTGGGCTCCGCTCCAGAGGGCCTTCCCCTGGATGCAATTCGCCTCGCTCTTATCCGTCACCTATTTCTTCGACCAGTGGTTGCGCGGTCTCATCGAGCGCTTCGCTCAAGCCAAGGGCTGGTTGGAAAAGCCGCGACATCGCCAGATCGTTCAATATGTCAAATTTTTCACCCAATTCCTGGTTTACGTGGGAGGGGCTTATTTCGGCCTCTTCTACACAGGAACAGCGCCCAATCGCTTGAGGATGGGAGAGGGCGCCATCGGGGCCGCGGCCGTGGTCGCGACCAACAAGACGATCAAGGCCATCGTCCAATGGTGGTGGAACCGGTACAATGACGATCTGGCGCCCGGCAAGATCATACAGGTTGGCAAGGCTTCGGGCGAGATCCTCGAGGTCAACGCGCAATATGTCGCTCTCGCGCCCCTGGTCCCTACGGTCAAAGACAAACACGGGCGCCTGCATAAGGGCCACTGGAGAGTGCCTATCGCCATGCTAGGCGACGGGTTCGACCGCATCGACGAAAGGGAATCAGGCAAGCTTCCCCCTCCTCCCTCCCTTCCCGTGGAGATCGAGGCCGTCCTCGATTTCAGCAATATTCCCGCCCAGTGAGCGAGCCATCTCGCAGGCCTGACCTGCGCAACATCGCCATCATTGCGCACGTCGACCACGGCAAGACGACGTTGGTCGACGCCATGCTCAAACAGACCGGGACCTTCACCGTCAAGGCCGATGAGGCCCAGGAGCAGGTGCTGGATTCCAACGAGCTCGAACGGGAGCGTGGCATCACCATCCTGGCCAAGAACACTTCGGTTCCTTACAGGGGCGTGACCATCAACATCGTGGACACCCCGGGCCACGCGGACTTCGGGTCGGAGGTCGAGCGCATTCTCAAGATGGTCGACGGGGCCCTGCTCCTGGTCGATGCGGTGGAAGGGCCGATGCCTCAGACGCGCTTCGTGCTACGCAAGGCCCTTTCATTAGGGCTTCGCCCGATCGTAGTGATCAACAAGATGGATCGTCCGAATGTCAGGCCGAGCGAGGCTCTCGACAAGATCTTCGATCTCTTCATCGACTTGGGCGCCAGCGACCCCCAGCTCGACTTTCCGGTGGTCTACGCCGCGGGACGCCAAGGCTGGGTGAGTCTCGAGGCAGGCAAGCCGGGCCAAGACATGTCGCCGCTTTTCGAGACCATACTGTCGAGCGTGCCGGGCCCGCTGGTCGATCCCGGCAAGCCTCTGCAGGCCCTCGTGACGATGCTCGATTACAGCCACTATCTCGGCCGGATCGGCATTGGCCGCATAGTCAACGGTTCGCTCGCCAAGAATCAGGCGGCCGCCCTGGTCAAACCGGGAGGGCAGGTCGTTACCGGGAAGATCACCATGCTCCAACAGTATTTCGGCCTGAGTCGCCGCGACGTGAATTCGGCTAAGGCGGGAGATATCGTGGCCGTGGCGGGACTTGAAGGGGTCAACGTGGGCGATACCATCACCTCGGCCGAAAACCCCCTGGCCTTGCCTCCCCTCGAGATCGACGAGCCCACTTTATCGATGGAGTTCATGGTCAACAACAGCCCCCTGTCCGGCCTGGAGGGGCGCTTCGTCACGAGCCGCCATCTTAAGGAGAGGCTTCTTAAGGAGCAGCAGGTCAATGTGGGCTTGAAGATAGAATCGCTCGAGGGCGAAGGACATTTCAAGGTATCGGGCCGGGGCGAGCTCCATCTCGCCGTTCTCATCGAGACCATGAGACGAGAGGGCTACGAGCTATCGGTGTCCCGGCCCGAGGTCATATTCAAGCAGGTCGAAGGACAGTGGGAGGAGCCTCAAGAGCATTTGGTGGTCGACGTTCCCGCGGAATACCAAGGCGCGGTGATCGAGAGCCTGGGGCGCCGCTTGGGGCAGATGAGCAATATGATTCCCGAGGGAAGCGAACGGGTCCGTCTCGAATATATCATCCCTTCCCGCGGCTTGATGGGTTTCAAGTCGGAGCTCTTGACCATGACCCGAGGCCTGGGCCTCATGCATCACAGCTTTCACGGCTACGGCCCCAAGGGAGGGGATCCGGCTCGGCGCGCCAACGGGGTCTTGATCGCGATGGAGAAAGGGCGTACCACCGGTTATGCCTTGTTCAATCTCCAGGAACGCGGCACCCTCTTCGTGGGTCCCGGGGTCGATGTCTATGAGGGGATGATCGTCGGAGCCAATGCCAGGGACAACGATCTCGTCGTCAACCCCTGCAAGGCCAAGGCTCTGACCAATATGCGCTCCAAGGCCAGCGATGAGGCCATCGACTTGACTCCGTCCACGCAGTTGACGCTCGAGCAAGCCCTTGAGTTCATCGATGCCACCGAGCTCGTCGAGGTGACGCCCAAGAGCCTAAGGCTGCGAAAGAAGATACTCAAGACCACCGATCGCAAGAGAGCCGAGCGCGACGAGGAGGAGGCCGCAGCCTAGTAGATCCAGCCGGGCAGGGGATCGTTCGGCTCAGGCGGCGGGATCGGACGGGATCGGCGCCGAGGCGGAGGCTCGGCCGAAGTGTCCACGGACGCCGGTTCCGGGCTCTCATCGTATCGATGGGGGCTCTCCCTTCGCGGGCCCGCGCCTCTTTGGGATTCCCGCCTCGGAGGAGGTCCGAAGCGGTATGAAAGGCTGAAGCGATGAGAATGGCTCAAGGCCTCGGCCATCTCCCAGGCGTAATCGATCAGGAAACGTTCCCAGCGCAAGCCGAAGCCCAGAGTCAACCCGGGAGCTCCATCCTGAAGACGATAGCCGGCCCGACCCGCGAAGCGGCCTTGCCATTGATACTCGAGTCCCAATAAGCCTTGGATTTGTTTCTCGTGGAGCAGGTATTGGGCGTCTCCCGCCGCGAGGAATTGCCCCTGGGCCCAGGCGCGACGCAGGGCCAGGCCCGTCCTCAGCGTGGCCGGAAGCGGATCGGCCTCATCGATGAAGCGCATTTTCTGGCCGAAATGCTGCGCTACCGCCCCAGCGCTCAGCCCCAACTCCCGGCATTCAGCCAGATAGCCGAGGTCCGCCGCCAAGGCATTGGCGTGATACTGCTCGACGAGGGTGGATCTGATGAATTTCGCCGCGGCTCCGATGGAATGGGAGAGAGCGCAATCATCGCGGCTGATGATGTTCAGAGGCGTCTCGCCGAGCCTCTCGGAGTAGGCGCCGGAGAGCACCAGATCCGAGCCGGCGTCGAGCTCTGAGGATGACTGAAGCGAGCCGTCGGAGTTGAGACGGTTGACCTCGATGTTGCCGCTTTGAGAGTAGATCAAGCCGAACCCGAGGCCCGTCGCTCCCTGGGAGAATATGCCTGGATAGCGCAGCGGACCCGCGTAGCCCAGTTGCTGCAGGCGGTTGCCCGCGAAGCCGGAGACGAAGCCGAAGGCGAGCTCGTGCCCGTCTGAGCGCGAGAGGCCGGCCGGATTGTAGTGCATGCCGTAGGGGCCTTCGGCCACGGCCGTGAAGGCCCCGGCCATGCCGGCGGGACGGCTTCCCACCGGTATCTGCAGCACCGGAGCCGCGGTAGTCCCGGGGCTTTCGCGAGCCTGAACGCCTCCGGCCGCCAGCATCGCGGCCAGCCAAAGAGTCCGCTTCGCTCGCAGCCTCAGGGTCATTTCACGACCGCCAATTTGCGGGTCTGCCTGACGCCGGAAGCCTTGAGCTCCACCACATAGACGCCGCTGGCCACGGTCTGCCCGGTGGAATTGAGCCCGCTCCATTCGACCGAGCCCTTGCCCGCGGACACATCCCCGTCAAAGAGCGTGGCCACGAAGGCGCCGTTGATGGCATAGAGCCTCAAGCTCGCCCTCCCCGCGCTGCCGACCGAATACTTGATCACCGCTCGCTCGCCCTTGCGGGGATTGAACACGTTGTTGAAGGCTTTGAGATCGGTCCCCGCGGTCGAAAGGTTGAACGGCCGGGAGAGCCCGAGCGAGACGGTTTGGCCGTAGGTATTGGTGGCGAACACCTCGAGATGCACGGTTCCGACGGAGGGAAGACGGGAGGCGAACCCCGGGACCAGGGACAAGGTTCCTCGAATCTCGCCTAGCGCGTTGGTCGATGAGAGCACGGTCATCAGATCCGTGGATAGGGCCGGACTGTGGGTAAGCGTACGGCTGACGGGCAGCCGGGATTGGTCCCGGAGTTGGGCGCTGGCGAATTGATAGTCCTGGGTGCGGACGAAGCTCGCGACCCTCACCGAGAACTCGATCCTATCGTTGTCGAAGGCCGCGTTGACCACACCGGCCGTGAGCGCGCCAGTCCTGGGATAGTCCAGTATCAAGCCATAGGCGGTGGCGGAGTTGACGCCGGAATTCGACTCTCCGGCCTCGGTCGGACCGCCGGCGATCTGCACGAAATATTGATTCGCTTGGGAGGCGTTATAGCTGATTTGAACCCGCGCCTGGCTGATGCGGCAATCGGAGGTCCCGCAAAGCCCCACCTCATTGCCGTTAGGGCCGTCGAAGACGGTCGGGGTCACGGACAGGGCGCGACGTTGCCGGTCGAAGAGGGTGAGCTGGTAGCCCTTGAAATATAAGCCGTCGGCCGGCAGGTTCAGCGTCACCGTGACCATCCCCGCCCCGGCGCCGAAGGTGAAGAAATCGACGTCCCCGGCCGGGTGTATGGTTCCCGAGATGTTGCCGAGCTCCGTCGCGTCGACCGCCGTCTCGAAGCCGTCATTATGCTCGGAGGCCGTGTCATAGGGATCGTTTGTGCCCGCGCCCAGGGGCAGGCCGTGGGCGGTGAACCTGGGGTTGACCTGGGTCGCGAAATTGCTTCCCCCGCAGGCCGAGATGGAAGAATGCGCCCGCTCCATCCCCCGGATGAACTCCTGGAAACTTTCCGGGAAGGAGAGCATGGACTGGAACACCATCTGGTCGGCGCAGCCGTTTCCGACCGCGGCGCGGATCTCCCACAGGGCCTGGCTCAGGAATAGGCTGTCGTCGTGTATTTCTCCGTTCCAGTTGGAGCTCGTCAGCACCCGGCATGAGGTGAGGGCCGGGCAGTCGAGCTCTCTCAGAGCGGTATAGCTGGGAGGGCTGGTAAATCCGGTGTTGGTGAACGGAGCGATGGAGCTGCGATTGAGCGAGGAGGCGGCGAAATAGTCGGCGACGGCCTCGGAAATGGCGCCGGCCTGCCCGAAATTCTGGATGGAAAAGATCTTTTCCAGCACATAGTGGGTGTACTCATGCCGGGGCACCGTGGCGTCGTCGGTGAAGAGGTCGTTGGGCGTGACCCCTCCGTCGCCGAAGAGCAGGTTGTCGTAGTCCGGATCATAAAAGGCGTTGAGGATGTCGGGGCCGACCAGTGCGATCGCGTTGACGGGAGCGTTGGCGAGGGCTTGGCTCGATCGGTCCACTCCCGTGAAATAATCCCGCATGAGGTTGAGGTGATAGAAGAGATTGATCTCGCTGCGCAGGCCCGAGGCCGTCCTCGAGGCGACCCAAAGCACGTTCGGGTCCCCCGTGCCGGCATTGAGCACGAGATAGCTCGACGCCGACACCGAATAGCCGCTCTGCTGTCCCGAGGAGTTGGATCTCAGGCGCAGGCGCAATAGGCGGCCGGGGGCTCCGGCGCCGTGGAAGGCTCCCAGATTGCCGAGATAAGCGGCGATCGGCCTGCCGGAGCCGTCCAAGAGCGTCACCTGATCGTTATCGGTCACGTCCGAGCCGAATCCGGGCGGGCCCGGGGTGATCGCGCCCACGTTGAAGGCCGAGAACACCGGCAACACCTTCACCGCGCTCGGAATGGCGGAAAGATCGATGGTCGCGCTTAAGTCCGCGTCGGCGGGATAGGGATTGGGCGAGGAGAGCGAAGCGGCGGCCGTCAACCATTGTCCGCCATTGTCATGATGAAGGCTTCTGCCCGCGAAGTTCGATACGTTGACGAAGGAGCCTTGCAGCTGGGTGAAGATGCGTCCCGTGGCCGCGGTGTGACAATAGAAACCAGAGCCCTGGGTCGGGTCGGAGTCGGTCTCGGCGACATTGGCGTCGCTGGCGATGTAGACCCTTTGCCGGTTGAAACGCCGCTGCGCCGGAGCCTGGCTCGGGCGGCCGTCCGCGATGGGATCGACGTCATAGACCATGCCTTGGACCAGCCCGGAGCTGGCGCAGGCCATGCGGAGATCGTTGTAGCGCAGGAGCAGCCTGCCGGTATGCGCGTCCACGTAATAACGCCATAAGGCGCCCGGCTTGCGTACCGAGTGCTTCCAGGCCAGGCGTATCCCCCCGCCTCGCGGTTCCGGGAAGACGACGAGCTGGCCCGGCGAGGCGGGCTCTATGCCGCAGTCCTGTCCCACGATCCGGGCGGCGTCACGTTCCGGGAAAGAGGGATTGATGTCCAACGGGATGCGTTGCTCATAACTGGAATCCAGGTCCAATACCGATCCCGACTGGTCCAAGTGCACTTTGACGCGGGCGAACTCGACCGGCAACCCTCGAAAGGTCTGGCGGTACAGTACGTGGTTTTGTCCGGCTCCGGCGGTCTGGCGCTCGAGCGAGAGCTCGGCGGGATCGATTCCCACGGCCGCTCTCGAGCGGCCCAGGAAACGCCGGGCGTTCTCATCCGCGCTGCGCGGCGGCCTTGAGCGCCCGAAGATCGAGGGAATGATCCCGTCCCGCGACGAGTTGAAGCTCTCGATCGCCTCGCGAACCCGGGCTCGGGAGGGAGATGGGCCGGGCTCATTTTGGCGATCCAAGCCGAATCTCTTGGCGTCGCGGCGCGATTCCTCCGCGGGCCTGATCGCGGAAGCCCGGCCGCACGCAAGACCGAGCAAGGCGATGATCAGCGCGGTCTTCATGTCTTTCGCGCCGGCTTTTGGAGGCGCCTCACTAGTATGGCCGCGGCCTGGACGCGAAAGCGAGGCTCCGGGTCCTGCTCCATCATCTCCTGCAGCAAGTCGTTCGAGAGAGGCGATTCCGAGGCTCGCAAGAGCTGCAGGGCCAGCTGCTTGAGATCCTGGTCCTTCTGCCTGATCGCCGCGGCCGCCAGGTCGAGCTCGACCGACTGGCCCCGCAAGGCCAGCCCGCGCAGGGCTCGAAGCTGTATCTCGGGGGCCTTGTGTTCCAGGAGCACATCCCGCAAGACTGGAATGCTTCCCTCGTCGGTCATCTCGGCCAGGGATCCCAGGGCTTTGGAGCGTATCCGCGCGTCCTCGTCTTTCACGCTCCTGACCAGGAGGACGATCGCCTGGGGATCGGAGAATCGCCCCAGACCCTTAAGGGCCTCGAGTCTCACAGCGATGGACGGGTCCGAGGCCGCCCTTTGCAACGCCTCGAGGGCGTCGCCTCCGCCGATCTCGGAGAGCGCCTGCATCGCGGCGGCGCGCACGGATTGGTCCGAATGCGCGGCCGCGTCCAGGAATTGCCGCGCGAACTCGTCGAGCCCCATGCGCGCCAAGGCCACGGCCGTTGCGTCGCGCACCGCTCCCGAGGGATCGCGCAGAGTCCGCTCGAAGAGCTCGACCGCCCGCTCGCCCCCGATTTCGGAAAGCCTTTGGATGGCCCGGATGCGAGCCTTGTTCTTGGCCAGGAGCTTGAGCTCCTCGGCCGGCGTTAAGGTCTCGCCCGATGCCTTGCCCTGGCGGACTATGGCCTCGAGCCCCGCGATCCCGGCCTCGTGGCCCAGTCGATGGAGGCTATAGGCCGCCTCAAGCCTGACATGAACGTCCCTATCCTTGAGAGCCCTTTGCAGGGCCGGCGCGGCCGCCGGGTTGCCTATCTCGCCCCATAGCGCGGCCACCGCCGCTCGCACCTCTGGATCGGGATCCGCGAAATGCTTGCTGAGCACCGCCAACGCCTTGCGGCCGAGAGCGGGCGAGTCGTTGCTCAAACCCGGAAGGTCGGCCCCCGGCGCGGCGAAAGAAAATGAGGCGAATGCGATAAAAAAGGCCGATAGGCCCCGCATCTTATTAGGGTAAAGCGTGATATTTACGGAATTATTGCGTGGAGGTTAAAGGAAAACAAATACCTGGGATGGAGCTGGAGAAATCGGCTAAGGCCGCGGCTGAAGATAGGGGGCAATCCTTCTGATTAGGAATCGGGCTCGATAACTGCGGCTGGGATCAGTGATCTCCTCGGTTAAGCGAGCGATGGTCTGGGCCTGCTCCAGCGCGGAATCCGTCAACACCACGGCTGTTCCCATCGGGAAAGCTTGCACCTGCCCGCATTCGGTGCCCATCAAATACCCCTTATGCGTGGGCCTGAGGACCGTATAAGCGGACATGCGATTTATCGTGGATTCCCAGTGCCCTCCGAATTGGTCGAGCGCGTGCACGATATCGCCTTCCCTGCGTTCGAAGACCAATTTCAATGCGAACGGATATGCGTTGCATCACCGAGAGCGGCTCCAGGGTGTATCCGAATCCCACAAATAGCTCGTATCCATCTGCATATCGAACAGCGTGACGGAAAAAAACATATGGCAGGCCTCCTTCGAGGCGATGATCTCGTCGAAGGAGCGCGGCGTGAATTCATTGGCGGCCGCCGGTTGGACTTGCGACGCCGAGAGATCAAACAACACCGTCAACAGCAGGGCAAGAGTAGTCATGCGGGAAGTATGCGGAGGATTCGTATCGGGGCAAAGGGCCTATTGGGGAAGAGCTCCTCTGGTTCAAAAGGCCTAGGCCGGGGTTTTCAGGTTCGACTTCAGGTTCGGTTGAAATGGCGTGGGCCCCATCCCCCCTTCGGGGACAAGGCCCCTTAATATAACTGGGCCCGCGCTTGCTGCGCAAGCACAGGGCCTGTCAACAAATAAACCCTGGGCCCGCCAGGAATCGAACCCGGATCCTGTGGTTCGAAGCCACATACTCTATCCATTGAGCTACGGGCCCAAATCGTTTCCGTTGATAGGCCCTGTGCTTGCCGTTAAGCGCGGGCCCAAATCGTTTCCGTTGATAGGCCCTGTGCTTGCCGTTAAGCGCGGGCCCAAATCGTATCTGTCAACAAGCCCAGTACCCGGAGGGTACGGGCCCAAATCGTTTCCACGCTCAGTTTACAAAATTCAGGGAGGAGCCGCCGACCCATTAGGCCTAAGTACGCATAGGCCCATCGAGAGAGCTGCATGGTGACCAATGGGCCCGGGTCAATTCCAAATTATATAGTGGGCGCATGAAAATCCTAACCTCGTCCCTCGCCATCGCTTTATCCCTGTCGCACATGGGGCTCCAGGCCTCCCCGGTAAAGACCTATTTCCCCCATAAGCCGGCGCCGGCGCGCTTTGTCTCCGTCTTTCAGGCGCTCTACTCTTCTCCCGGGGCGAACCCGTATCGGAGCCAAGGGGCGATGACGGCCTTTGTCGATAGATTGGGAGCCGGCCTTGGCGATGCTGAGCGCCTAGCCGTGATTCTCGGTCCAGCCTATCAGAAACTGGTCGAGAGCGAGCCTTCCCTGGCCGAGCAATTCGAAAACGCGCCGTCCGCTGGGGTCGAATTATTGGCAGATGACCAAGCCAAGGCCAGGATCGGCGATCTGATTTCGAAGGCGCAAACGGAAGCCGAAAAGGAGATGCGGGAAAGCGCGTCGAGGATCGGAGAGGCGATGAAGGCGGGTCTGGCTCAGGTGTCGTTTGATGAAGCCTCTGCCGCCTTCGCGGAGATGTCCCAGTTGTTGGCGGCTTTCGGCGGGCAAGCGCGGGCTGCGTTGCTTGAGTCCGAGACAGCTTACATCGAGGCACGCTTGGAGCGGGGCAAGGCGCTCTTAGGGCCAAGTGAGCCGGCGCAGGCCGGGGAGCCGAGGAGGCAATCGACCGTCGGCACGGCCAAGGCAGGAGCTCCTTCGGCGGGGGATATCCCTGCTGTCGAGGCTTTCCTGGCCAGATCCGCCAAGCCCCGTTACGAAGAGGTCTCGTCCGTCGCACTTTTCACCGACGGCGTCGCCAAGCTCAAGCAGACGCCTCCCGATCTTGAGGGCCGGAAGATGATCGCGGCGGCGGCGGAGCGAGGCCATGGCTCGGCGCAGATGGAAATGGCCAAACTCATGCTCGCTATCTCCAAGGGGCTCCGAGGCAAAGGCCAAGCCGAAGAGGCGGAGACTATGTTGGCGCGCGCCTATATCTGGTACTTGCGCGCCAAGAAGCAGAACGCGGCAAGCCTCGTCTACGAGACGCAGTTCAACGATCTCAATCCCGCGGCTAAAGAGGCTATTCTTCAGGAGCTTCAATAGGCTTCGTTTTCCTGGCGGCCGGCCCCTGGTTTTGTTAAAATAACGAAGCTATGGGCGGTCATTCCCACTGGGCGGGCATCAAGCACAAAAAGGCCATTGTCGACGCCAAGCGCGGCAAGGTCTGGACCAAGATCAGCCGGGAGATCACGATCGCGGCCAAGATGGGAGGCGGCGATCCGGGTTTTAACCCGCGCCTTCGCCGAGCGGTCGACGACGCCAAGGCCGCCAACATGCCCGCCGAGAACATCAAGCGCGCCATCATGCGCGGCACCGGCGAGATTCCCGGCGTGGTCTACGAGGAGCTGACCTACGAGGGCTACGGCCCGGCCGGAGTGGCCATATTGGTCGAGGTGACCACCGACAATCGCAATCGCACCGGTTCCGAGATAGCGACGCTTTTCACGAAAAACGGGGGCAATAAGGGCGAAGCCGGCTGCGTGGCATGGATGTTCAAGCCCAAGGGATTTGTTTCCGTTCCCAAGGCGCAGGTCAAGGACGAGGATACTCTCATCGGACAGGCCTTGGACCTTGGGGCCGATGACGTGGTCACAGACGCGGACGAGAGCTACGAGATATACACCGATCCGAAGGATTTCGAGAAGGTCAGGGACGGCCTAAAGGCCGCCAACATTCCCGTCTCCGCCGCGGAGCTGACCATGAAGCCTGACACCACGGTTCCGGTCGATGAGGCTAATGCGCCGAAAGTGCTGAAACTCATCGAGTTGCTGGAAGAGCACGACGACGTCAAGAACGTCTACGCGAATTTCGATATACCCGATCAAGTCCTGTCAAAGCTGGGATGAGCCCGCTGAGCGGCAGCGGCCCGGTTCTTGGAGTCGATCCAGGCGTCTCGGAAACAGGATGGGCCTTGGTCGAGGTCCGCAATAATGAGACGAGGCTTCTCGAGTGTGGGTTGGTCCGCACCTCCCCTCGTGTCGCGTTGCCTGAGAGGCTCCGTCAGATCCACGCGGCTCTTTCCGACATCGTGGCCAGGCATCAGCCATCCACGGTGGCCATAGAAGAGATGTTTTTTCTGAAGGCGGCTCATACGATACGGGGAACCTTGCAGGCGCGCGGCGTGGTGCTCTTGGCCGCCGCACAGGCCGGACGGCCCGTATGCGAGTACAATCCCCGGACGGTCAAGATGACGCTGACCGGAAGCGGGCAGGCGGACAAATCCCAAATGCAGGGGGCGGTCAAGGCTTCGCTGAGGCTCAACGAAGCCCTCAGACCGGATGATGTGGCCGACGCGGCCGCTATCGCGCTTTGCCATCTGAGGACCAGCCGTTTCCAGAGGCTCAAGGTGCTCGATTCTTGGCGACGAAAGGCGGCACGGGGATGATCGCCAGTCTGCGGGGAACCGTGCTGGGCAAGGATGACTCCGTCGTGGTGCTGGAGGCGGGTGGGGTCGGTTACGAGGTCCTTGTCACGCGGGCGACCGCGCATGCCTTGCCTGACCCGGGTGGGCAGGCCTTTCTTCTTGTTGTCCCCTCCTACGGTCTTTACGGCGGCGGCGAGACGCTCTATGGCTTCCTCACGGCCGCCGAAAAGCAGATGTTCATGGCCTTGAAGGACGAGGTCCCTTCTACCGGGGCCAAGAAGGCCTTGGAATATTTGGACAAAGCTTCCAGATCTCTTCCGGATTTCCGCCGGGCCATATTGGACAAGGATACGCAGCTTTTGACGACGGTGTTCGGATTCACCAAGAAGACCGCGGACCGCCTCATCGAGAGCCTCAAGGACAAGCTGGAGACCGTGCCCGTAATCGGGGCGGAAAAGCTCGCTCGCTCCTCCCAGGGAGAGCTGCCCACCAACGCTTTGTCTCAGGCCCTTAATGCGCTGGCCTCGCTGGGATACAAGCCATCGGAAGCCAAGGCGGCGCTTTCGGCCGTGGCCGAGGAAGCGGGTGGGCAGGCCTTGGCCGTCGAGGCTATTATCCGCCTGGCCCTTAAAAAATTATGAGCCAAGCTCAATCGAAGGCCCAACGCGACGTGCTTTCAGCCGCGGTCAGCCCCGAGGATGAGGGATTCGACCGCGCTCTCAGGCCGCGCTCTCTCGAGGAGTTCATCGGCCAGGAAAAGCTCAAGAGCAATCTGCGGGTGTTCTTGGAGGCGGCTCGCAAGCGCCAGGAGCCTCTCGACCATTGCCTGTTTTATTCTCCTCCCGGCTTGGGAAAGACGACGCTCGCCAACATCATGGCTCGAGAGATGGGCGTCAACCTTCGCACCGCGTCCGGGCCCATACTCGAGCGCGTGGGGGATCTGGCCGCGATACTGACCGATCTGTCCGACGGGGACGTTTTCTTCATTGATGAGATACATCGCCTCAATCCCTTGGTGGAGGAGGCGCTTTATCCCGTGATGGAGGATTTCACCTTCTTCATCTCCACGGGCAAGGGCCCCGCGGCCTCGACGCTCAAGCTTTCCATCCCGCGTTTTACCTTGGTGGGAGCGACCACCCGCGCGGGGCTGTTGACCGGACCTCTACGCGACCGATTCGGCATCATCGGCCAATTGGGCTTCTACGAGCCGGCGGAGCTCGAGGCCATAGTCAACAGATCCGCCTCGATTCTCGGCATTCCGGCCGATCCCCAAGGCGCTTCGGTGATCGCCCGGAGATGCCGCGGCACTCCCCGCATCGCCAATCGCCTGTTGCGCCGGGTGCGCGATTTCGCCCAGGTCAAGGGCGACGGCGTGATCACGGGCCCCGTAGCTGAATACGCGCTCGAACGCTTGGAGGTCGACGCCGAGGGCTTGGACGCCTCTGATCGCCGGCTGCTGCTGGCGGTTATCGAGAAATTCGCAGGCGGGCCGGTCGGAGTGGAGAACCTGGCGATTGCTTCCAACGAGGAACTCGATACCCTCACGGACGTGATCGAGCCCTTCTTGATACAAGCCGGCTTCATGGCCAGGACGCCCCGCGGTCGGACCGCGACCCCGAAGGCCTATTCCCATCTGGGATTGAAGGCTCCCAAACAAGATCTCGAGCTCTTGTGATGAAGTGGGCTGTCCCTCTGTTGGCGCTGCTCTTGTCCATTCCCCTCCGTTCCGAGGGCGCCGCGCCTGACCGCCTCATCCAGATCGGGATCGTTCCCGGGGCCCACGCGCTGGAGTTTTCGATAGACGGGGAGTTCGCCATGTCCGGCGCCCCGTCTGGAGCCTCCTCGCTCTCCGGGGGAGCCCGCTACCGCCTGGAGCCCTCCGAGGGCGGGTTGCGTTTGGGAAACCTGGAGCTTCCCGAGGAGATACGGCTCCGTCCCAAGGACGGCTCCTCGCTGCTGATAGGCAACCGCAGATATCGCGGGGACATCATCGTCAGGGCGAGCGGGTCCGGTCAGCTCACCGCGATCGAGGAGATCGGCATCGAAACCTATCTGATGGGCGTTCTCCCCCACGAGATGGATCCTAGCTGGCCGCTCGAGGCGCTCAAGAGCCAAGCGGTGGTCGCCCGGACCTTCGCCTACACCCATCTCGGCAAATACCGTAAGATGGGGTTCGATCTCACCTCGGACACGCGCTCGCAGGTCTATCGGGGGCTGGAAGAGGTCGCCCCCTCGATCCGCGAGGCCGTGAAGCGGACTCGCGGAGAGGTATTGGGTTGGAAGGGCGAGATACTCAACGTCTATTATCATTCCTGCTGCGGTGGTCACACAGTGGACCCCCGCTTCGTCTGGGGCTCTGAGTCCAAGACCCCCGATCCCTTGCGTGGCGTTCGGGATCGCTACTGCCAGACATCCCCGCACGCTCGCTGGATCGCCTATTTCCAGGACTCCGATATCGTGGCGGCCGTGGGCAGCGCCGTGATGGGGCCTTTGCGCCGTTTCGCGATCAAGCGCCGGAACAATGCGGGCTACGTGCAGGAGTTCCTCGTCAGGATCGCGGAGGAGACCGTTCATGTGCCAGCCATCGAGCTGCGCCGCGCGCTAGGCAATACCGAGCTCAAGAGCGCTCGCATCAGCGCCATCCGGCGACGCGCCAAGGGATACGAGCTGGTCGGGCAGGGGATGGGTCATGGGGTGGGCCTATGCCAGTGGGGCGCGCGCAGACAGGCGGAAAAGGGCCGGGCCTATGAGAAGATCCTGCGCTATTATTTCCCGGGCGCCATCCTTTCCGTCATCGACTCGTGATCAAGGACCCCAAAGAGCGTTTCTCCGGCCTGGCCCGCGGCTATTCCCGATTCCGGCCCGGTTATCCCCCTCAACTCGTCGATTGGATCGTCGAGCAGGCCCGATTGCGGCCCGGCTCTCGCATGGCGGATATCGGATGCGGCACCGGCATTTCGACGCGTTTGTTCCTCGCGAGGGGCTTTGACGCGGTCGGCGTCGATCCCAATGAGGACATGCTTTCGGAGGCTCGCCGAGGCTCGGGCTCCTTCTTCAAGGGGGATTCCTCCGCGACCGGCCTCAGGGACTCCTTATTCGACCTGGTCATCGCCGCTCAGGCGTTTCACTGGTTCCCGTTGGACCCTGCCCTGGCGGAATTTTCGCGTATCCTCCGGCCCGAAGGCTGCTGCTGCGCGTTCTGGAATATCAGGGAAACCACCCCGTTGCTCGAGGAGTACGAGGGCTTGCTCAGGCATTACTCCGCCGAATATAAGGATATACCCAAGCCGGATTCGGTCCTGGCCCTGCTGCGCTCCCATGCCGGCATCAAGGAATACAACGAGGCGCGATTCGGGCACATTCAGACCATGAACCGGGACGAATTCTTCGGCCGCGTCTATTCGAGCTCGTTCGTCGCGCTGGGGGTGGCGAAGAAGCCCGATTTTGATCGGGAGCTGGCCGCCTTATTCGAAAGACATCAGAGTCAAGGGAGGGTGTCCTTCCACTATAGGGTCCTAGCGGCGCTTTGGCGGCCGGCATGAGCTCGACACGCAGCGCCCTGCCGATGAGCGAGTTCGACTTCGATTTTCCCGAAGAGCTCGTAGCCTCCGCTCCGGCCGAACCTCGCGATTCCTCCCGTCTCTTGTTTTTGGACCGGTCGAACGGACGGCGGGAGCACGCCTCTTTCCGGGATCTGCCTCGCTATCTGCGCGCCGGGGATTGTCTCGTGCTCAATCGCAGCCGGGTGCTTCTCTGTCGCTTGCGGGGCAAGAAAAGCAGCGGTGGAAAAGCAGACCTTCTTCTGGTCGACACGCCCGAGCCCGGACTCTGGACCGCGCTGAGCTCCGGGCTTAAGGCCGGGCAAAGGCTTGAGTTCCCCGGCGGGCTCGGCGCCTGCGTGGAGGGGCTCAATTCTGAGGGCGAGTATCTGTGCCGCTTCGATCTCCCGGATCTCGCTAGCTATCTTGAGCAGCATGGCCTGCCGCCGCTTCCGCCTTACATATTAAAGAGGAAGCAAGCCTCAGCCTCGGATAAGGAGCGTTATCAGACCCTTTACGCGCGGGAACCCGGCTCCATCGCCGCGCCGACCGCGGGCCTGCATTTCACTCCGGAGCTCCTGGAATTCCTGGCCCGCGAGGGAGTGACTATCGCGACCCTGACCTTGCATGTGGGCCGAGGGACTTTCAGGCCCATCACGGCTGATGACGCGGCGGAACATAATATGCTCCCCGAGTGGTATCGATTGGAGCCCGCGCAGGCCGAGCTGATAAATCAGGCTCGACTCGCGGGAGGCAGGATCGTGGCCGTGGGAACCACGGTCACGCGGACGCTTGAGACGCTCGCGCGCCAGCCGGGCGGATTCGGCCCGGGCGAGGGCCGGAGCGATCTTTATATCTTTCCCGGATTTGATTTCCGTGTCGTCACCGGACTGATCACGAATTTTCATCTTCCCCGCTCCACTCCTCTTATGCTCGCATGCGCCTTTGCGGGGCGTGATAAACTTTTGGAGGCCTATCAGGAGGCCTTTCAAAAACGGTATCGACTCTATTCCTATGGCGACGCTATGCTCATTTTATGAGACTCAATGGTGAAAAGGATTTTTGGCAGGCTCATTTCATGATT
>JACQPG010000099.1 GCA_016207665.1 Elusimicrobiota bacterium | reverse complement strand
GGGAAAAGGAGGCGCCTATCGGCTAAAAATCAGGCAAAAAAAGCGGGACAAAATCGTTCAGGCCGCTTCCGTCGGAGGAAGGCGGCCAACTGAATTTTTCAGGCTAGTGGTAAGGCCTCCACCCTGGCCTTCGCCGAGCCGTCCTCGCTCAGGGCGAGCTCGGTCCCGGGCTCGCCGGCCGAGCTCCTGACCAAGGCCAGGGCGATGGCCAACTTCAATCGAGGCGAAAAGGCCACGCTGCCCAGCCTGCCCGCGTTCTCTCCCTCGCGGAAAACCGGCGCGCCCTCGACCGGCGCTGCTCCTGCCGCCAGGCGCAGGCCCACGAGCGCGCGATTGACATGCCCACGATAACGTATCCGAGCGATGGTTTCCTGGCCCATGTAGCAACCCTTGTCGAAGCTGATCGCCTCCTCAAGCCTAGCCTCGAGCGGAATGGTCTCCTCGTCGATATCGCGACCGAAAAAAGCCACCCCTTTCTCGATGCGCAAGGCGTCGAGCTCCGCGGGGCTCGCGGAACGAACCGGCTCCAACAGGCGACGGACGTCTTGGGGCCGGCCGAAAATCCAATGGCCTTGCTCGTGGAAGCGCTTCTGGGCCATGATCTCGACATCCCCGGCCCGCATCCATGACCAACGGGGCAGCTCGGGGATCTCGAGCGCCCGGCTGAGCCACCCGGAAACCTCGGATCCGGCGAGATAGAGCAGCGCCCGTCCCTGCACCGGCTCGAGACCGCTTTGGCTGAGCATGAGCTTCTTTTCCAAGTCCTCCTTGAGATTGGCGCCGGCTTGGGGACGGGCCAAGGCCAGCAAGTCCTCGCCGCGATCATAGAGCTCGAAATCGCCGCGCAGCAGGCCCTTCGGGGTCAATATGCAGCCAAGCTGGCCCCGGCCCGGCTTGAGCGCTTTCACATCATTGCTGAGCAACCCGTTGAGGAAGGCCTTGCGATCCGGGCCGTGTATGCGCAGCACGGTCCAATCCGACAGATCCCAAGCTTGGATTCCTTCCATGGCCGCAAGACATTGAATCATTTTGCCGCGATCGCCGTGAAACCTCTCTCGATCTGGTGACGCATCCGAGGCCAATTTCCTATACTGAGTCGATATGAAGCTGATCACCTTCGAGCTCGACGCGCCGGCGGGCCCGGTCGAGCGCCTGGGGGCGCTGCATGAGGGCGGCGTCGTGGACCTCAATTTCTCCTATGCCCGGCTCTTGAGCGAGAAAGGGCAGGCCCGGGCCCAAACCATGGCCGACGCCCTGCTGCCCTCCGAGATCATGGCCTTCCTGGCCTTGGGCGCCGAGGGGCTCGACCGCGCCAAGCAGGCGCTCGAGCGCTCGGGGAAGAACCCGAGCGAAGGGCCTCGCGGGCAGCGGCTGCGCTACGGCGAAAAGGACGTCCGTTGGCTGGCCCCGGTTCCTCGGCCCGGCGCGCTGCGCGATTTCTTCGCCTTCGAGGAGCACGCCAAGCAGGGCTCCAAGCGCAGGGGCGAGGAAGTGCCGCCGCAATGGTACGAGCAGCCCGTCTATTACAAGGGCAATCACCGGGAGATCTACGGGCCGGAGCGGACCGTGCCCTGGCCCAGCTATACCCGGCGGCTCGACTTCGAGCTGGAGATAGCCTGCGTGGTGGGCCGCAAGGGCCGGGACTTGAGCCCGGAAGAGGCCGCGGCGCATATCGGCGGCTACGCCATACTCAACGATTTCTCGGCGCGCGACATACAAAAGAGCGAGATGATCTGCCGCATGGGCCCGGCCAAGGGCAAGGACTTCGCCACCGGCTTGGGGCCCTATCTCTTGACCTCCGACGAGATGGGCGACGCGGACAACCTGGAGATGTCGGTCTATGTCAACGGCGAGAAGTGGAGCTCGGGAAACAGCCGGGACCGTTATTGGAAGTTCCCGGTGATGCTGTCCCATGTCTCGCAGGAGGAAACCGTCTACCCCGGTGATATATTGGGCTCGGGCACCTATTACAAGGGCTGCGGCCTGGACCTCGACCGTTGGATCAAGCCCGGGGACGTGATCGAGCTGGAGGTCGAGAAACTCGGCCGCCTGCGCCAGGTCATAGGAGCGCCCAAGGCCCAGAAGCATCTCAAATACGGCGAGGCCCCCAAGCCCGCCTCCGAGACCCGCCATGGCGCTCATCGTTAAGCGCGGGCAGGTCCCCAAGACCCCGCATACGGAATTCTACGCCAAGCCGGGCGTGCTCTCGCTCGAGGAGATACACGGCAGCTACGGTTTCTCCGGGGCCTATTCCCGCAAGATGCATCTTCGGCGCTATCCCACCGAGCAGGTGCGCCCGCCCCGCGCCGCCGAGTTCCAGCTCAAGCCGGAGCTCGTGAAGCCGCCGCTGCAGCCGTTCCATATTCTCGCCTCGCGCATCCCCTATGGCGGGGATTTCATCCGCGGCCGGCGCTGCCTGCTCTGGGGCAAGACCACCTTCGTCTCCGCGTGCAAGCCGGATCGCTCCATGGGAGAGAAGGAATTCTTCCGCAACGGGGAGAATCATGAGCTGGTCTTCGTCCAGGAAGGCAAGGGAGTGCTCGCCTCGGAATACGGAGAATTGGAGTTTTCCCCGCGCCAATACCTGGTCATACCCAAGGGAAGCACGGTGCAACTGCGATTGTCGAGCCCTCGGGCCTTTTTCCTCGTGATCGAATCGACCTATCCCGTGCACTTCGCCCCGCATTATCTCAACGCTCAAGGGCAAGCGACGCTCATGGCTCCGGTGGTGGAAAGCGAGATAGGCCTGCCGGAGCTGCGCCCGCCCCGCGACGAGAAAGGCGAGTTCCGCATCGCGGTCAAGCACAACGGGGGCCGCATGACGCGTGTGACGCTCGGCCATCACCCCTTCGATCTGGCGGGCTGGGAAGGGGCCCTTTATCCCTTTTCCTTCGACAGCGCCTCACATCATTCGATCGCGCGCGAGATACATACCGCTCCGCCGGCGCGCCAGACCTTTCAATCAGGCCAGGCGCCGTACAGCGGCTTCTCGGTCTGCACCTTCCGCGCGCAGGTCGAGGGCTGGCATCCGCTCGATATCCCCGCCCCCTACGCCCATTACAACGCCGATTCCGACGAGGTGATGTTCTTCTCCAACGCCAGCTATGGCGCGAGGCAAGGCGTCATCGAGCCCGGGTCTCTGACCTTCCATCCGGGAGCCCTTCCCCACAGCCCCCAGGGCGAGGCGGCCAAGCGCTCGCTGGGCTTGCGCGGCAAGGTCTCGGATTATCTGGCGGTGATGGTCGACACCTTCTTCGAGAGCCTGGAGCCGACCAAGGCCGCGCTGGCCTATAGCGACAAGAGCTACGCGTTGAGCTGGGCGCGAGAGAGAGCCCGATGAACATCGATCCCGAGACCCTGTCGCCTTTGGAGCGCTATAATCTCATGATCGCCTGCATCATCCCGCGGCCCATCGCCTGGATCTCGACCATCAGCCCCGAGGGCGTCACCAATCTGGCGCCCTTCAGCTTTTTCACGGGCATCACGGCCAATCCCATGAGCGTGTGCTTCGCTCCGGTCAACAGCCGCGAGGGCGTTCCCAAGGACACGCTCATCAACGTCAAGGCCACCAAGCAGTTCGTGGTCAACATGGCCAACGAGGACAACGCCGAGGCCATGAACCAGACTTCCGCCATGTACCCCTATGGGGTCAGCGAATTCGAGAAGGTAGGCCTTACCCCCTTGCCGAGCGTCAAGGTGCGGCCGCCCCGAGTCAAGGAATCTCCGGTGCAGATGGAATGCGAGCTGCTTGAGCTCGTGACGCTGAGCGAGGGCTCCCTGGGAGGCAATCTCGTCATAGGCCGGGTGGTGATGTTCCACGCCCATGACGGCGTTTGGAACGGCGGCAAGATGCGCCATCAGGACCTCAAGGCCATAGGCCGCATGGAAGGCGCCTGGTACGCGCGCACCAGCGACGCCTTCGAGATGGCCCGGCCGGGGCTCGACAAGCGGACGCCCCCGGAAACCAAGTAAACCTAAGGAGAACGCCATGAGGCAACCTTTCCAGAATCTCGTCGTCGACCACATGACATTCCTCGTCGAGCCTCGCTTCTACAAGGTGAGCTACGCGCTCTTTCGCGTCGTCTTCGGGGTCTCGGCCAAGGACATCATCTACGAGAAGCGCAGGACCTGGCCGGGGGACTCCGAGGAAAAGTCCATGACCTTCGCGGCGCGCATCGGCGAGGCCTCGTCTCGGGACGGGCTCAACCAGGCGATCATAGCCGTGGTGCAACCCACCGAGCCCTCGCGGCAGAGCTCGCATGTGCGCGATATACTCAAGAATCGCGGCGGCTCGGCGCATTGGCAGCACATCGCCCTGCGCACCCCCGACCTGCTCTCCTTCCATCGCCACGCCCTCGAGCGCGGAGTGAACTTCATCACCCCCATCATGAAGGACGCGGAGGAGGACCTGATCCAGGTGTTCTCCGGGGAATGGAAGCTGCCCGGGGCCGCGCCCTCGGGAATATTCTTCGAGTTCGTGCAGCGCGATCCGTCGCCGGCTCTGCTCCAAAAGCTCGCCGACTCCAACCGCGAGGCCTGGTTCCGGGACAAGACATTCCTCGGCCTCTATCAAGAAAAGGAGAATGAGTATCAGAGCGGCCGGATCAAGCCCTTCATCGACGACAAGCTCTTCGAGATCATCGGCGGCATGCTGGAGAAAATCGACATCGGGCGGATATCGGAGAAGACGCTTCAGGATGTCGAGGCCGCGATGCTGGATTACGCCCGGCCCAAACGGGCCAAGGCGAAGAATCCGGCCTAGGCCCTTGGCGGCTCGGGCAAGTCCTTATCGAGCACCGGGCCCAGGACCCAGCCGAGCCCGAAGGTGCCCAGAGTCCCGAGTATCACCAGCCAGCTCCAGCCCAAGGGCAATATCTTCTTCTCGGAAAGTATCAGCAGGGTGAGATTGATCAGGGCCATGCCCACCATGGCCACGGTATTGGCGCGATTGGCCTTGCGTTGAGTCATGAGGCCGAGCAGGAACACCCCAAGCAGCGAGCCGAAGGTCACCCCGCCTATCTTGAAGGCCAGCCAGAGCATCTTGTCGTAGAAGCTAAACACATAGGCAATCACTCCGAGCAAGGCCCCGAACACGACCACCGAAAGCCGCGAGACCGCCAGATAATGTCCCTCGTCCGCGTCGTGGCGGATCAAGGGCTTGTAGATATCCGTCACGAAAGAGGCGGAAAGCGAGGCGAGCGGCGAATCGATCGAGGCCATGATGATGGCCGACAGGACCATGCCGCGCAGCACCGCGGGCATGACCTGCACCGTGAAATGGGGATAGATCTTATCGAGGGCCTGAGGTTGGGCCAGCCCGGGATGCAAGGCGTAGTATGAATACAGGCTCGTGCCGACGGCCATGAACAGCATCAAGGCGCCGAAGGACGCGGCGATGGTATAGACCATGCTCATCTGGCTTTCGCGACGGGTCTCCACGGTCAAAAGCCTCTGCATCAGCTCGTGATCGGTGCCGAAGGCGGCCATCGAGCCGAAAAAGCCGTTGAGCACAGCGATCCATATCACATTCGGGTCCGACAGGAACTTGACCAGCCAGCCGGGCTCGCCCAAGGGCGGCCCCCAATTCCAAAGGTCCAGGCGTCCCGCGGCCTCGGCCGTGGCCCAGATGGCGGGAATGCCGCCGTCGACCGACCAAACCGCGAAAAAAAGCGTGGCCAGACCGGCCGCGATGAATGAGACGGCCTGGAACACGTTGGTCCAGACCACTGATCTGATGCCGCCAAAGCCTATGTAAACGATGCTCACCATGGTGAAGAGGCCGATCACCGGTATCAGATGCCAGCCCAGCAGCACGGAGACGGCCACGCAGGCCGCCATCAGCCTCACTCCGGAGGCCAGAAGCCGGGTCACGAAGAAGAACACGGTCGAGGTATATTGGGTCTGGTTCCCGAAACGGAAGCGAAGGAACTCGTAGATGGTGGTGCAATTGTGCTGATAAAACGCCGGGATGAACAGGAAGGCAATGACCAGCCTGGCCCCGGCCGAGCCGATGAAGAACTGGGCGTATTGCCAATTCTCCCGGAAAGTCGTCGCGGGAACGCCGATGATGGTCATCGCGCTGATCTCGGTCGCCACGAACGAAAGGCAGGCCGCCCACCAGGGAATGCTTCGCCGCGCCAGGAAGAAATCGGAGGTGGTCTTGCGCCCGCGGCCGACCCAATATCCGATGAGGAACAAGACCGACAACTCGGCGCAGAGGACCACGTAATCGGAGGCCGTCAGGCTTGTGCCTCCCGGAAACCAGGTCTCGATGCCGGCCATGTTGGCGGATTTTAGCAATAAAAAGGTCGCGATAGGCGTACAGCGGCGCTTTTTGCTAGGCTAGGACGTTTCCGGCTCGGCTTATTCCACGATGAGATCCAGGATCCGGTTTTGGGGGACGCTCTTGGCTTTGGCCATGATTCCTCCGGCCTGCGGCTCCCAGGAGATCGAGAACAGGACGCCCGCCCGCTCCAAGGAGCACTGCTCCTCCTTCTTCGACTCGGACGAGGTCGGCTTCTTGCTGCGCCATTTCCGAAGGGTCAAGGAGCTCTCGCTCGCTCCTTGGGCCGACTACAGCCCTGGCGAGGAGGCGGTGCTGCTGGTCGGCTCGGTCTCCCCCGGGCAGGCTCTGCGCTGCGTCGTGCTCTCCAAGGCGGGGCTGGTCTCGGAGCTGCTGACGCTCTCCGACGGCGTGACCTTCCGGACCGCCTCGCATTGGTTTTACAACCGCGAGCCGGCCGACCCCTCGGCTCCCGAGCCGGCCAAGGATCTGGCCAGGATGCTCCAGCGCGTCGACGGCGAGCTCAAGGCTCTATTGGACCGGCATGGCGTGGACCGGGCATTATTGCTGCGAGTCGATCCCGCCGCCGCCTACGCGGGCAAGCTCACGCGGGAGAATTTCAACGACTACTTCGCCTCGCCCACCTCCTTCCGCTTCCGCACCGCCCTGCACGAATCCTTCCGCCTGAACGTGCAGTTCCCGGCCTGGTTCAATCAACCCTCCCGCTACCATTGGCCGCAATGGGAAAGCCTGCCGGCGCGCAAGAAGGTCCTCAGCGACTGCTACCGGCATGATCAACGCGTGGCCGCCGCGCACAAGGCCGAGCAAGCGGCCCTACTGGAGGCCTTCGACCTGGTCAATAAACGTGTCTGGCGCGGGAACATACTCAAGGCCGGCCTTAAATTCATCGAGGAGAGGCGCAAGCGCTACGCCTTGCTCGCGGAGGTCCGGATGCCGTCGACGGCGGGGATCAAGATCGGCTGCGAGGAGGCCGAGGCCGTCATGGAGCTCGGAGAAGGGGTCGGCAGCTTCGTGGGCTATGCCGCTGCAATCGAGCTCGGGCTTATGGACGACTCCCAGATACGCCGCCACTATATAGCCCCGCTCAAGGAAGCCTATTTCGAGACCGGCTCGCTTCAGCTCCTGGTCTTGAAGCGCCTGCTGCCCGCGGCCGCCATGCGCCAGCTCACGCAAAGGATCTCGGCGTCGAAAGATTATCGGGGCGGGGTCTTCGGCGCCTTCGCGGACACGGTGCGAGGCGCGTTGAGCGAGCTCGGGCCCGGCTTCGAGGCCCGATGAACGGGCCTAGGGAGCGAGCCAGGAAGGCGGCACCGATCCCTGGTCCAGCAGCCAGTCATGGAAGCGCCGCAGCGAGAACCCGGCCCCCCAGCGCGAGCGGCAGCGCCGGCGCAGCTTGAGTATCTCCAGCTTCCCGAGCAGATAGCTCATCGGCTGCGTGGCGCTGGTGCAGTAGCGGCCGACCTCCGATTCGGCATTGGAGCGCTCGAGCAGCGCCTCCCGGACCAGGAATCGCGCGGCCTTGTCCCGGCTCCAGCCTCCGCAATGAAGGCCCACGTCCACCAGCACGCGGCAAGCCCGCCATAGCTGGTCCTTGAGCCGGTAGAGCCGGGCCCTGGGGTCCGGCATATAGCCTTGCTCCTCCATCATCTCCTCGCAATAGAGAGCCCAGCCCTCGACCATCACGGGAGTGGCGAAGATGTTGCGCACCGGAGAGGCCGCGAGCTTGGCTCGGACGAGCTGCAGATGATGTCCGGGATAGCCCTCATGAGCGCAGGTGCCGGGGATGCCGTGGAGGCAATGGCCCTCGAGCCTTTCCCTTTTCTTGGCGCTGGGCCAGGCAGGGTCGAGCGGGGTGACCCAAAAATGGCTGCGCAGGGAGCGCTCGAAATGCCCGGGAGACATGAGCGCCGCGTAGGGGCAGGTGTCCCATTCGAATCTCGGGGTCTCCACGATGTCGAGCCGCTCGCCCCGGGGAAAGCCCACCAGATCCCTCTCCAGGCAAAAATCGCGGGCCCGCCGGGTCTCGTCACGATAGGCCCCGAGCAGTCCCGCGGCCGGGGGATGCTCGCGCTTGATACGGGAAAGCACGGATCTCCAATCGCCGCGATGGTCGATCTCCCGGGCCGTCTCGCGCAAGGCCAGACGCGTCTGCGCGATGGCCCGGCGCCCGATATCGACCAGCTCCGGGATTCCCAGCTCGAGCCCGTGCTCCAGGCGCAGCATGGACTCGAAGAGCTCGCGGCCGAGGGGATAGCGGTCCCGCGCGCGGGATAGCTTGGATCGGACCGCGTCGCGATAATCGAGCAGGGCGCGGCAGGCTCTCGAGGCCGCCTTATCGTCATAGGAAGACACCCGCTCTCGGATGAACTCGATCGAGGAATCGCAGGCCGCCAAGGCCAAACGGCCCTGGCCTCGGTCTATCGTTTCCAGGTTCGCCAAGCCCAGGAGCAGATAGCGCGGCAGCTCGGCGAGCCGCGACCGGATCAAGGGCCTCTTTTGGCCTTCCGGCCGATCCTTGGCCAGCAACAAATGCAGGGAGCGAGCCGCGTTGAGCGGGTACAGCGCGGGATCCCATGAGAGCCGTCTATAACCTTCGATCTCGAGGCATTGCATGCGAAGCCGGCCCCGCAATATCCTGTGATCGATGCCCACGGCCCCGCCCGGGCGCAGCCGCTCCAGCCGCGACAGCAGGCTCTTCTTGGCTCTCAGGCGCTCCCGCGCCGCCTCCCATGAAGGATCGCCCAAGGTATGATCGTAGCCCGCGGCTCCCGCGGCCGTGGCGGCCGCGGGCAGGCTGGCCCAAAGGTCCTCCAGCGCGTCCTTGACCACGGCCTCGAAGCTCATGGCCTATCCGCCGTGGGAAGGCTGCGATGCGGGAACCATTCGGCCTCCCAATCCTTGCGCGGCACCCTGGGCTCGGACTTGCCCAACCTCAGATCGAGACGCACCGAGTACTCCTGGACATTATCGGGCCGATAGCGCGCCATGAACCAGGTGTAGAAATCGTGCCAGCGCCGCGAGATGGTGAACTCCTTCTCGAACAGATACAGCCGGGACAGGCGCAGCACATGGGACGGCGTGTTGGCCTGTCCGCGCAGGCCGGCCAGCACGCGCGTGCGCCGGTCCTTGGAGCGCCAGCCGATGTCCGAGTTGAACAGATAGAGGCTCTTGGAGGCGAAATTGTTCCCCCCGCCCACCCGGATGAAGGTCCCCTCCTCGTCGCCGACCCGGGTATCGAAGAGGAAGGAGCGGCTGCCCTCGCCCAATTGATAGTCCTGGCGCGCCGAAAGCGCGAAGAGATAATGGGGAGTGAGCTCGACCTCGGCGACGATAGGCTGCAATCGCGTGCGGAAGGTCTGATTGGGCCCGCCCCGAGGCGCGCGAAGGTCGTAAGCCGAGGAGGTGCGGAAAAGTGTGCGCCGATTGGGACGTATGGTGTCTTGCAGCGTGACGATGTTGGACTCGACGCCGCGGTCCGGCGGCTCCAAGTCCTCGTCGATGGCGTCGGGCCGCAGACGCTTGACGTAGACATGGGTGGCGTCCCAGTCGCCGATCAGGCTCACGAAACGCAGGCCGTTGGTCACGGTGTAGCGGCCGACCCAGGTGTCGAAGACGTTGCGGTTGGCGATCACCTGACGATTGACGTAGTTCTGCTGGTAATTGAGAGTCGGAACATAGGTCAGCGTGCGATGGAGGCGGAAATTGCGCGTCCCGGCCCAGTTGACCGCGGCCGTGCGCTCGAGGAAATTCCGCCCCTGAGTGTAGTTGCTCTGCGCGAAACCGCTGAAGGAGTTGAGCCAGGGCAGCCCGAAGTTGAACTGGGCGGTGTTGAAATCGTATCTCGGTATGGTTTCCGAGACCTTCACGTAACGGCGCTCCTGCTCGGGCCGGTTCTCGTCGACCAAGTCCCGGCGCTCCCAGCTCACGCGGTTGCTGACCCAGGACATGTTGTAGACCAGGGCGGCGTTGTTGATCAGCTCGGGGGTGATGCGGAAATAGCTGTTGCGGTCGTAATGGTTGTTGAAATGGGGATCGGACTGGCTCTGCAGCCTGGCTTGGGCGGCCAAGCCTCCGACGATCGATTGATAGGCGTCTCCCTGTATGGTCCAGCGCGTTCCGCTGGAATCCTGGATGCGATAACCGTAGATCGCCGCGCGCTCGTCCTGGCCCTTGCGACGGTGCAGCTCCAAGCCGTGGCCGAAGCCCTGATTCTCGTAATAATCCAGGTAGGTCTTGCTGTAGGCGTGGGGGCCCAGCTCGCTCAGTATGGTGCCCTTGAGGAAAAAGCCGTTGCGCTTATCCTTTCCGGGACGCAGCTTGAGATCGAGCAAGCCCTTGGGCCGCAACGACTTGTAGAAGAACGGCGTGTAGAACACCGGCACGGGTCCGAGGAAATAGACCGTGTTCCAGGCCCATATGTATTTGTGCGGGACGATCTTAACGTGCGTGGCGTAGAGATGATAATGGGGCGGATGGAACTCGCAGCCGGTGAAATCCGCCCTCTTGTAATACAGGCGCTGGCTGGGATCGACGCGCGAGGAGCGGCCGTGTATGCTCCACTCCTGATGCCCGGCCCGGCTGTTGAACAGCGTGCCGGCGCGCCTCCTGAAGTCGAACACGCCGCGATCGCCGTAGATCGCGCTCGGTCCGTTGTCGAGCAAGAGATCTCCCTCCGACCGGCCCTGCCATGTCTCGGTGTTGATCCAAAGCTCCCGGGCCTTGATGGTCCAGCTATCCTGCCAGACCACCACGTTCCCTTGCAGATGAAGCGTGTCGCTGGACTCGTCATAGTCGACATGATCGGCGGCATAGTCCATATGCGTGGTGTCCGTGCTGGCGGGCAAGGGCTTGGGAAGCGGGTAATCCGAGGCGGCGCCATGTGCGGCCGCCGCGAGCAGGGCCAAGAGCGGGCCGTAGAGCACGCTAGCGCCCGCGCTCGGCGGCCAGCAGCGCGGCGCCGATGCAGCCCGCGTCGGGATTCTCGGCCAGGCGCAGCTCGAGCCTGTCGAACGGGACCCGGAATGGCTGGCGGGCGAAATGCTCCTGGACCGGATCGAGTATCCACCGGCCGGCTCGGGAGACGCCGCCTAGCAGCAGCAGCACGTCGGGATTGAGCACCATGACCAAGCCGGCCAATCCGACGGCCAGATGCCTTCCCGTGACGGCCCAGGCCTCCCGGGCCAAGGCGTCGCCTTCTTGGGCCGCGGCAGTCAGATGAGAGGGCTGAAGAAGCTCGAGGTCGGAGCAGAGTCCCCGCAATATCTTTCCCTCGGCCGGGCGCAGCTCCAGAAGGGTGCGCGCCGTGCGCAAGATCCCGTAGCTGCCGGCATAGGCCTCGAGACAGCCCCGGGAGCCGCAATGGCAGGGTTCGCCACCGGGTTGCACCGTGATATGCCCGATCTCTCCGGCCGTGCCCGTCGCTCCGTGGAAGAGCCGGCGCGACAGTATCAGGCCGCCGCCCACCCCGGTGCCCAGCGTCACGCCTATGACATGGTCGGGCTTTTTCTTGAGCTCGGTCAGATAGCCGCCCCATACCGCGCAATTGGCGTCGTTGGCCACCGCCACCCGCGCTCGCAAAGCCCGGCCCAAACTCCTGCGGAAATCGAATCCTTCCCAGCCGTGGAGATTGGGCGAGTAGCGCAACTTGCCCTTCTCCGCGTCCACGTCCCCCGCGATCCCCAGCCCAACGGCCGAGACGCGGAAGCGGTGAAGCTTCTTCCAGGTGTCGACGAGTCGGCAAAGATCATCGACGAAAGCCGCCGGGCCGCGCTCGGGCTGAGTGGGCAGCGAGGTGTGGGTGAACACTTGGCCGCCGGGCGAGATCGCGGCCACCTTGGCGTTGGTGCCGCCCACGTCCACGCCCAGGGCCATGCTCGAAACTTTCACGCGACGCGCTCGCTTGTGCGCGACTCCAATATCCTTCGAGCCTCGCCCACCAGGTAGAGCGAGCCGCAGACCACCGCGACCCGCGGGCCCTCTCCCTCCAGCCATCCGAGCAGCGCCGGCTCGAGCTTGGCTTGTTGGATCTTGACCGACGGGAATCTCGCGCGCATCTTCGCGGCTAAATCTTGGGCCGATAAGGCCCTGGGATTGGACGGCTCGACGGCCGCAAAACGCCTGGGAAAGGCCGCGGCGATCGCCTCCAGCACGCCCTCGACATCCTTGTCCCTCATGATCCCGAGTATCCACAAGGCGTCCTCGTTGCCCCAGGGCGAGGAATTCCAGGTCGAGGCCAGGGCCGCCGCCGCTTGGAGGTTATGCGCGCCGTCCAATATCAGATGCTTGCCGCCCAGCCGGAGCGATTCGAAACGCCCGGGCCAACGCACCGAGGCCAGTCCCGCGGCCCAGACAGGGTCGGGTGGCGGCGAGCCAATGCTCTCTATCACCGCGCGAGCCAGGGCTACATTATAGGCCTGGCGGTCGCCGAGCAAAGAAAGGGTCGCCCGTCCTCCCGGGCCGATGAGCTCCTGGCGATTGCCCTCCCAGTCCACGCTCGCCACCCGATAGACGTTCTCGACCACGGTCAAGGGAGCCTTGAGCTCGGTCGCTCTTTCCTTGATAGGGGCTAAAGCCTCTTCCGGCAGGACCGGGCAGAAGGCGCGGCATCCCTCCTTAAGTATCCCGGCCTTCTCGCGGGCCACGCTGCGCACCGTCTCGCCCAACATCTGGGTATGATCGAGCCCGATCTGGCTGATTACCGTCGCCATGGGCCTGTCGATCACGTTGGTCGCGTCCAGGCGTCCCCCCAGTCCGGTCTCGAGTATCGCCACGTCGACCGCCTGCTCCTTGAAATATAGGAAGGCCAGGGAGGTGAGCAGCTCGAAATAGGTGAGCTTCGCGTCCGGATCGGCGGCCGAAACGCGGCCCATGAGCCGGCCGAAGTCCTCAGGAGTGATCCAGCCGCCCGAAACCCGCACCCTTTCGCGGACCTCGCTTAGATGCGGCGACAGGTATAAGCCGGTCTTGAGCCCGGCGGACCTGAAAACCGATTCCAAGATCGCGCAGAGCGAGCCCTTACCGTTGGTCCCGGCCACATGGATGGCGGGAAGGCCCTTGTGGGGATCGTCCAGCCGCTCGAGATGGGCTCGCACCCGTTCCAGGCCGAGTTCGATGCGGGCCTCCTTCCTATCCTCCAGCAGCTTGAGGGCCTCCTCGTAATTCATCGGTTGACCCGCCGCAACGAAGCCCCGAGCCGCCTGAGCTTCTGCTCGACCTTCTCATAACCGCGATCTATATGATAGACCCGCTGCAAGACCGTCCGTCCGGAGGCGGCCAAGGCCGCCACCAGCAGGGCAGCGCCCGCGCGTATGTCCGAGGCCATGATGGGCGCTCCATTGAGAGCCTCCACGCCTTCGGTGACGGCGTCGTGTCCGCCCACCCCGATGCGCGCGCCCATGCGAGCCAGCTCCGCCGCGTGAAGGAAACGGTTCTCGAACACCTCCTCGCGGATCCGGGCTTTCCCCTGGGCCAGGCACATCCAGGCCATCCAAGGAGCCTGGAGATCGGTGGGAAAACCGGGATACGGGGCGGTCTTGATGGAGACGGGCCGGGGACGGCCGCTCATGGAGACCTCGATCCCCCCGCGACAGGGATCCAGCTTGGCGCCGGCCTGTCTCATGCAACGGATCACGGCCTGAAGATGGGCCGGCTCGGCGCCCTCGAGCCGCACATGGCCTTGACTGGCCGCCGCGGCCAGCATGAAGGTGCCGGCCTCGATCCGGTCCGGTATCACCCGATGACGGCAGCCCGAGAGCTTGAGGCTTCCTCGTATAGAGACCCTCGAGGAGCCGGCTCCCCGGACCTGGGCCCCCATGCGCTCGAGGAATCGGGCGAGATCCGCGATCTCCGGCTCCCGAGCCGCGTTCTCTATCGTCGTCGCGCCCGGGAGCGCGGCCGCGGCCATCATCAAGTTCTCGGTAGCGCCCACGCTGGGAAACTTGAGCTTCAACGGTCCCGGTTTCAAGGCCGGAGCGCTCAGTATCACGTCGCCGTGATCGGCGATGCGGCGGGCCCCCAAATCGTCGAAGCCCCGCAAATGGATATCGATGGGCCTCAGGCCTATGGCGCAACCTCCGGGTATGGGCACGCGCACCAAGCCGAAGCGCGCCAAAAGCGGCCCGGCCGCCAGCACCGAAGCCCGCATCTGCTTGACCAGCTCATAAGGGGCCTGGGTCTTGAGCGAGCCGTGCGTCCAGGTCCTGACCGTCTGACCCGAGACCTCCACCCGTTTGCCCAAGCTCTCCAGCAAACGGATGGTGGTCTTGATGTCCCGCAGCTTAACCGGGACGTTCTCCACGACACAGCTCTCATCGGTGAGCAGGGTCGCGATCAGTATGGGAAGAGCCGCGTTTTTCGAGCCGCTGATGGCCACGCTGCCCCGGAGGGGCCGGCCGCCATCGATGATGAATTGATCCACCGGGCGCTTACTTTATCATTTTGCGAACCGTCGCGAATCTCAGGAGGCCCTGGGCGTCCCGGCTCAACGAAGGCTCGTAAAATCCTTCTTGCCTCAGCAGTTTTTCGACTTCCGGGCCTTGATCAGCCCCGATCTCCATGGCCAAGAAACCGCCCGGCTTGAGAGCCGCCAGGCTGCGTCGCGCGATGGCGGCGATGGCGTCGAGGCCGTCGACGCCGCCGTCGAGGGCCTGGAGCGGCTCGGCCCGAACTTCCGGCTCGAGCGTCGGGATGCGTCCGCTGGGTATGTAGGGAGGGTTGGAAACGACCAAATCGAGCTCCTTGACCGGCCACTCGCAGCGCAGGTCCGCCTCGATGAAGCTCAGGCGCCGCTCGCAACCGATGCGCCGCGCGTTCCTCCGGGCCATGCGCAGGGCTGAGTGGCTTATATCCATGGCCCAGATCCGGGCCCCGGGAAAGCCGCTGGCCAGGGCCAAAGCCAGGCAGCCGGAGCCCGTGCCTATATCGAGTATCCGCAAATCGCATCGACCCATATCGGCCAGCAGCCCCGATGAGAGTACGGCCAATTCCTCGGTTTCCGGCCTGGGCACCAGCACCGCTGCGGAAACCTCGAGCTCCATGCCGAGAAAGGGCTGGCTCTCGAGCACATAGGCCAATGGCCTCCTCTCGGCTCGGCGCCGCACCAGGCTCCAAAAACGGCAGGCCTGCCCCGCCTCCACCGCTTGCTCCCGATGGAGGAACAACTCAGCCCTGCCCTTTCGCAGCACATGAGCCATCAGGAATTCGGCGTTGGCCTTGGGTTCGGGCACCCCGGTCTGCGCGAGCTTGTGCTCGGCGCGATCGAGCAATCGGCCGATGGTCATGGGCGCTTTGCCCGTCCAATCAGGCCCGGCGCGCTCATGCCTTGCCCTCCCGGACCTCGAGCGCCTTGCGAACGGCCTCCTCCCGCAGGGCTTCCAGCACCGGTCTGATCTCGCCTTCCATGATCACCGGAAGATTATGCCAGGATCGCTCCAGACGATGATCGGTCAGGCGATTCTGCGGAAAATTGTAGGTGCGTATCTTCTCGGAGCGATCCCCGGTGCCCACCTGCAGGCGCCGGGCCTCCCCGCTCTGTGCGAGGGCCTTCTCCCGCTCCGCGTCCGCAAGCCGCGCCCGGAGCATCTTGAGCGCCTTCATCTTGTTCTTTCCCTGCGAGCGCTCGTCCTGGCATTGCACCACCATCCCCGTCGGGATATGCGTGATGCGTATGGCGGTCTCGACCTTATTGACGTTCTGCCCGCCGGCCCCGCCGGCCCTATAGGTGTCGATCTTGAGATCGGAAGGGTCGATATCGACCTCGACGTCCTCCACCTCGGGCATCACCGCCACGGTCACGGTGGAGGTGTGTATGCGCCCGGAGGCCTCGGTTTGAGGCACTCTTTGGACTCGATGCACTCCCCCTTCATTGCGAAGCCAGGAATAGACCCCCGTGCCCTGGATATAAAGCACGCCTTGCTTGACGCCCTTGAGGCCAGTGGCGTTGAGCTCGATCATCTCCACCTTCCAGCCTTGGGCCTCAGCGAACCGGGTATAGAGCCGGACCAACTCGGAGGCGAACAAGGCCGCCTCGTCGCCACCGGCGCCCGCGCGGACTTCAAGGAAGACGTTCTGGGAGTCGAGAGGGTCCTTAGGGAGCAAGGCCGAGCGTATCTCGGAGGCCAATTCCTCGGCCCTGCGATTGAGCCCCGGTTTCTCGGCCTGGGCCAGCTCCTGCATCTCGCGATCGGTTCCGGCCAGGAGGGCGTCGAGCTCGGAGAGCTCCCGTTCTATCTTTCTGAGCTCCTTGAGCCGGGCGGCGATGGGCTCGAGCTCGGAATGGCGCCGGGAAAGCTCGCGCAACTCGTTGCCGGCCAAACCGCCCTGGCTGAGCTTGTCCTCGACCTGCCGGAATTCGGCCTCGACCTTGGCCCAGGATGGATCTATCATAGCCGGTCAAAAAACAGCCCCGGGCCCTAGGGCCCGGGGCGACGCTGAGCCTATCTAAGCCGCCTTCTTGGAGGGCTTTTCGGCCTTCTTGGAAGGCTTGGTCTCTTTGCTCTCTTTCTTGGGAGCGGTAGTCAGCACCTTACGCTTTGCCGCGGCCGCGGTTCCCACGTGCTCCAGCTTCTTGACCGTGGCCGGCTTGACGGGCTGACGGGTCACCGTCTTGCCTTCGGTCGCCTGGAAGCGTTTGCGGAAGCGCTCCACGCGCCCGGCCGTGTCCACGAGCCTTTGCTGGCCAGTATAGAATGGGTGGCAGTTCGAGCAAATCTCGAGCTTGATCAGTTCCTTGGTGGAACGGGTCTCGAAGGTATTGCCGCAAGCGCAAACCACCTTCGCATTGACATAAACGGGGTGTATTCCTGCTTTCATGATGGTTTATTATATCAAATGATAGGCTCGCTGGAATCGCTTTTATCACTGCTTGGCGGCAGCAAATCCAGTAGCTGCGGGCTGGCCCTGCGCCCATCGGACCTGAAAACTCCACGCTAGAAAGGCAAAGATGAACACGATCACCGCTTGTGCGCGTATATTCCTGATTTTCTCCGTCATAAACTTAGTTTGCGATCCTTGTCCTTGAGAAGCGGGGGTCTAAAGGGTTAAAGCGGGACAGGATGTTGGCCCGCTAAAAATAGGTCTAAGGACCTAGTTCAAGGCGCACAAATTTGATACAGTCGGCTCCCTGCGATGCTTGAACGCGTCAAGCGGCTCCTATTCGGGGCTCCCCGCGACATAGAAGACCCCCGAGTCTTTCACAGCCTATCCCTGATCGCTTTCCTGGCTTGGGTCGGCCTGGGGGCGGACGGCCTGTCCTCCTCGGCCTACGGGCCGGAGGAATCGTTCAAGGTGCTGGGCGATCACCATTACCTGGCCGTGGCCCTAGCCCTGGCCATCGCCGGCACCGTCTTCATCATCGCTTACTCTTATTCCAAGATCATCGAGCGTTTCCCCCTGGGTGGAGGGGGCTATGTGGTGGTCAACCGTCTACTCGGTCCCGCCCCCGGCCTGATCTCGGGCTCGGCTCTTCTCATAGATTATGTCCTGACCATCGCAGTTTCCGTCGCCGCCGCCATCGACGCCTTTTTCAGTTTCCTTCCCCTAGAATTCCATGGCCTCAAGACCCCCGCCGCGGTCGGCCTCATCAGCTTCCTGACGGCGATCAATCTCAGGGGCGTCAAGGAGTCCATCAAGCTCCTCCTTCCCATATTCGTGCTCTTTCTTTTGACCCACATCGTGCTCCTGGGCGGAACCATCGCCTTGCATCTAGGGGACGTGCCTACATTGGCCGGGCATATCAACGGAGAGTTCCGAAGCGGCTTGGAGACGCTCGGCTTGGCCGGGATGTTGGCCCTTTTTCTCAGGGCCTATTCTTTAGGCGCCGGGACCTATACCGGCATTGAGGCGGTTTCCAATGGCCTTCAGATCATGCGTGAACCCAAGGTCGAAACCGGCAAGAGGACCATGACCTATATGGCCGTATCATTGGCCCTGACAGCCAGCGGCATCATCCTCTGCTATCTATTAGCGGGAGCCACGCCGGAGACCGGCAAGACCATGAACGCGGTCTTGGTGGAGCGATTCGTCGAGGCCCTGGGGTGGGCGGGAAGCCAGCATGGAGATTGGATGATCTGGTCCGTGCTCGTTTCCGAGGCGGCCCTGCTGGTCGTGGCGGCCCAGGCCGGGTTCATCGCGGGGCCCCGGGTGATGTCCAACATGGCTAACGATTCATGGCTTCCCCATCGATTCGTCACTCTCTCAGACAGATTGACCATGCAGGACGGCGTACTGCTCACCTCGGGCGCCTCGCTAGCGACCTTGCTTTATACCGGCGGCGAGACGAGCACCCTGGTGCTTATGTACTCCATCAACGTGTTCATCACTTTTTCTCTTTCCCAGGCGGCCATGGTGAGATATTGGCTGGCGCTTAAGGAGGATCCTAGCCGAAAGCGCAATCTGCGGGTCCATGTTATCGCCTTGATCCTATGCACATCGATACTGTTGGTCAGCCTCTACGAAAAGTTCGCCGAGGGCGGATGGGTGACGCTGGTGTTCACCTCCGGTCTCGTGGCCCTTTGCATGCTCGTGCGGCGCCATTATACTGCGGTTCACAAAAATCTTGGCCGTCTCGATGAGATATTGACCACGCTGCCTGAAGTGGCGGAAGCCTCTCCTCCTCAACTTTCGCCCAAGGCCCCGACCGCCATACTGCTCGTAGGACGCTATGGCGGTCTGGGAATACACTCGCTACTGGCCATCCAACGGCTTTTCCCTAATTATTTCAAGAATTTCATTTTCGTCTCGGTGGGCGTAGTGGATACCGCCACCTTCCAGGGCGTCGAGGCGGTGGAGGAGGTCCGCGAGAAGACGGAACAATCCCTCAAGCGCTACGTGGAATTGGCGCGACGCTGGGGCTTGGCCGCCGACTACCGGATGAGTCTGAGCACGGAAGTAGTCGAAGAGGCCGAGAGACTTTGCCTGGAGATCAGCAGGGAATTCCCCCGATCCATAGTCTTTGCCGGCAAGCTGGTCTTCCAACAGGAACGCTGGTTTCAGCGCATACTCCATAATGAGACCGCGTTCCAGCTCCAGCGCCGCCTGCAATTCAGCGGGCTAAGCGCCATGGTCCTTCCCGTCCGGGTTCTTTCAGGATCCGCTTCCTAAGTTATCCACATCACTGCCAACGTTGGCAGTGATGTGGATAAGTCCGATGGAACCTTTTGCGGCCTTCGGTCGTATACATCCAGGAGGTGTTTATGACCGAACACTTTTGGCAAAGTTGCAAGGGGTTAGAAGACAAGCAGCTTCTCTTCGAGTTAAAGGAGCTGGCCAGACAGCAGCAGCGCTGCTCGGCTCTATTTATCGCCTGCCTCGGCGAGGCCGATGCGAGGGACTTGCTCCAAAAGGAAGGATTCTCGACGACCTTCGATTATTGCACCCGAGAGCTCAAGCTGTCGGAGCGCGACGCGTTCCGGAATATAAGGGTAGCCCGCATCGCGCGAAAGTATCAGCAAATCTATAGCCTTATCGCGGACGGCTCCCTCACGCTCTGTTCCGTGGATATACTGGCCTCCCATCTCAAGCCAGATAACGTTGATCGCATTCTGGATCGGGCCCAAGGGAAAAGCGTGCGGGACGTGGAGAGACTCGTCGCCGAGTTATCCCCCAAGCCGGATCGGCCGGATCTGATGCGCCGCGAGGCCCCAGCTTCCATGATCCCATCTGCCAATGGGGCATCGCCACCGCGCTCCTCGAGCGAATCATTCCCATCCGCAAAACCACCTAGGCCTGATCGCCTTATTTTCAGCGCCCCCACGCGCGTCCACTTCAGCTTTGCAGCCGATGAAGAGCTTCGTAATTGCGTTCTGCGCCTAAAGGAGCTGCTCTGGCATAAATTCCCGGCCGGGCGACTTGAGGATATCTTTCTTGAAATCGCGAAGCAGTATCTCAATGCCCATGATCCCCAGGCGCAACTGGATAACCACAACGCACCACGCCGATCCAACGGTTCATTCCATTCCAGAAATGTCCCCAAATGGATAAGGAAACGGGTCTGGAGACGAGACGGCGGACAATGCACCTTCGTTTCTCAGGAAGGACGACGTTGCTCTGAACGCAAGGGACTCCAGTTGGATCATGTAATCCCCTGGGCCAATGGCGGTCCTTCTAACGATCCGGAAAATATACGCCTTCTTTGTTGGAGCCATAATCAATACATATCCAGGGCCGTGTTTGGTTTCTCCGCCGTTTCAAAAGCTAAAATCCCACCATGAAAACCGCCGCCCTTTTGACGATATCGAACGTCTTCATGACCTTTGTTAGCGCCGTTGTGTAGTTCCCCAGAAATCGTCGGATAGACGTTCCCCACTCCCGCCCGCGGCGCCGGTTTGCGATTCCCCACCCTGCTGAAATTCTAGCTCAGAAGGGCCATCCTATCAATGG
>JACQPG010000015.1 GCA_016207665.1 Elusimicrobiota bacterium | reverse complement strand
GGCGTTACCAGGGCCGACCTCACCGGAGTCGTCGACAACCTCTGCCGTTCGCAAGCCGCCAAGCGGGAACTGAGACGGGAGGACAGGCGGCTTAGGATTCTGAGACTTACGCCCAAGGGCCTGGGGCTCAGGAAGGCGCTCAGCCCCGGCTACGAACTGCTCCTGAGGGAGGGCCTGGGAGTCCTCGCAACCCAGGCGGCCGTGGGATATTTCTGCTCCCTCACGGGGAGCCGCGGGACCTCTGAGCCTGGACGCGCAAAAGGGACTGATGGCGGACAAGTAATGGCGTGGATCAACCGGCCGGCGCCGCGATGAAGGGGGCCTTGGTTGGAGCGCTGGCCATCGTCCTTTCCGCGCTCCCGGCGAGCGCTCAAGACCGCGGATTTGGAGCCGGGGGCTTCCTCTCCCCCGCCGAGAACAGGGCCGGCTATTCCATGTCGCTGACTCCGGCCCGCGCGGGAGCACCCCGCATGCTCCGGCATGAGGCCGACGGAATCTTCGTCGTCAAGCGCAGCAGTTCCGATGCCTGGTCGGTGTCGGCCCACGCGGGCGAGCTCGAGTTGAGCGCGTCTCCGGTGGTCCCGGGCACGGGGCTGACCATTCCGAGCAAGCTCTGGAGCGCGCAGGCCGGCGGCGCCTTCGCGCGCCGCATCGGCGAGCGCAGGCGCTGGGGGGCCAGCCTGGGGCTTGGCTCCGCCAGCGACGAGCCGTTCAACTCCATCCGTGAGACGGAGGTAAAAGCGACGGTCTACCGCGAGTTCCCCAGCCGGGAGCGCAACTCTTGGCTGCTGCTTTTAGCCTACTCGAACAACCGCTCCTTTCTCAATAACGTGCCCTTTCCAGGGGTCGCATACGTGTTCCGGGAGCCCGTCCCGGGCCTGCAAGCGACCGTCGGGCTGCCCTTCGTCATGCTGTCCTATCAACCGGGGAAGAACTGGCGGCTGGCGCTCTCCGCATTCGGTCCGACCAATATTTCCGCAGAAGGAGCCCGACGCCTGCGCTCATCGGCATGGGCCTATGCGCGTTTCGAGCGCAATCCCTCCCAGTGGCTTCGGGCCAGCCGGGAGAACCTCTCGGACCGGCTCATCTTCGACCGGCAGGAAGCCCGTCTCGGCGTGCGAAGCCCGCTGGGAGGAGGCGTATCGGTAGACCTGTCGGCCGGCCTGGACTTCCGCAGACGCTTCTACGAGAGCAAGGATGCCAACCGTTCTGGCGTCCCCAAAGCCGAGCTTCCTGACGCCTGGATCGGTCTCTTGCGGTTATCTTGGCGTCATTGAGAAGTCAGAACCGTCAAACCTTCTTGACGAGCCCGCTGGGCAGTCCCGGGAGCGGACTTTCTTAGGTGCTGGTGCCACGTGAAGTTGCGCTTGGCCTTTGACCACTACATAGGAGCCCCGCCTCAAGGATTCCGCAGGCCTGAAGGCCCAATTCCGGGCGAGATTCGGCAACACGTTGCGACGTTCGGCTGAAAATTCGGGACCCCGAATCGGGGGGCGGAAATTGAGTGAATTTGGAGTGAACTCGGCCGCCGCAGCTCATCGCGGCGGCCGGGCTATTTCGATGGGCCAGGCCGCAGGTGCCGGCGGCCACGGATCGCGCGGACTTGGGGCAGGAAGCCTCGCGTCGGCTTCGCGTGGAGCAGCCACATCAGGAAGGCGTCCAGGCCGTTCCAGCGTATGCCGTTCGCGCCAACCTCGACCACGAACTCCGTGACGGTGATGTCGCGCCGCCTGGGCATGCGCTACGCCTTGGACCCCGCGGCCATGAGGTAGCCCTCGCGGGCCAACCGCTCCGAGATCGCCTCCATCCCCAACTGGTAGAAGCTCACCCCTTTTTCCTTCCGGTAGGCCTTGGCGGCGGCCAGGACTTCCTCCGTGACCCGGATGGCGCGGATGATAGGCTTGGCAGCCGGCCCGGAGACCGCAGTAACGGACTTGGGTGCGGGCGGCCTGCTTCTTTTCGTTCTTCTTCGACTTTGACATGGTGTCCCTCCTCGTACTCGATTCGGACGACCGACAGACCGTCCATCGGATGGAAGGACTACCTTCTTCCTTGGCCATGCATCAAGGCGCTTGACAGGATGATCGCGCCATGCCTATAATAGAGTTGCGTAGTATCGCAACTATATTATTAGGAGGCCGCGTGGCAAGAAAGGAAGCCGAGAAACTGATCTACGAGATGCATGCGCAGGTTTGCTCCGTGTTTTCCAACCCCAAGCGTCTTGAGATCATCAACCTGCTCCGTGAGGGCGAAAAGACCGCCGGAGACTTGACCCGGGAGATGGGAATTCCCAAGACGAACGTCTCCCAGCAACTGACCATTTTGCGCGACAAGGGAATCCTGACAGCGCGGCGCGAGGGCCAGCGCATCTACTACCGCTTGGCCTTCCCAAAGATGCTCAAGGCTTACGACCTGCTGAGGCAAGTGCTCATCGAGCGCCTTGAGGAGCAGGGCGACGTGGCGGCTCGGATTCGGGGAAAGGGCCATGAATAGGCTGCGGAGCTTCTCCCTGGTTGAGCTTTCCGTGGAGCACCCCCGCTGGGTGGTATTCCTGACAATTCTCATCACATTGGGATTCTTGACCCAGTTCCCCAAAGTCCATACGGACACCAATCCCAAGAACATGCTACCCCCCACCTCGGAGGTCCGGGTCTCGAACGACGCCGTGGAGAAGACCTTCGGCCTCTATGAGGACATGATCGTGATCGGGATCGCCACCGAGTCCGGCATCCTCAACGAGGGGACGCTGGGAAAGATCAAGCGGATCACCGATGGGATACTCCGGACCCGGGGGGTGGCCGCCAGGGACGTGGCGGGATTTACGACGATAGACAACGTCACGGTCGAGAATGGAACGCTCCAGGTGAGCCCCCTGATGACCGAGGTGCCCAAGGATTCTCGCGAGATGGAGAATCTGCGCAAGCAGCTTTTCGAGAATCCCATGTTCGTCGGCCGCATCATCTCGCAAGATGGCAAGACCGCCGCGATCTACGTTCCCCTTGAGAAGGGAGCCAACGGCATGGCCGTCGCCGACAAGATCCGGGAGATCGTCCGGGGCGAAGGCGGCCCGGAGAGCTACTACGTGGCCGGCGACCCCGTGGCGCGGGACACCTTCGGCGCTGAGATGTTCAAGCTGATGGCGATCTTCGCGCCGATGGCGGGCCTCGTCATGTTCGCCGTCCGGTACCTGATGTTCGGCGACCTCTTCCTCTCCGTCGCCCTCATGATGGACGCCATGATCGCGATTATTTGGAGCATGGGGCTCCTGATCGGGCTGGGCTTCCCCATCCACGTCATGAGCTCCATGGCCCCGGTCTTCTTGATGGCCATCGCCACGGACTCGATCCACATCTTCAACGAGTTCTACTTCCGCTACAAAGAGGAGAAGGACAAGAAGGCCGCCATCATCAAGACGATGAAAGCCGTCGGGCGGCCCGTACGCTACACGGCATTGGCCACGGCGGCAGGATTTTCAGTCCTGCTCTTCATGAACATCATCCCGGTCAAGGTCTTCGGCGGTCTTGTGGCCTTCGGGACCTTCCTCCTGAGGATATTGAGCTTCAGCTTCGTCCCCGCGATGTTCACCTTCGTCAAGGAGGAAAGCATCGAGAAGGCCTCGCGGGGTGAGGAGATCGGGGCCAGCCGAACTTCGCGGCTTCTCGGACGCCTCGCGGGCTGGGGGGCGCATAGACCCTGGACCGTGGTCCTGACGGGAGTCGTTCTCTTCGCGGCGGCGCTGGCCGGCACGACCCGCATCGTGGTCAACAACAACATGGTGGAGTGGTTCAAGAAATCCAGCGAGGTCCGCACGGCCGACCGCGTCATGAACGCGGCCCTGGGTGGGACTTCGTTGGGATATCTCGTCATCGACTCCAATGGGCAAAAAGAAGAGGAGTTCATCAAAACGCCCCAGGCCCTGCGCCATATCGAAGGTCTCCAACGGCGGCTGGAAAGCCTTCCTTACGTCGGCAAGACGACCTCGGTCGTGGACTACGTCAAGCGCATCAACCGCGTCCTGCACAAGGACGCCCCGGCCTATGACAAGGTCCCGG
>JACQPG010000103.1 GCA_016207665.1 Elusimicrobiota bacterium | reverse complement strand
GGCTCATGAAGCCACCTACACCGGAGCCGGCGGCCAAAGCGTCAACACCTCCGGCTCAGCCACGCGCCAGGGCAATACCATCACCGTAGAAGGCAGCGTTACGCCTGAGAAATAACTAGGCGGGCAAGAGCAGCGTCGCCACCGCGTAGCAGGAGATCGCCCGTCCTTCCCCCACCGACTCGAGGCCCTCGTGCGACTTGGCCTTGAAGTTGATCCTCTCGGGCGGGACGCTGAAAAGGCGGGAGAGGGACTGGCGGAAGACCTCGTAATGAGGGCTCATCCTGGGCTCCTCGGCCACCAGGGTGATGTCGAGATGCGAGAGTACGCCGCCGGCCGTGATCAGCTTGGCCATCACCGCCGCGATGATGTCCGCGCTCGGAATGTTCTTGATCTTGGGATTGTCTGGGGGGAACATCAGCCCGATCTCGCCCGCGCCCAGGGCCCCCAGGATCGCGTCCCCGGCGGCGTGGAGCACGGCGTCTCCGTCGGAGTGCCCCAAAAGGCCCTTGTGATGGGCTATCTTGATCCCGGCCAGCCACAACTCGCGGCCCTCGACCAGCCGATGTATGTCGAAGCCGAATCCCACCGCGGCGCGCCGCCGGCCCCCGCGGCGCTCTTCCATCACCGCCTCGGCCATGACCAGGTCCTCCGGCGTGGTGACCTTGAAATTCTCGTAGCTCGAGGGCACGATCTTCACGCGATGACCGGCCTTTTCGACCAGCTGGCTCTCGTCGGTCGCGTCCCTTTCCTCGGGAAATTTTTGCAAGGCTTCCTCCAATATCTCGCGCCGGTAGCACTGAGGGGTCTGCGCGGCCCAGAACGAGGAGCGCGCGGGCGTCGAGGATATCCAAAGCTGCTTATTGGTCACTTTCTTCAAAGTGTCCTTGACCGGGACGGCCGGGATGGCGGCCCCGGACTCGTACGCCTCCTCGATCACGGCCCGGACGATGGCCGGGGTCACCAAGGGCCGCGCCCCATCATGGACCGCCACCACATCGATCTCGTCGGGAATCTCCCCGAACCCGGCCCTGACCGAGTCGAGTCGGGTCTCGCCGCCTTCGATGGTCTTGACCCGCTCCGAGGCGAGCCTGGGCCCGTGCTCCTTGAGGCTCTCGGCCGTCAAGACCAACACCACCCGCTCGATCTCGGGCAGCTGGAGAAAGGCGTCGAGAGAGGTCTCGACGATGGTCTTATCGCCCAGGGCCAGGAACTGTTTGGGCCGCCCCATGCGGCTGCCGGTGCCGGCCGCGACGATGATGGCGGCTGAGCGCATGGCCGCGCCTAGGCGGGCTTCTCCCCGCGGGACTTCCCGAATATCATGCGCCCGGCCGAGGTTTGCAGTATCGAGGTGACTCCCACCTCTATCCTCTTGCCGATGTGCCGGCGGCCGTCCTCTATGACGACCATGGTACCATCGTCGAGATAGCCGATGCCCTGCTCCCGTTCCTTGCCTTCCTTCATCACGAACAAGGCCATGGCCTCGCCGGGCAGAATCACGGGCTTAAGCGCCGTCGCCAGGTCGTTGACGTTGAGGCAAGCCACGCCCTCGAGCGCGGCGATCTTATTGAGGTTGAAGTCCGTGGTGATGACCTTGGCATCCATATCCTTGGCCAGGCGCACCACCTTGCCATCGACCTCCGGGATATCCGAGATGTCCTTGTCCAATATCTTGACGGGAATCTCGCCGTTCTCTTGAAGCCGCGCCAATATGTCCAAGCCCCGGCGCCCGCGCGCGCGCTTGAGCGGATCCTGGGAATCCGCCAGCTGATGCAGCTCATGAAGTATGAAACGGGGCACGATCAAGGCGCCCGAGAGGAACTTGGTCTCGCAGATGTCTATGATGCGCCCGTCGATGATGGCGCTGGTGTCGACCACCTTCATGTCAGCGCCCCGCCGCTTGCGCATCTTGAGTATATCCTTATCCAGATCGTCGAACTCCGGAAACTTGCGTATGGCCAATATCATCCCAAGCGCGCCGAAGGCGAAATAGCGCAGCACCGCGTATTTGTCCCAGACGGAGTAGAGGGCTTCGTTGCCCATCTGAAACACGGTGTAATCGACGAGCTTGGCGATGATGATGCCGAGCGAGGCTCCCAGCACGCCGGAAATCATGGTCAGGAGATTGACCTGAGCCACCAGCATCTCGAAAGCCACGATGCCCGCCCCCACAACCAAGCCGAGTATCACTCCCTTTCCCGTCTTGACGATCTGGAAGTAGACGATCGCCGGACACCCCAACACGACCAACGCCCTCAATAGCCAAATTCCCATTTTGTTTCCCTACCCTATATCCTTGAATAGCCGCTCGGCGGCTTGCTGAAGGTCGGCCGCGCCCAACAGGTCGAGCCCAATGCCACGCGTCATCTCCCGCGCGGCGCGGGAGGCGACCAGGGCCTTCTTGAACCCGGCCTTGGCGGCCTCTTTAAGGCGCGTCTCCAGATGGGGCACGCGTCCGATCTGGCCCAGCAGACCGACCTCCCCGATCATCACCCAATCCGCGGGCAAGGCCTGGTCCTTGGCCGAGCTGAGCACGGCCAGGCAACAGGCCAGATCAAGCGCCGGGTCCTTGAGGCGCACCCCGCCCGCCAGACTGGCGAAGACGTCGCGGTCCTCGAGCCGCAGCCTCAGATGCTTCTCCATGGCCGCCAAGAGCACCAGGACGCGATTGAGATCGAGTCCCGTGGCCATGCGCCGGGGCAGCGGATAGCGGGTGGACACCACCAGGGCCTGCACCTCGATGAGCATGGGACGCGAGCCCTCCAGGGCCACCGAGAGGGCCCGGCCCGGCTGCCGGGAGTCCTCCCTGTCCGCGATGAAGAACGAGGATGCGTCGCCCACCTCCTGGAGACCCTTCTCCCCCATCGAAAAGAGCCCGATCTCATCGGTCGGCCCGAATCGGTTCTTCTGGGCCCGCAACACGCGCAGAAGGTCATGCCTTTCGGTATCGAAATAAAGCACGGTATCCACCATGTGCTCCAGGACCTTGGGACCCGCGAGGGTCCCGTCCTTGGTGACGTGTCCCAGCAGGAAGGCCGAGGCGTCCCGGTTCTTGGACCAACGCAGCAGCTCTGCCGCGCATTCCCTCACTTGGGCCACGGAGCCGGGAGCGGATGCCAGCTCGGGATGATAGATGGTCTGCATCGAATCCAGGACGAAAAAATCGGGTTTTAGCTGATCGAGCGCCGCCAGGACCTTGGAAAGATCGGTTTCGGACAAGAGGAATAAAGAGTCGGTCTTGACACCCAGACGGAGGGCGCGAGACGACACCTGCTTGAGCGACTCCTCGCCCGAAACATACAAGCCCTTGCTGCCTCCGGAGGCGAGCCTGGCCGCGGCCTGGAGCATCAGCGTGGACTTGCCTATGCCCGGGGGGCCGGCGAGCAGCACCACCTGGCCGCCGACAAGCCCCCCTCCCATCAACCGGTCGAGCTCGGCCAGCCCCGTGGCGGCGCGCTTCTCGCAGGCCGGGGCCTTGATGGCATCCATCAGGGCCACGGAACCCGAGCTGGCATCCCCCTTCATGCGAGCCAGGCCGGAAAGCGCCGCGGACCGGACCTCCACCACCTCTTCGACCATGGAGTTCCAAGCCTCGCAGCCGGGGCATTGCCCCAAGGGCTTGGGCGCGTTGTAGGCGCATTCCTGACAGCGGTAGATCGTCTTTAATCGAGCCATGGGTTGATACGAACGGCGACACCTATTTGTTCTTGCTGCGCCCCTTGGACCCGGCCGCGCCGAAGGAGACCATGCCGAAGAGATAGGCGATGTCCTGGTCCTCGAAGGTCACATTGGCCCAGGTCTGATAGCGCGCGACCTCCTGGAGGTCCTCGATGCGGGCCCCGATCCCCAATAGCCGGTGCACGCGGGCCATGATTCCCACGTCGTATTGCGGATGATCCATACGGCGTCCCGAGACGATGCGATTGCGGCCGAAATCATAGGCTTGGCCGACGAAACTCAGGCGCTTGCCCAAGGGATGCGAGTAAAACGGGGTCACGGTCAGCCGCCCTCCGCCTCCCGAGCGCAGCACTCCGACCGCGAAGTCGAAGGGGCCCTTTTCGAAGCCCAGCAGGGCGTCCACCCGGTTCTTCTGAGCGTAGTCGTTGCCCTGGTTCTCCTCGTCGACGATGTTGCCCAGGTTGGCGCCTCCGACGTAGTAATAGCGGCCCGGACGCGGCGATATCTTGAGGCCCAGATCGGCCCTCGAGGTCCGGATCGCATGCTCGTATCTCCAGTCGTAGTTCCAATAGACCCTGAACTGATTGATGCGGCCTAGGACATCCTTGGCCGTGCTGGCCGCCTCTCGCACCGAAGCCACGGTCTCCTTGACGTCCTCCTTCATCTTCTCGTCGTGTAAAAGGGCTCCCACGGCGCCCTTGTCGGTGGAGAGGCCCGCCATCATCTGATTGCTCTTGGACAAAAGCTGGTCCAGCTTCTCGGTGATCTGGTCGGCCCGATCCATGGCGTTGGCCAGGCTGGGACGCGTGGTCTCGACTAGATCGTTCAGGTTGGCTGTCAGCTCCCGCAGATTGGCCACGGTCTCTTTCAGGTTGCCGGTCAGCGACCCCCTCGGCCCCTCGCTGTTCAACTCCTTCATGATGTTCTGAAGGCTGGCCAGGGCCTCGGTCATGGCCTTCTCGATGGAGACCGGGTCCTTCCCGAACACCGTGGACTCGGGCTGCAGCACCCCCGACTCCGGGCGGCCCTGGTCGATCTGGAGATATTTAGAACCGATGATGCCGGTCGATCCCACCGTGAACGCCGCGTCCCGGTAGATGATCACGCCCTTGCGTATGCCGGCTATGACCTTGGCCTTGCTGTCGACCAGCTCGATCTGCCTGATCTGGCCCACCTCGACGCCCGAAAGCTTGACCGGAGCGCTGACATGCAGGTTGGCCACGTCGTTGAACAAGACATAGACCGTATAGCGCTTCTCGAAGGTATAATCGCCGAGCAGGAAGATAGCGGCGCCGAGCAATACCAGCCCGGTGGTGACGAAGGCGCCGACCTTGGTCTCTATGCTCATCCCCGCCTAGGCTTCGAACTCCTTGATCTTCATCTTGATGGGACCTTGGCTCAAGCCCTCGACGAATTGGCGAACGTAGGGATTGGAGGTGGTCTTGATCTGCTCGGGCGTGCCGACCTCGATAAATTTGCCCTCGTAGATCATCGCGATCCGGCTGGCGATCTTGTAGGCGGACTTCATGTCGTGCGAAACGACGATCGACGTCACCTTGAGCTGCTTCTGGAGGTCCATGATCAAGTCGTTGATCACGTCCGACATGATAGGGTCCAGCCCGGTCGTAGGCTCATCATACAATATATAAGAGGGCTCCGCCGCTATGGCGCGGGCCAAGGCCACCCTCTTCTTCATTCCACCCGAAAGTTCGGACGGCATCAAGTCCTCGACATCCTTGAGACCCACCAAGGCCAGCTTGTCGGTGGCGATCTTGCGGTATTGGGAGAAGGGGGTGTCGGTCAGGTATCTGAGCCCGAAGACGACATTTTCCCAAACCCTCAAGCTGTCGAACAAGGCGCCTTCCTGAAAAAGGTAGCCGAAATTGCGGCGGTAGGCGGCCAAGCCCTCCTCCGTCTTGATCCTGGTGAGATCTTGGCCGTCGACCTTGATCGATCCGGAGTCGGGCTTGACCAGCCCTATCACGGTCTTGATGAAGGTGCTCTTGCCCGTGCCCGAGCCGCCGATGATGACGAGCGTCTCCCCGGTCTCCACCTTGAGGCTCGCGCCGCGCAACACGGAGCGATGACCGAAGCTTTTCTTGACGCTCTCAGCGATTATCATCTCTATGGGATCCCTAAGGCCACGAGCACCGCCGTCACGAAATAGTCCATGACCAGCACCGCCACCATGCTGTAGACCACGGCATTGGTGGTGGCGCGACCGACTCCCTGGGCCCCTCCGGACGTGGTGATGCCCTTATAACAGCAGATGAACGCGATCACGAAGGCGAACACGTAATTTTTTAGGAAGCCGTGGAAAAAATGGCGCGGCTCCATATTGTCGACGATGTCGTGCCAGTAGACGGTCGTGGGAATGCCCAGCTTGGCGTGCGCGACCACCCATCCGCCGAAAATCCCGGTGAAGTCGGAAACCACGCTCAAAAACGGAAGAACCATCAGGAAGGCTAGCACCCGCGGGATCACGAGGTAGCGCACCGGGTCCGTCCCCAAGGTGTAGAGCGCGTCGACCTGCTCCGTCACCTTCATGGTGCCCAGTTCCGCGGCGATGGCCGCGCCCGCGCGGCCCGAGACGACCAAAGCGGTCATCACGGGAGAAAGCTCCATCACCATGGAGAAAGCCACCACCGTCCCGACGAACAACGGTTCGTTGAAAAAATACTTGGAGGAGGCACCCGATTGCAGAGCCAAGACCATCCCGGTGAAGAAGGTGGTCATCGCGGTCACGGGCAGCGACTCGAGCCCTATGAAAAGCATCTGAATGAGGGTCTGCCGCCATTCGACCCGCGCGCGGAAAAACCATTGGAAGGAGGAGCGTATGAGCAAGGTGAAATTGCCCATGCCCTCGACCACCTCGACCACCAGCCTCCCGACCGGCCCGAAAATCGCCTCGGTCATGGGAGATAGACCCTCGGGACGCGATGCGATATCATCGTGGTGATCTCATAAGGGATGGTCTCGGCGAGCACGGCCAGCTCGCCGGCCGTGATGGACTCCTTGCCCTGGTCTCCCAAGATCACGGCCTCGTCCCCGACGCGGCACTCGGCGGAGGCGCTCACGTCGATCATGGTCATGTCCATGGTGATCCGGCCGACGATGGGGCAGCGGCGACCTCGGAGCAGCACCGATCCCCGGGTGGAGAACCGCCGCGACAAGCCGTCGGCGTAGCCCAAGGGAATCGTCGCGATACGCGAGCGGCGCTTGACGCGGAAGGAAGCGTCATAGCTGATCGGGGCGCCGGCCTCGACCGTCTTTAGGAAGATCACCTGGCTCTTGAGCGACATCACGGGATCGAACCCGCGATAAAGCCCGTAAATGGCCAGCCCCGGCCTGACGAGATCCAAGCGGCTTTCCGGAAAGTTGAGGGCGGCGGCCGAGTTCGCCGCGTGCAGGACCAGATTCTTCCAACCGCGGAAAACGGCGACGGCTCGCTGGAATCTCAGCAATTGATCCTTGGTGAAGCGCTTGTCCGTGTCCACACAGGAGAGATGGGTATAAAGTCCCGTCAGGCGCAGCGATGGCTGCCCTGCGAGGAAGTCGGCGATGCGCGCGGCCGCCTGGGGACCCACGCCGATGCGTCCCATTCCGGTCTCTATCTTGACGTGGCAATCCACCGGCCGTTCCAGCCTTCGCGCGACCTGAGCCAGCCTTTGCGCCGATTCCAGGCTTGCTACCGTCGGAGTGAGCCCATGTTCGACGGCGGCCAGGAAGCTCTCAAAGGGATAAAGGCTGCCGAGCACCAGGATCGGAAGCCGGATACCGCCCTCGCGAAGCTGGACTCCCTCCTCCACCGAGGAAACCCCAAGCCAATCGGCAAGCCTCCCCTGCTGCGCGGCGCGTGCGCAGTCGAGCGCGCCATGGCCGTAGGCGTTTCCCTTGACCACGAACATCAGGCGCACCCCCGAAGGCATACGGGCACGGAAGCCCTTCAGGTTGCCGCGCAACTTGGCGAGGTCGATCTCGGCCCAGGTCGGCCGGAAAAATCTCCTGGAAGCGCGGGGCTCGGACGCGGCAACGCGCTGCCCCCCCAAGGAGCGAGGGCTCATGAAAAGGAGGTCTGAGCCTCTTCGATCTGCGCGGGCTCGGAGTCGTCGGTCGCGTTCTCGAATCGGGTGTAATCGCGGATGAACCTGATATCGACGCTGCCAGTGGGGCCTTGCCGCTGCTTGGCGATGATGATCTCCGCCTTGTTCTCCAAGGTCGGATCATTAGGCTTATAGTAGCCCTCCCGATAGATGAAAGCCACCAAGTCGGCGTCCTGCTCGAGCGCGCCGCTCTCGCGC
>JACQPG010000093.1 GCA_016207665.1 Elusimicrobiota bacterium | reverse complement strand
GTCCAGTCCCGCATCTTGATGTCCTGGCGGCGCTGGGCGCGAAACTCGGCCTGGTCCAGGAACATCACCACGATCCGATTGAGCGTGTCGATCTCCTTCTCGGTGAGGTAGTTCTTCGCCGTCGTCACGTCGCGCTTGAGGACCCAGCTGCCGTTCCAGGATGTAAGGCCCATATTCGCCTTGCCGGCGTTAGCTCTGCGCCGGACGATCTCCGCCGCGGTCATGCCGGCCGCCGCGTAGTGCATCTTGTTCTGCATCGTGGCAAAGAACACCTGTGTCTCCTGCTGCCCTTCCACGTAATCGGTAGCCAGGGCGAATATCTCCCGGATGCGCTGATAGACGCGAGCCTCGCTGGCCCGAATCTCGCGGATGCGGGCAAGCAGTTCATCGAAATAGTCGGCCAGCCTATCGTGGCCTTTAAGGCGCTCGTCATCCAAGGTGAAGCCCTTGATAAGGTACTCCCGAAGGCGCTCGGTCGCCCACTGCCGGAACTGCACCCCGCGGGGCGAGCGCACCCGATAGCCGACGGCCAGGATCATATCCAGGTTGTAGTGCTCGAGAGATCGCTGCACCTGCCTTTTGCCCTCGGCCTGAACTGTCAAGTATTGCTTGACAGTTGCCTCCTTGGCGAGTTCCCCATCCTCAAGGATGCCTTGGATATGCAGGCTAATGTTCTGCTTTGTCGTCTGATATAGCTCGGCCAGCTGCATCTGAGTGACCCAGACGGTGTCCTTTTCAAGCCGAACCTGGATGCGACTGCGCCCATCCTCTGTCTGATAGAGGACGATCTCGGACTTGCCGCTCTGCTGGCCTTGAGAATCGGTCATTCCAACGTGCCCTTCTCCATGATGTCCTGCACATCCTGAGGGATCTCGGCCTTCGGCCCAGGCAGTTTCGTAAGGAACCGAGGATGGATGCGCCAATAGGTGTCCTTGGTTTTGATGCTGAGGGTCTTCTGGTTGACGCGCACCACCATGCCCTCGATCATCCGCCCCTCGCTCTGGAAACTCACGCGGTCGCCCGGCTCGAAACGGTCAAGATGGGCTCTAGTTTTGAGGCTTTGCAAGTATTCGACGCGACGGACGACCCGCTTGTTTAGGTCCAGCAGTTCTTCAAGGGACAGCTTATCGATATCTATGGGCATGATCTACTCCACGTGCTCCAGGATGAACCGCAAGTACGCGTCCTCCCGCATGGCGTCACGGTGCCGCTCCACGGACCTGCGGATCTTGTTGCAGGCCCGGCGAATGTCGCCGCGAGAGTAGCGATTCTGATTAACATTGACGAAAGCCTTTAGGCGCAACTGCATTTGGGACAGCATAGGATCGCCGCCTGGGTCCGCTGAGCAATTTCTGATCAGCCACTCCAGGACGGCTCCCGCCTGCGAATCCGTGCGCAGGATTTCTTCTTCGTAAAGGTCGCAGAAGCCGGATTCTATGGTGTAAAGTAGCACCATGTAAGCTTCCTCATCCAGGGAATGGTTCTCCTCTTGACGCAGGCAGTCCGGGATGGGCTTGAGGTCCTTTGCATCGATTTCTACGGGCGCATCGTCCGCCTTGCCGAATTTTCGCTTCAAGCTGGATAAGATTCCCATTATCGACCCTTCGCCTTCCTTCTCACGACTTGTCCGTCCCGCAATGCTAGGTTCGACGCATTGCCCTTGAAGGTATGCGCCGCCGCCAAGCCACCGAGCGTCTTGTTGTCCGTCACCACGTCGTGAGGGATTAACAAGTATGTCCAAGGCTTGCCGCCATGAGTCTTGCCGTGCTCGGTCGCGTGTTGGCACCATTGCGCGGCCGCGCGGGCCTTGGCGAGGACCTGCGCGTCAGCCATTTCGGCTGCGCTTTTTACCTCGCAGACGAATTTCGCCGTCTTGGTCTCGACCACGAAATCGGCCTCGTATGAAGAATCGCTGCTGTGATGGATTTGGAGATCGCCCTTGGACGGCCGGAACCATTTGAGGATTTCCTTGTCGTTCTCAAGGACGACGGCGAAGCGACGCTCAGGGTCCGAATCAAACTTCTGGACGCGGTAAAGGCATTTCTTGAAACCGCCGAACAGCATCTTGCGGATGTCCTGCTTTTCCGTCACCGGAGCCCGAAAATCCCGCTCGCCTTCGTCTGCGGCGGCGGAGTAGGTGTTCGGCCGCAGGGTCGTAAACCCTTTGCTGACATGCACCTCGTAGGCCGTGGCTTTCTCTTCGTAATGGTCCTGCATCTGGGTATGGATGAGCTTGGAGAGGGCCTGCTGATAGTATTGCAGGACGTTAAGAACCTCGTCCGTATCCTTGAGGTAGGAACGCAAATGAACGACGACCTGGCCCACCAGCTTATATAGAAGCTCCGCATGCTCGTCGTAGCAGATGTCGTTGAAATCGACCAGGCCTCGGATCAGGTAATCTTCCGGCTTCTCCTCGGTCACGACGCTGCTGCCGCTCATCAGACGATGCTGCTCCCTCCGGTGGAGCTCCTGGATCAGGATTTCATTGTCGACCGGCTGAAGCCGGACGCCGGAGAGTTCCAACTTGAATTCCTTGTAGCCCCGCGTGACGTCTCCCACCGGCTGGATCGTGATCCGGGGGATGTCTATGGAGAGGTCGTTTCTCAGCTTGATCGTCTTGGCTACGACGTCCTCGACGTCGATCTTCGGCCCGACCCCGTCAAGCTCGCCTTGAACCGGAGTGATGGCGGCCTTGACCTTCTCGGCGATCTGCTTTTGGATATCCGGCTTGGCCAGATCAGCGGAACGGGGAAGGCGTTCATATTCCCGCCGAATAACTTCCAAGGTCGCCTTGGCGGCCGCCTGCTCCCGCGGAGACTCGAAAACCAGTTTCGGCTGATCGGACGTGACGCTGGCCCCGCCGGCCGGCTGCTCCGTGGGTTCCGAAACGAGGCCGAAGATCGCCGGGTCGGCAACGACCACGCGCGTCCTCCCTTCCGGTATCCCGACGATTTTCAAGCCGCCCTTGATGACGGACTCGGGGCTATTGGCGTAGTCCACGATCTCTTGAAACTTATCGTGGGAGACGATGGTCAAGCGGTCGACGGGGTCCATTCCCGTTCGCTTGCCATAGGGCAAGCGCAGGCCGCGGCCGATGGACTGCTCAACAAGCGTCTTGGAGTTCGCGGTGCGCAGCGGGACGATGGTGTAGAGATTGGTGACGTCCCAGCCTTCCTTGAGCATATTCACGTGGATAACGATCTCCGTCGGGTTCGTCGGCTTCTCCACATGGATCAATTGCTCGATCGTTTCGTCCCCTTCTTCGCCTTTGAGCTTGGAATGAACGGTGATGACCTTTCCCTTGTAGTGCCCTTCGAAAAAAGCGCCGTCCTCGATCAGCTTCAACAGGGAATTGGCGTGGTCCGTGTCCTTGGCGATGACCAGCATGAACGGTTTGACGATGGGCACGCTGTTCTCGCGGGCATAGACTTCCAGCTCGACCTTGGTGTTCTCGTGGATGCGGACGCCGTCTTCCAGTTTGAGGCGCTCAAGGCCGGCTGGGTCGTAGTTGCGGACATCGAAGTTCTCTCGCGTGGCGACGGCCGGTTCCTTGACGAAACCGTCCGTCATCGCGCTCGAAAGGGGGTAGCTGTAGATCACGTTGCGAAAGACATCCGCCCCGCCCGCTTTCTCTATCTGAGGCGTCGCTGTCAGCTCCAGGCCCAAGACAGGCTTGAGCTCGTTGATGGCCCGCATGCCGGCCGAGGCCCGATAGCGGTGCGATTCGTCCATGATGACGACGAGGTCGTCGAGGCCCGAGAGATAGTCGAAGTAGCTCTGGCCGATGTATTCCTGGAGCCGACGGAACTTCGGCACGTTGGTTTTCGCCGCCCCGGCCGAGGTCTCGGTGCTGGTGATCTTGCTGATGTTGAAGATGTTGATGTGGACCGCGGTCTCGAAGAGATCACTGCCGCGGACGCCGCGGCCGTCCTCGTAGTTGTCGCCGGTGATGATCCACGGTGGCTCAACGGCAAACTCGGCGATGCCTTGGAACACGTATTTCGGGGTGTTGGGCGTGAAGTCGGCGATGAGTTTGTTATAGATGGTCAGGTTCGGGGCGAGGACGAAAAAATGCCGCATGCCTTCCTTCTTGTATAGATAGGCGATGAAGGCTCCCATGAGTCGCGTCTTGCCCACGCCCGTGGCAAGCGCAAAGCAAAGCGACGGGAAATCCCGCTCGAAGTCGGCGACCGTCGGAAACTCCGCCTGGATAGCCCGGAGCGCCTGCGCGGCATCCGCGCCCTTCTCCAGCGAAATGATCTCACCCAGGCGAGCCAAGATTTCGAGCGAGGTCTTCTGCGGCGGGCGCAAGCTGAGCCGATTGGCGATGGCGTTGACGTGAGAGTTCATCGCGCGTCCTTGGGCGCATCAGGCCCGGATAGAGCTTTGACTTCTCGCCGCAGTTCGGCGCGCAATTCGGCCACGCTGGGTAGATGCAGCTTATAGCGGCTGGCGAAGATGGTTTTACGCTGATCCGGCCCCAGCGTGTATTTCACCACGGCGTCGTTCTTGTCCGCGCAGAGAATCAATCCCAGCGTTGGGTTGTCGCCCTTGGAGCGCCGCTCATGGTCGTAATAGTTCACGTACAACTGGAGTTGTCCGATGTCCTGATGCGTCAGTTTACCGGTCTTGAGGTCGATGATCACGTAGCACTTCAAGACGGCGTGATAGAACACCAGGTCGATGTAGAAGTGATCGCCATCCAAGGTGAGCCTCTCCTGGCGGGCGACGAACGCGAAGCCTTTGCCCATTTCCAGGAGGAATTCCTGCAAGTTGCTGATCAGCGCTTGCTCAAGCTCGGTTTCCACCAGTTTCGATGATTCCGGCAGGCTCAGGAACTCCATGACGACGGGGTCTTTGAAGACGTCGGCGGGTTTGCGCACTTCATGGCCTTTCGTGGCCAGGCGCATCAATCCCTTCTTATCCCGACTGAGGGACAGCCGTTCATGGAGCAGGCTGGCCATCTGCCGCTCCAGCTCGCGCGCGGACCAGTTATTCTTGATCGCTTCGATCTCATAGAAGGCGCGCTGGGCCGAATCATCTGCCTTCAAGAGCATCCGATAGTGGGTCCATGACAGGTTTGGATGGAGATTGCCGGGCTTCCATGATTTTCCACGCGGCGCGTGGAAAATCGACTTGCTGGCGCCGGACATGGGCAATTCTCTACGCACCGCGTAGAGAATCTCCCCGGGCGAAAGAAGCTCCGGATAAGTCCGATAAAACTGGACCATTAAAAACAGGTTCGGAGTCGAGTAGCCTGGGCCGTATTTCGTGGCCATCGTCCGAGAGATGTCCTCGATCAACTTCTTGCCGTAGTCGGCTCGCGACCGGCCTTTTTGCTGTTCCTCCACGATCTCTCGACCGATCAGCCAATTGGAGACGACCTGCGCCGTGTTGACGGAACGCGCCGCGCCCGCGCGGGCGGATTCGATGATATCCCCAATTCGGTCATGGATGGATGCCGATTTTTTAGGGCTCACGACGCGCCTCCCTCGATGCCGGAGAGGTCGAAGAGAAGGGCCTCATCGCGACGCTCGGTCTTGGAGCGGGGTTTGGGCGGGGCCGCTGCCTCATCCTCGGGCTTTGCCGGGAGGCTTTTGATCTCAAGGCTATAGTCGTCTCGCCCCCACTCGCAGCGGGAGAGAACCGCCTTGGGGATTTTCTTGACCGTCAGGTTCGGAAACTCATCGAGATTCTTGACGCGAAACGCGCCGCACATAACAAGCAGGCTGCGGTCCTCGGCAAGCTCGTCCGAAAGCTTCTGCAGCTGCTCTCGGGAGAGGGTCTGCGTCGTGACGTAGATGAAATCCTTTTCGGTCGAGCGGCCGTGCTGCCAATAGACCGTGTCGCTCGGGGCGTAGGTAAAGCCTTCCAGTTTGCAGATGGCCTCCGCGAGCATGACGGCATCGTACTTTTTGTTGATGACCCAGTTACCGAACTGATCCTTTTCCAGGAGCGACGGCGCGAGGCGGTAGTAGCGAAAGCCGCCGCCGCCCTTCCAGCCGACGGCCTCGGTGATGCCGCCGGGGTCCTTGCCGTCGATGACCTTCTTGAGCCGTGGGATGATGTGGGTGTGGCAATGCTCGCCGAGTTCGACCATGATCCAGCG
>JACQPG010000095.1 GCA_016207665.1 Elusimicrobiota bacterium | reverse complement strand
GTCATCACGATCCCGGACCTCAGCATGAACATCTAGCCAGGCATGAGCTACAGGAAACTCTTCATTTTTTTCAACCTCGCGATGCTCGCGTCCTTCATCGCGGCTTTTGTCCTCGACTACAACGCGGACTGGAAGAAGCACCAGAAAGAGTATTATCGCCAGGCGAGCGCGGCGCTGGAGCGCAAGGCGGCGGCCGCCAGCGACCCCGAAGAGAAAAAAGCTCTGCTTGCCGAGGCCGCCAAGCTCAAGCGCACGCCTCTTGAGATCAAGCAGATCATCACGAAGGATCTCGGCCGCGTCGACCGCTGCACCACCTGTCATGTGGGCATGGACGAGTACGTCAATCCCTCCATGGCCAACGACTTCACAAAAAATCCCTTCAAGGCGCACCCCAACGCCGCGGTCTTAAACGGCAATCATCCCTTCCAGAAGTACGGCTGCACGGCCTGCCATCAGGGCCAGGGCCTGGCCACCACGGCCAAGGCCGCGCATGGCAAGGTCATGCATTGGGAGAAGCCCATGCTCGAGGGCAAGCTCATTCAAGCCTCATGCGCCAAGTGCCACGCTAATTTCGAGACGCTCAAGGGGGCCGAGGTGGCCGCCTTGGGCAAGAAGCTGTTCAACAAGCACGGCTGCCAAGGCTGCCATTCGATCCGCGGCGTGGGAGGCATCATCAGCGTGGATCTGGGCGACATCGCGGACAAACCCGTCGAACGCATAGCCGGCTACAATTTCGACCGGGTGCTGAAGCTCGATTCGAGGACCGGGAAGATGGAGAAGCTCCATCACAGCCATCACGAGGACGAGTGGAACATCCAGAACTGGATACTCGGGCATCTGACCAATGATCCGATCGTGGTGACTCCGAACGATCCTTTCGCGCAGTTCAATCCCGAGCCCGTGGCGCCCAGCGGCATGCCCGACTTCCGCGAGGAGCTCGGCCACTCGGGCGCGGAAGCCATCACGGCCTATCTGATGTCGATGAGCGCCGAGCAGCTGCCGCACCGGTATTTCGTCCCCGCTCCGGCCAAGCCCGAGCCGCGTTTCGCCAACAACCTGGAGCATGGGAAACACGTCTTCGAGAAATACGGCTGCCAGGGCTGTCATGGCTTGGGCGGAGTCAAGGGCCGGCGCAATTACAACGCTTTGGGACCCGGGCAGGAGGATCCCAAAAAGGACATGGATAAGGGCCAGGAGCCCACCTTGGTCGACGTGGTCGGAACCTATACGCACGAGGAGCTCAAGAAGAGGATATCGGCCGGCGTGCCTGCCTCGGCGGTCAGCAAGTTCAACGAAAAGGGACCGGTTCCTCCCTTGTACATGCCCGCCTGGAAGGATAAAATCAAGGGCAAGGAGCTGGACGACCTGGCGAGTTGGCTCTTGAGCATCGCCAAGAAGGACGACAGCGGATTCTAGGAGCGAGAGATGATCGACAAGAAACTTTTTGCGTTGGGTGGCGCGGCGGTAGCGGGAGTGCTGGTCTCGAGCCTGTTGCTTTCTTCGCTTCGGGCCGGAGACGCCCTGGCCGGCGAGGCCAAGACGGCGGCCGATCTCGAGAAGGAAAAGGCCATGAAGAACCCCTATCCCAACGACCTGGGGCCCGAGAAGATCGACGAGGAGATCAAGGATTATCCGGCGGACAAGAAGGAGGGCTATCAGCTCTTGCTGGCCCGTTGCGCGCAATGCCATAGCGCGGCTCGTCCCCTGCACTCTCGATTCGTCGAGCCGGAGATGGAAGTGGCCAAGCTCAAGTCCGCGCAGCCCGAGGTCTTCAAGGACGGCGCCGTCTGGCAGGTCGAGGACAAGATCTGGAACCGCTACGTCAAGCGGATGATGAACAAGCCGGGCTGCAAGATCAGTCAGGTCGAAGGGAAAAAGATTTGGCAGTTCCTCGTCTACGACAGCAATAAGCGAAAGATCGGAGCCAACGCGAAGAAGTGGGAGGCTCATCGCCGCAAGCTGCTGGCCGACTTCAAGGCGAAATACCCTCAGCGCTACGAGGAACTGGCCAAGGATAAGGACCTCTAAGCGGGGTCCTCATCCGCCCGCCCGGCCGCATTTATGCGGCTTCTTCTGGTCTACGGCTATGAGCCTTCCGGGCATGCGAGCGCCGCTCGAGCTCTAGAGGCGGCTTGCCGCCTCAAGGGCATCGACGCCATCTGCGTCAACATCTCGGACTATCATTCGATATTGGGGCCGGCGATCGCCCGGACCTACCTTCAGCTGATCCAGCGTCTACCGGGGCTTTGGACGGCCCTTTACGACAGCGACTGGGTGGCCCAGATCGCGCAACATTGGCAGAAGCTCTATTTGGGCCTTCAGGGAGGAAGGCTCGCGGCGAAGCTCTCGGAGCTGGCTCCGGACTTGATCGTCTGCACCCATGCCCCGCCCTTGGCCGTGCTGGGGCTGGAAAAGGAGAAGGGCCGCTTTTCCTGGCCTCTGGCCGCGGTGATCACCGATTTCGAAGTGCACGGATACTGGACAGCGCCCAAGGCGGATATCTATCTGGCCGCCAGCCAGCGCACCGCTCGGCGCGTGGTGGAGAGGGGGATCGAGGCCGAACGAGTCCGGGTGACGGGCATACCGATCAATCCCGCCTTCGAGGAGCTTCCCGGCCGCGATGCCGCGCGCAAGAGATTGAATCTTCCGTTGGATCGCCCCCTGATCCTGGTCTGCGGGGGCAGCCGCGGCTTGGGCCAGTTGGAAGAGATGAGCCGCGCCCTGCTGGAGGGGCTTGCGAATATCTCCGTGGCCGTGGTCTGCGGGGACAACCGCACCCTGCTCCGATCCATGCGGGAGGGCTTCCCGGCGCAGCGGCGTCTCGAGATATTCGGCTGCGTGGCGCCCGCGAAGATGAGAGAGCTCATGTGCGCGGCCGATCTCTTGGTCGGCAAGGCCGGCGGATTGACCACCGCCGAGGCCCTCGCCATCGGGCTTCCCCTGCTCTATTTCGAGCCCATTCCCGGCCAGGAGTCGCGCAACGCGGACTTCCTCTGCAGCGAGGGGGCGGCCGCCCTGGCCCCGGACCTCGAGAGCCTGGCTCGGCTGGCGGGCGAGATCATCTCCACCGGCAGGCGGGCCGAGATGTCGAGGAAAGCCAAGGCGCTGGGCCATCCCGACTCGGCGCGTCGCGCGCTCGATGAGATATTGGCCCTTGTCCCCGAGTCGTCCCATCAGCCTTAGCGGGCGCGCGAGCGCGTTGACGCTAGAATTGGCAGACTGATATACTTGTTTCGTGGCGACCAAAACGACGAAGGCGGCTGAGCTCAAGGCCGGGGATGCGGCGCCGGGTTTCGAGGCGCTCGATGAGACCGGGGCCAAGCATTCGCTCAAATCCTATCGCGGCCGCACCGTGATCCTGTACTTCTATCCCAAGGATGATACGCCCGGTTGCACCCAGGAATCATGCGATTTCAGGGATCTCTCCTCCCAGTTCGGCAAGAAGAAGGCGGTCATACTGGGAGTGAGCCCGGATTCGGCCAAGTCCCATCAAAAATTCAAGGACAAGCACGGCCTCTCATTTCCGTTGCTGGTCGACGAGGATAAGGCCCTCTGCCAAGCCTACGGCGTGTGGAAGGAGAAGTCCATGTACGGCCGGACCTACATGGGCGTGGAGCGCTCGACCTTCGTGATCGGCCCTGACGGGAGGATCGTGGAGGCGCATCGCAAGGTGAGCGTTTCCGGACACGCCAAGTCCATCCTGGAGACGCTCTGATGCCGGCTCCCCAGAACGACGCGCGACGCGCGGCCCTGGTCAAGGGAGCCTCCCGGGCCAAGATCAAGGCCCTCGTCAATCTGGGCGGTTGCACCGGTTGCGAGGTCTGCATCGCGGTCTGCCCCGTTCCCAACTGCATCGAGAACTTCGGCGACGACCCGAGCAACTGGGGCGTCTACGTCAATTACGACATCTGCATCGGCTGCATGCTCTGCGCCAAGGATTGCCCGTGGGATACGATCCGCATGGTTCCTACGGCTTCCGTGGCCAGCCACCAAACCTCCTTGGACTCCCAGCCCAATCACGAGCATGTGGTTTTCTCCCAGCCCGAGCTCGTGCCCGAGGATATCCGCGGCTTCATGGCCAAGCCGCCGTTTCAAGACCCCGCCGCGGCCCCGCTCTTCCAGAAACAGAATCCCCAAGTCCCCAACATAATGGGCCCGAAGTAGGCCCACGTTGCCCTACGTCGCGTCTTTCCCGGGATGTGGTCATGTGGCCCCATGCTGCCGAATGTGGCCCATTATGGCGGTCGACCGTAGCAGAAACCGTAGCAAGCCCGAAGGGATGACCGTAGCAGTGCTACGGTCCTGGAAATCCGCAAGTTATCGTGAGTTTCCGGTAGAATCAGCTCCAGTCGAGACCTGACGCATGTCCGCGCTCGCGATCCTCGTCGTCCTGCTTGGCCTCAATATCCTCTTCGTCTTGATGGAGTATGCCTTGGTCCGGACAAGACCGGCAAGGATCGAGATGCTGGCGCGCAAGGGCGACGCGCGCGCTCTTCGCGTCCAAGGAATGCTGGCGCACATGGACAGATACCTGGCCGCCATTCAGGTCGGGATCACTATGGTGGCCCTGGCCTTGGGCGCTTTCGCCGAGCCGCCCATCACGGAAGTCCTCCAGCGCTGGACCGAAAGCATCTTGGGCGACCTGCCCGATCTGCCGCTTCGGGGAGTGTCGCTCGCCATTGCGTTGGTGCTGCTGACGTATCTTCAAATCGTCCTTGGGGAGATGCTCCCCAGAGCTTTGGCCCTCCGCAAAGCTGAGTCCATCGCTCTGTGGGGATCATTTCCGCTCCAGGTCTTCTCCACGATCTGTCGTCTGCCGGTCGCCGCCATCTCTTCGAGCTCCGCCGCATTGCTGCGGCTGCTCCGGCTTAAGCCCGTCTCGGAATTGGAGGCCGCCGCTTCCGAAGATGAAATCCGGGTCATCATCAGCGAGTCCCAAGAGAAGGGCGTATTGCCGTTCGAGCGCCTGATCCTGCATGAGAACCTCTTCGACCTCAGCAAGGCCGTGGCTCGCGACGCCATGACGCCCCACGATAAGGTCGCATACCTCTCCCTCGCTAAACCCTGGCCCGAGAACTTGGAGACGATCAGGGCGCGCAGGTTCTCGCGCTATCCCGTGTGCCGCGACGATTTGGGGAACGTGGTAGGCCTGCTGCACGTCAAGGACCTAGTCCTCAAAGACGGCGCGGCCGACTTGGAGAAAATCCGACGCGACATCGTATCCGTGCCGGAGACCGAACCGGTCGAGCGGATGTTGAAGACTTTCCCTGACAAGGGAATCCATATGGCCTTGGTCAAGAACGAAAAGGGCGAGGTCTCGGGGCTCGTGACGCTCGAGGATCTCTTCGAGGAGATCGTCGGCGAAGTCCAGGACGAGTTCGACCTGCCTCAGGCCTGGTCGCTGGCCGAGGTAACAGTTCCGGCGGCAGTCGCCGTAGGGCTGGAGGCCGGGAGCGCCGAGGAGGCGATACGGATGCTCGTGGAGCGCCTCTGCGCGGCGGAGCCATCGATCCCCCGGGAGGCGGCGCTTCGCGCGGTGCTCGACCGCGAGCGCCTGTTCTCAAGCGCCGTCGGCCGCGGCGTGGCCGTGCCCCACGGCCGCCTCCCCGACATCAAGCGGCCATTCGTGGCGCTCGGGCGCTTCGCCAAGCCGGTGCCGTTCGCCACGGTTCCCGACAGAGCCCCGATTCGCCTCATATTCGTGGCGCTTACTCCGACCAGCGCCCCGGTCGCGCAGTTGCGGATATTGGCGCGCATAGCCTCGCTGGCCTCCAACGAAAGCATTCGCCGGCGCATGCTGCGGGCGAAGGCGGCGGATTCCCTCCTGGAAGTAATCCGAACAGCGGACACGCTGCTCGCCAGCTAGACCGGAACTTGTTGCAGCTCCTCGCGGACGTAGTGCACAAGCGTCGGCGCGATAATGATCCCAGGGACGCCAAGGATAATTTCTCCGACCATGATGCTCAGCAGAGTCAGCCACATCGGCGCTTCGATGCGTCCTCCAACGATTCGGCTGTTAAGGAAGTGCTCCAGGGTGTGGATAAATACGAGGAACCCCAGCGATAGCAGCGCCTTCTCCAGAGAAATCGTGAGAGCGGTCGTAATGATGAGGCAGTTGCTCATAACGTTGCCGACGATTGGCACAATGCCGAGAATGAACGTCGCGGGGATAAGGAACGCGAGATGAGGTATTCCGGACCAGATTAGATAGCATGCCGTTAGGGCGGTGTTGATGAGTGATATGATGACCTGCGCTCCGAGAACCTTTTCGAAGCCCGCCATGAAGAGACTGATGCGCGAGCCTATCTCTTCCGTGAGCTTGCTGTAGAGGCTATCCCCGCGCCGAGCGCCAGCGGGCGTCATGAAGAACAGGATCGCGACCGCGACGCTAAAGAGGATGCGCAGGGTGCCGGCCGTGAAGATGCCGGTTGCCTGGGTCACCGAGCCCAGGTTCTCCCCCAACGAACGCAGGGCCAACTCGCGGAGCTGAAGGACGTTCTCGAAGGGCACCTGCACTCCGTACCGATTCGCTGCCTCGATCACTTTCGGCACCACGGCTACGGCGATCTGAGGCGCCGTCACCAGCGTGTTTCGAATGAAATTCGCCACAAGCAGCACGCCGCCCGTGATGGCAAGAGAGAGGAAAAGAAGTGATAGCCAGCGGGCCAGCCGTCTGGAACAGCCCGCCCGAAGCAGCGCGCGGCACGACAGATCCAAGATCATATAAGAGAACAGCCCGGCCAGCAGCGCCCCGCCAAGGTTCAGGGCGGCCACGCTCACGACTATCGTAGCGAACGCGATGTACGACACGGTGCGATGTCGGCTTTGGCCAGGGGAAATGGGGGAAATCATCGGCTGCGCTGTCACGCGAATCGGGCGTTCTTGATCCGGGCAAGGCTCTCCTCTTTGTGCAGCCGCTCATCGAGGCCGATGTTGCGAAATAGATCGGCGACGCTTTCAAAGTCTCCGTAATCCCTCTTGAAATCACTTTCAAAGGACTCGGCCTCAAGCGAAGGGTTCTCCCGGACGAACTCCATGTACTCGTGCTCGGCGTGGTCCTCGAAATCGGCGTTGAGGGAGTAGCTGCGCGCTGGGTTGATGACGTAAAGCAGCCAGCTGACGTGGTAGTAAAAGAAAGCGATGAACTGCGGCAGCAGACGGTAGAGCAGGAAGCCCTCGCGGATGCCCTTCTTCTGCGTCATCTCCTCGAGGATCAGCAGGTGCCACTGCTCATTGTCCTGCTGGGCGCGCGATTCCTTGACGAACTCGAAGACGCGGCGGGCGAAGCCGGGCTCGGCGTAGGTGTGGGTCATCGCTATGTAGGCGACATGCTCCCACGCTTGATATGGGACGCGCGCGATGACTTCGAGAACCTTGAACTTCGAGAGCGTGCGGGGCCGGCCGTAGACGATGTCCATCCCGACAAACAATAGCCGGGCCAAAAGCCCATACGGCCGCCGCGGGGACTCCAGCGTCCTTTCTTGCTCCGCCTTTAGGTCGCGGTGGGCTACGGCCTTCATTCGCTCCGGCAAAGCCGCTCTCTAAGCAGAATGCCGAAGATCGCGATTGCCGCCGCCGCCATCGAGCTCAGCAGTACGGCCACGTAGAGCTTGGGCTGTCCTGCGGAGTAGGCTTGCCAGCCCACGATCGCCCTCCAACCGAAAACCGCGGCAAAGAAGGCCGGAAGAACGAGGCCGCCGTTCTTCCCGATAGCGGCGGCCATGGGTCTGGACGAGGCGGATAGAAACCCCATCGCGACCATCATGAGGCCGCTCATCGACCCCGACAGGATCGCGGTCTTGGCCTTGGCCGTAAAGCCCGCGGCCGCCCAGCCCAGAAATCCGCAGGCGACCAAAAACAATCCGAATCCGATCATCAATTTGGACGATCTAGGCATGGTCTCTCCTCATTTGCTTTCCGACATCTTCTTGAGCAATCTCTCGACTTCCTTCATCTCTTGGCCGTAACCGCCCAAATCCCCGCGCCTGAGATGGGATTGGCCCCTGTCGAAGCGTTCCTGGGCCTGCCGGATCAGGTTCTTTATGCCAGGATCGCGTGAGTCCGGGGAAGCCTCGGCCAGCGTTCCCTGCGTCCTTCCATCGAATATTCTGTTGAGCGACCTCTCCAGGTTCTCTTCCATGGCGATGGCGTTGCCGTAGACCACGATGACGCGCTTAAGTTCGGGCAGTCCGCCGCCCGTCGCCTCCAGGTAGAGCGGCTGGACATAAAGCAGCGAACTCTCCACCGGGATCACCAGCAGGCTGCCGCGTATGACCTTCGAGCCCCCTTGGTTCCACAGGCTCAACTGTTTGGAGATCTCCGCGTCCTGGTCGATCCGCGACTCGATCTGCTGGGGGCCGTAGACCAGCTTTTGCTTGGGGAAGTTGTAGACCAGGAGCTTCCCGTAATTGGGAGCGTCGCAGCGGGCCGCCATCCAAGCGATCATGTTCTCCTTGCGGGACGGGGTGAAGGGGACCATCAGGATGAACTCCTCTTGCTTGCTCACGGAGGCCAGTTTCATGATGGTGTAGTATGGAGGCATCCGCTGAACCTGGTTGCCGAAAGCCTTTTCAGGAATCTTCCAGAGATCTTCCTTGTTGTAGAAAACCTGAGGGTCCGTCATATGGTAGGTGGCATAGATGTGGG
>JACQPG010000090.1 GCA_016207665.1 Elusimicrobiota bacterium | reverse complement strand
GTGTTGCTTTTGCTGGCCTTCCCCCCTCTGGAGGCCGCTGCCGTGCTCCAGCTCATGGACCGCGTGGCCGGCACGAGCTTTTATCTTCCGAAGGACCTGGTCGTCTTCGGACTGCGCCACAAGGTCTCGGGAGGCGGACAGCCGCTGCTCTGGCAGCATCTGTTCTGGTTCCTGGCTCATCCCGAGGTCTATGTCCTCGTGCTGCCGCCCATGGGCATCGTCTCGGAGATCATCGCCAACAACACCCGAAAGCCTTTGCACGGCTATAAGACCATCGTCGGCTCGATGATGGCGATCGGGGCCCTCTCGTTCGTGGTCTGGGCGCATCACATGTTCATCAGCGGCATGAGCGCCACCCTTTCCAATTTCTTCCTGGTGACGACGATGATCATCTCCGTGCCCTCGGTCGCGATATTGACCTGCCTCATTTTCAGCCTCAAGGGCGGCTCCATCCGCTTCACGACGCCCATGCTCTTCGCCTTAGCCTTTTTGCCCATGTTCGGCATCGGGGGGCTCACCGGGCTTCCCCTCGGCCTGACCGCCACGGACATCTATCTCCATGACACCTATTACGTCATCGGCCATTTCCATTACGTGGTGGTCACCGGCTCGATCATTGCGCTCATGGCCGGAGTCTACCATTGGTTTCCCAAGTGGTTCGGCCGGGCCATGGATGACACTCTCGGCAGGATCCATTTTTGGGCCACGCTCATCTGCATGAACGGCGTGTTCTTCCCGATGTTCATCACCGGCTTGGCCGGCCAGTCGCGCAGGCTGTGGGATCCGACCGCCCAGCTCCACAACCTTCCCACGCAGCCCTTGAACGTGGTCAGCTCGGTGTTCGCCTGGCTGTTGCTGCTGGCTCAGATCCCGTTCATCTGGAATTTTTTCCATAGCATGTTCAAGGGCCGGCGCACGGAGGAGAATCCTTGGAAGGCCACGACCTTGGAGTGGGCCTGTCCGTCCCCTCCCCCCCACGGCAATTTCGCCTCGACGCCGCGCGTTTATCGCGGTCCTTATGAGTATTCGGTCCCTGGAAGAAGGAGCGACTGGACAGCCCAGCACGAAAGCGCATGAACCACGCCGCCACGATGCAGGCCGATTACGAGGAAACGGGCATCACCAACGCCAAGCTGGGCCTATGGCTCTTCCTCGCCTCCGAGATCATGCTTTTCGCGACCTTGTTCACGACCTATATCGTTCTGCGGCTCGGCGCAGGATCCTGGCCGCGCGGATGGGAAGTCCTGAACGTGCCGCTGGCCACGGCCAACACTTTCGTGCTGATCAGCTCGAGCGTGACCATGGTCTTGGCTTACGCGAAATCGGTCGAGAAGGATCTTCCCGGTTTCAAGCTCTGGATGGGCCTGACCATATTGCTGGGCCTTGTGTTCTTGGTCATCAAGGGCTTCGAATACGGCGCCAAGTTCAACCACGGCCTCTTTCCCTCCACCAGCATTTTCTACGCGGTCTATTTCACGATGACCGGCTTGCACGGCCTTCACGTGATCATCGGCATTCTGGTGAACGCCTATTTTTGGCTCGCGAGCTCCTCGCAATTCGACCACCCGTTGTTCACGGGCCGCATCGAGGGCTCCGGCCTTTACTGGCATTTCGTGGACCTGGTTTGGATATTCCTATTTCCGGGGCTTTACCTGCTATGAGCGGCGCGCACAAGCCTAATGTGAAGGCTTATCTCGCGGTTTTCGCCGCGCTGATGGTCTTGACGGTGGTCACGGTGTCCGTCTCTTATTGGCATTTGCCGCCGGCGCCCGCGATCGCCCTGGGCCTGGCCATCGCCACTTTGAAGGCGGGGCTGGTGGCCGCTTTCTTCATGCATCTTAAAGGCGAGCGCCTGTTGATCTATGGCTTGCTGGGGATCACGGTATTCTTCATGGCGGTTCTATTCACGCTCCCCACCTGGGACAGCTGGGACATACGCGAGATGACCCAGCGCGTTGAGGTCGCTGCGCCGCATCAGGCCGCCGCCGCGCATCATTGATGTCGCTTAAGTACTTTCATCTCTTCTTCATCGCCGCGTGCTTGGGGCTCATGGCCTTCCTGGGTTATTTCTCTTATCTACGCAGCCTGGAGCGGCAGCCGGCGCTCGCATTGGCTCTCCTGGCGGGGGCCGGCGCGATCTCGGGCTTGGCCTACTTGAGATGGTTCTTGAGCAAGTATAGTTTGCTGCCATGATGACCTGGCTGTTGCCCTTCTTCTGGTCCGAGGCTCGCGCGTGCGCTGTCTGTTTCGGCCAGGCCGATCAACCCGGACTGCTCTCGGGCCTGGGTTGGGGCCTGGTCGTGCTGTTGAGCTTCACCTTTCTCGGGATATCCGGAATAGTCCTGGCCGCCTGGCGGATCGAGCGACGACGGAATTGGGCGGAGGCCAAGCTCCCGACCGGCGGGATGCGCCCATGAGGTCGCTGGCTCGCCTGACCGCCTCGGCGGCTTTCGTACTCCTCATCGCGGGAGGACTCGTCACCTCCACCCGGTCAGGACTCGCCGTCCCGGATTGGCCGCTCTCGTTCGGACAGCTCTTCCCTCCGATGCTCGGAGGCGTGCTCTTCGAGCATGGCCACCGGCTCATCGCCGGGGCCGTCGGCTTGCTCACGCTGGCTCTCAGCCTCTGGGTTCTTCGCAGCGATCGGCGAGCCTGGGTGCGCGGCTATGCCGTGGCCGCATCGGCCGCGATATTGCTTCAGGCGGCCCTGGGCGGGTTGACCGTCATTTGGCGGCTCCCTGCGGCGATATCCATCAGCCATGCCTGCCTGGCGCAAGCCGTTTTTTGTCTCATCCTGACCCTGGTCGAAGCTTACGGTCCCGAGGCGCCGACAGGGACCATCCCGTCCGGGGTCTGGCGTCCTGGAGCGCTAGCCATGGGAGCCATCTTCCTGCAGCTCATCCTCGGGGCCAAGCTGCGCCATACGGCGCAAGGGCTGTGGCTTCATGCGCTCTGGGCCGTGGGCGTTCTTTTCTTCGCGGGGTTCCTGGTCAAACATGCCATGCTCGGCGCCCAGGAATCGCGTTTGCGCGGGCCCGGCCTGGCTTTGGCCTTTTTGCTGCCGGCTCAGATCGGGCTGGGGCTCCTGTCCTATAGAGTGAGATTCCTGGACGCCCCCAATCTTTGGCCCTCGGCTTTCTTCACCACATCGCATCTGGCCTTGGGCGCCTTGATGCTCGGTTCATGCTGGATATGGACTCTCAGGGCATACCGAGCGCAGTGATATGAGGGATTATCTCGAGCTGTGCAAACCGCGCATCGCCGCGATGGTCGCCGTGACGGCCGCCATCGCCTTCATCCTTTCGGGCGGCCGTGATCTGCAAAGGCTTTACTGGACTCTTTTGGGCACGCTGCTGGCCTCTTCCGCCTCCGGCAGCCTGAATCAGTTAATAGAGCGCCGGCGTGACGCGTTGATGCGGCGCACGCGGAACCGACCCTTGCCCGCCGGCCGCCTTCAACCGTGGCAAGCCCTCGCTTTCGGGATAATCCTGGCTTTTGTCGGCATTTCTCTGCTCTTGTGGAAAGTCGGCCCCCTGCCCGGCTTCCTGGCAGCAGGGACGATCGCGCTTTATGTCCTCGGCTACACCCCGCTCAAGACCCTCACTCCTCACAGCACATGGGTCGGGGCCGCGGCCGGGGCGAGCTCCCCCCTGATCGGATGGGCCGCGGGCCAGGGAGGGTTACCCACAGGGGCCTGGGTGCTTTTCGGGATTCAGTTCCTATGGCAAATCCCTCACTTCTTGTCGCTGTTTTGGATACACCGGGAGGACTATGCGCGCGCCGGCTTCAAGGTGATGCCGGTGGTCGATCCTCGCGGGCGCCTGACCGCGGCGCAGATCGCGCTGCACTCCTTCACCCTGGTGCCGGCCAGTCTCATGCCTAGTTTCTGCGGCATGGCGGGGACCCATTACGGCTTGGGAGCCCTGGCTTTGGGTTCCGCCTTCCTCGGAGTCGGAATGCGCGCCAGTTGGACGCTCGAGGCGATCGACGCTCGACGGCTGTTTCTCGCTTCTTTGGCCTATCTTCCGATACTCTTCGGCATGCTTCTATGGGGGGCTTCATTATGAGGACACTCAAGTTCGCCTGGCTCGCCGCGCTGGCGGCCTTGGCCGCCTGTCAAAAGCCCGTGTCCGACCCTAGCGTTCGCGGCGAGCGCTACTTCAACGCCCTCGGCTGCGCCCAATGCCACCAGGTGGGAGACAAGGGCGGGATCTACGGGCCCAATCTCACCTTCGTGGGATTCCGCAAAAACCCCCAGTGGCTGGATCTCTGGTTGAAGGATCCCCATTCCTGGCGCAAAGAGACCGTCATGCCCAATTTCAACCTGACCGAGGAAGCGAGGACCGCGCTCGTCGCCTATCTATCAGCCCAGAAGGGCCAAGCCTGGACGCCGGAGAGCCGTCCGTGGAACCATCCCACGGTCGGCGATTCGGTCAAACGCGGAGAGCTGCTCTTCGACAAAGCGGGGTGCGTGGCTTGCCACGCGCAAAAGGGCAGGGGCGGCTATCCCAACAACAACGTGATGGGCGGGCAGATCCCCTCGCTGAGCCGGGTCTTCGAGACCTACACCAAGGATGAGCTCATCAAGCGGATATCGGGCGGAGTCATCCCGGAATCGGCCGATCCTTCTCAGCCGCCGCCCATGATACAGATGCCCAAATGGGGAGACGTGCTCAGCCCGGCCGAGCTGTCGCTCGTGGCCGACTATTTGCTGTCCCTCGGCGGCTCGGCGGGCAATAAGTCGGATTGGTAGCTGGCTGCCCTATTGGCCGCAGCAGTTTCTCTTTCTCCTTTCGAGCCAAGCCCTTGAGCCGCGCCTCGCGCACAAGCGCCTGGGAACGGGTAAAACCCGTTTCCGCATAAGCGAGAGCTACGGGCAAACGGCTGCGCGTATAAGCCGCCCCCTTCCCTTTGGAATGTTGGGCTAGACGCGCGCCCACGTCCTTGGCGATCCCCGTGTAGAGGCTGCCGTCGGCGCAGCGCAGCATATAGACGCTCCATTCGGGAGGTTGCGCTCCGGCTTCGGACCGCTCCATAGCCTTTAACATCGCTCGGTATTTCTTCCGCATTCGGAGACTAATTCTACCTTTAATGGCCTGTTGCCGAAACGTTGCTTGTTTGTTCTACACTTTAGCCAGAGCATGGGAGTGGGGAGGGCCATGAGAACCATGCCCAAAACACATAAAGAATCGAGGCTCAGAGCGTTATCTTGGGGCGGAGCAGCGTTGCTGGTTATAACGTTGGCGTTAAACCAGCTTTCCTCGGAAAACGTCCATTTGAGCACCTATTATCCGGCTCCCTCCGGGGTTTACACCAGCATCGTGACCACTGGTCGCACTCATTTGGCGCGCGATACAGTCTGGGTGGGCCGATGCGGATTATTTCCCGCCGGGGTCCACTTATTGCTGCATCAGCGGCTGCCATCAATGCAAACCCACCTCGCCGAGCGACCCGGCTCGGGATGCCTACTGGATCGGACCTAACGCTCCCGCGCCCAGCTGGAACGCGGTGAGATGCGGCACTTGATCCTTATTTCGCTTTCTCGACTTGATGCACGAGCAACGCGGAGATCCCGCCTCTGCTGGCGAACTTGCCGGTGATTTTCGCCTTCTCTCCAGCCAAGGCCTTGACGTCTCCGAAAGCCGTTTCCTTGCCATGCTCGCTGACCAAGAGATAGACCTTCTTGTCGGCGGTCAGCAGCCCGAGCGGGACGCCGCCTAAGGCGCATTGCTTGGCGCACTTGGCGTGCTTGGGACCCTGGCCCTCATGGGCGAGATAACAAGACATGTCGAGGATCTCGCCCTCCAAGGTTTGGGCGGCGCCGGCATTGTCCCCGTGCTTATGTTGGGCCCACGATGAGCCCGCGCAAGCCAGAATAGCGATCACTGCCAGTTTGGATATGTTCATGCCACGATTATATGAAATTAAGCAGAGCCAATAGCTCTCCGGCCGAAAGCGTTTTCCCATGCCGCGACAGCCACAGCGCCAGCTGCCTGCGCCGTCGAGCCAAACTCGGCCGTAGCGGATGATCCGAGGCAAGGGCGCGCTCGAGGCCATCAATGATCAGCAGAGCGTCGAGATTGAGCGCGGGAACGGCCAAGCGATCCACCACGGCCAGCAGCTCCCCGGTGGGCAAGCGGTCGTAATAGGCTCCCTCCGCCCCTAAAAGCTCGCTCTCCATGAAGCGGAAGCTGGACGAAGCCCGGGCCAGGTATGCGGGCGAACGAGTGGCGCCGTGGGCGGCGAGGCCGGCCTCGGCTAGGCCCAATTGGTCCTCGAGAAGTCCCCAGGGGCCCGCGCCGAGATGGCGGCTGGCGCGGCCTTGGTCCGAGGCCCGCTCCCAGAGCCGATCTAATGTCTTGAGAGCGTGTGCGCGCATGCTATTCGTCGCCGCGGAACTTGCGAGAACGACCGCGGCCATGCGCGCCGACGGCCCGGTGAAGATCCGACGGTCGACGAAAGGCCGGCCGAGGGCCTTTCTGCGCTCGGACGGCAGGCCGAAATACTCGCTTCCCGGCATCACCGCGTGGGCAAGCTCGAGCTCGGAGCCCTGGCCGGCATAATAGCCGCCCTCCGGGGCCTTGAGAAAGCCCTCCACGTAATTCAGCACGCGCCGGCAGGCCTCCTGATCCACCCAGCATAGCGCCGCCGCCGCGTCGGCTTGGTCGCCGAGCTTCTTCTCGTATTCCAGGTTCTTCCAACCCGGACCTTTGGCGTAGCGGAAAAAGCCGCCCCAGGCCGGATCCTCGAGCTTCAAGGCCGACTCCGCCTGGGATATGGCGAGCTTCCTGGCCCAATCCGGGCCATGAGCGAATATCAGGCGTATATCGCGAAATCGGCTCCAGCGCCCGCCGCTGCCCCTGTTCCAAGACTTCATGCGCTCTCGAGCCTGATCCTCTATTCCCCCGCGAGACAAGGGGACATCTCCCTTCGCCAGGGCCTCCAGGCGTCGCCAACCTCGGCCGGACAAGGCCGCGCCGCCCGCTCCCTTTTTCCGGAAGGAGGCTTCCACCAAGCCGGCCCATTCAAGGAACATGCGCGGACCCATGAAATGACCCTCGGACAGCGGCTCGCCATTGGGCATGAGCAGGGAAGTGCTCGGCCAGCCCCGCCCCCCATAGCGCAGGGCCAGATCGGGCCGCTCGTCGGCGTCGGTCCGGATGGCCGTAAAGCGCTGGGAGATCATGGACGCGACCTGAATGTCGGCGAAAGCGCCCCGATCCATCATCGCGCAGGGCCGCGATCCCGAGAGCACGAGGCTCAGCAGCACCAAGCGATCTCCGGCCGCGGCCTGCGCCAAGGCCGAAGGGGTCCAAGGCTGAAAACGGACCAGCATGGGAGCCGGCCGGGCGGGGGCCTCAGTCTCTTCGGATTTCCCCGTCCAGCGCCCGTACATCCACGAGGGAAGCGGCCCGCCGGGGCCCAAGGCCAGGTAAGCCGCGGCCACGCCGGCCGCGGTGGTCATCATCCCCGTGATGATCATGGAGCGCCGGTGAATCTCTCGGCGCTTCGCTTTCTGATCTTCTAGCAACAGCGCCGTTTCAGCTCTTGATCGGCACGATCTCGTTCCTTTCGTTATACGTGTAACGAGGCTGGCCGTTCACCTTGTGGATGAGCACCTTCTCGATGACCCAAATGCCGCTGGGCTGCTTAAGGGCATAAAAGTCGAGATCCACCTTGTCCTTGCTTCCGGTCGAATCGAAGTCGGCGCAGGCGAAGAAGTGATTATCGCCTAGATGCACGATCTTGTCCTTGTGTATCCTCTTGAGCGATAGCTCCCAATCCTTCTTAAGGACTTCATCCCGGATCTTTAGCGAGCCGCCGTTGTTCTTGATATGCTCCTTGACGGCCCGTGTGTAGTCCTTCTTCACTGCCCTCTTCCAGCCCTTTGAGCCCTCGGGGTGCTCGTGCTTGGGATGTTCCTTGCCCTGGTGATGGCCTTGAGGATGCTCCTGGCCCTGAGGGTGCTCGGGATGCTCGGCGGCCCGCAGAGCCAAGGGGGCGAGCAGCACGGCGGCGAGAATGGTCTTATTCATGTCATCTCCTCGTGATGTCTCAAGATTCGCTGTCCATCATACCAATTTGGGTCCAGCCGCTCGAGATCGGCCGGCAAATCGGGTGCATGACCCCCATCTCGTTGCTTTTTTTATATCTGTATGCTAATATATTATATACAGCATGCAGAAGATGCCCCGGCAGCTAAG
>JACQPG010000092.1 GCA_016207665.1 Elusimicrobiota bacterium | reverse complement strand
TTTCGCATCCACCAATCGTGCCAGTTTTCTTGGCCATCAGCATAGCCGCGTTCCCGTCGAGAGCATACCGTTTCTTACGTTGTTTTTACCCACTCAGAACGGAGAAGACCCACATTTTCATACTCACACAACCTTCATTTGCGTTTTTTTCCGCCTGCCAAATAATGAAATATGTTTAAAACCCAGAATGTTACCGTACCGTTGCCAAGAGCCCCCCATAATATGGGCGGGAAAGGGACGGGAGAGATGGAGTTCAAAATCGCCGAAACAAATGAGGAAAGAGAGCAGGCGTACCGTATCGTCCATGATAATTATGTAGAGCTTGGTTATATGCGTCCCCATTTTTCGGGCCTGCGTTTCACGGCATATGATGCCCAACCGCAGACGATATTATTTATCGCCAAAGCCCAGGGTCAGGTGCTCATGACGATGAGCTTGGTCATGGATGGTCCGGCGGGCTTGCCTTTGGAACGGATATTCAAGAAAGAAGTCTATGCCCTTAAGCAGCGAACGCGGCGTTTGGCGGAGGTCACGGCCTTGGCCCATTGCCGACGGGACAAACGGCGGGGAGTCGAATTGTTTCTTTCCCTCTCCCGCCTCACGGTTTCGGTCGGTTTGAGAGAAGGGATCGACGATTTCTTGATCACGGTCAATCCTCGCCATAGGGATATTTACCCAAAGCTGATGCAGTTTACTCCCTTTGGGTCCGAACGTTGCTACGAAGTGATGGAGAAGAACCCGGCCATCGCCTATCGACTGGATTTGCGCGGCTTGTTGTTCGGAGGCCGCAATTGGTACACTGCCGCCGCGTCGCCGCCGATTCCGACGCGGATACCATATTTTTCACATGAGGATATCGCCACCTTCCGCTCCCGGACGGCCTTGGAACAGAAATCCTTAGCACATGGACTTGTATAGCCAGACTTTCGCCCGCAACCTCGGAATCATCACCGAAGCGGAACAGGAGCGCCTGCGCCGCAGCCGGATCGCAATCGCGGGAATGGGCGGGGTGGGAGGCTATCACTTAACCACGCTAGCGCGCATGGGCATAGGAAAGTTTCGTATCGCGGATGCGGACAGATTCGAGCTGGCCAATATTAACCGCCAATACGGTGCCACCCGGGAAAGCCTCGGCCGCAAAAAAGTCGATGTTATGCGCGAAATCGCTTTATCGATCAACCCGGAAATCGAGATCGAGACTTTTCCGGCGCTTTCTCTTGAGAATATCGCGCGATTCTTAGATGACGCGGACCTGGCGATCGATGGTATCGATTTTTTCGCCGTTGACGACAAACGGTTGCTTTTCCGGGAATCCCGCTCGCGTTCGGTCCCGGTGATCACAGCGGGACCACTGGGCTTCGGGGCCATCTTGATCGTGTTTTCGCCGCAGGGAATGTTGTTTGATGAATATTTTGGCCTCTCGGATGCTCTTGAGGCGGACGAGAAAATTGCCGCATTCGCCTCCGGAATAGCGCCGAAAGGGCTTCACCTGAGCTACATGGACCTCTCTCGGGTCGATCTCAAGGCGGGCACCGGGCCCGCCTTGGCCAGCGCATGCGCTCTGTGCGCCGCCATGGCCGGCGCCGAATCCTTGAATATCCTTCTCGACAAATCGCCCATTTGGCCAGCCCCTTATTATTTTCAATTTGATCCCTTTCGAAAAATTTTCAAGAAGGGCTATCTTTTTTTAGGAGGCCGCAACCCCTTGCAGAGACTCAAACGCCGGATTCTGTTGAAGCGTTTGCGGGGCACGGCAGCGTGAAAATCGGCGACAAGTTTATAGACGAGCTTATCGCGCATGGCCTGGCCGCCCCATCCGGTGATAATTGCCAGCCTTGGATTTTTCGCCGCCGGGAAAGGGGCGTAGATTTGATCATTGATTCGTGCCGCGGCGCCCATTTTTTGGCGATGCGTGAAAGACCGAGTCTGATTTCCCATGGAGCCGTGATTGAGAATATCTCCATCGCGGCTCACGCCCGGGGCCTTGATCTCGACGTTCAATATCCGGACCGCATGGCGCAAGATGGAGTCACCGCCACGCTTGATTTGCGAGAGCGCGGCGGCCCGCCTGATCCACTTTTTCCATTTATCGTCCGCCGCGCGACCAATCGAAAGCCCTATTCCCGTCGCCGTCTTGCACCGGAAGCTCGCCTGGCCTTGGTTGAGGCGGCGCGGGCTCCCGGAGCGGAATTTTATATTCGGGAAGATCGAATCGACGAGATTGCTGAGATCGTTTCCCTCAATGAAAAATTCCTGATCGAGCTTCGCGGCTATCACGACGATCTCTTCCGCTGGATACGTTGGACCAGGGGCCAGGCGGAGAAATCCCGAGACGGGCTCTATATAAAAACGCTCGAACTCGGCATTGGCGCCGCTGGCCTCGCCCTGCTTCGCCCCTGGCTGGCGGCCCGCGGATTCGGGGCGCTGCATTTGACTCGGCTACTTTGCGCCGTCAGCCGTAGTATTTGCCGAGACAGCGCCGCTGTTGGGTTTCTTCAGATGAAAGGTCGCACCGAACGCGATTATCTGGAGGGGGGACGTCTGCTGCAAAGAATTTGGCTGACGGCGACAGCGCAGGGTCTTTCATTCCAGCCCATGGCTGGAATCCTCTTCCTCGTCGAGAGGCTTAATGGCGATCCCCTTGTTTTTTCCGTTCCGCAGCAAAAAATACTACGGCAAGCCGAAACGGCGCTTAAAGATCTGCTCGGCTGGGATAGCGGCAAAGCACCCATCCTCCTTTTCCGCGTCGGCTACGCCGAGCCGCCATCGGCTTTCTCTCTACGCCGCCCGGCGGGCTGGGTGTTATAATCCACGCGGAGGCCGAATCCTGGATGACCAGTGAAGGGGCTTTTTTTCAGCGGCCACTTTAGGGAAAGGCGCTGCATCAGACCCGACGATTCCCATATCTCCAGGTTCTACAGGCAGTTGCGCTCGATCCTGCTCAAGGTGCTGACGAAGAAGACCTAGGACTTGGCCGGCGCCGCCACCTTCAGCAACACCGAACGCAGGAACAGGGCGTACCAATCCAAGGCCTCCAGCGATATCCGTTCATTGGCGCCGTGCACGCGGGAACCGTCCTCCTCAGAAAGCGGAGGATCTATGCCATAGACAAGCACTCCCTTAGCCCGCAAGGCCTGAGAATCCGTGGTCCACGGCGCGAGGAAAGGCAAAACTTCGGATATCTTCGCCTTGAGCGCCGCCGCCTCGACCGCCTGATAAAGCGCGGAGTCGGTGGGCATGGGAGCGACCGACGACGACAGCAGCCCTTCCGCCTTGAGCTCGATCAATGGATCATCGATGAGGGCTCGGAGCTCGCGGATCAGGTCATCGGCGCCCCGCCCGGGAAGCAACCGGGCGTTGACCACGGCCTCGGCCTGGGACGGGATGACATTGCTCTTGTAGCCGGCGGAAAGCATGGTGGGATTGAAGGTATCGCGCAGCATGGCGCCGAACTCGGGATGAAGCGAGGCCAGCCGATCGGCGGCTTGGTCGAGCTCGCTGCCGGGAGCGGCGACCAGGACCTCCTCGATGGCGTTGCGTATGGGAGCCTGATTCTTCAGGGCCTGCTTCTCGAGAAAGAGGCGCACCAAGGGCTCCAGACGGGCCTCCGGCCTATATTCGGCCAGTCGCGAAACGGCCCGGGAAACGGCGGTGACTGGGTTATCCGCCCTCCACACCGCCGCGTGCCCCGCCTGGCTGCGCGCCGAAAGCCTCAGGTCCAGGTATTCCTTTTGCGCCACCTCGATACGCAACTCCGAGGGGCGGCGTTTCTCCCAGAGCAAGCTCCCTCCCTCGTTGATGCCGAACTCGGCCTCGAGCAGGGCGGGGTGATTGTCGATAAGCCAGTCGATATGACGAGGACCGCCTCCGGCTTCCTCATCCGCCTGGGCCAGGAACAGCAGGTCCCGGGACAGGAGGCGGCCCGAGGCCTTGAAATGAGTGAGCAGCGCCAATTCGACCGCGCATAGGCTCTTGATGTCCGCGGCCCCGCGGCCGTAAAGATAGCCGTCTTTTTCGGTGGGGCTAAAGGGCGGCGTCTCCCATTCGCCGGGATCCGCCGGCACCACGTCGGTGTGGCACATCAATAGAAAGGGCCGGGCCGCTCCCGAGCCCTTGAGCCGGGCCACGACGCTGACCCGGTTCTGGGTCGAACCGACGACCTCGAAGGGGATGCCCGCTTGCGTGAGCTCACCCTCGAGATAATGCGCCATCTCTATCTCGTTACCCGGAGGGTTGGAGGTGTCCAAAGCGATCATCGACTTGAGATGCCGCCGCGTCTCCTGGACGAATTCCTTGTCGGTCTGAGCCCTTGAGACGGGCCTGGCGGGCTGGGCCGCGGCGACGGCCGGCCACAAGAGCAGCCCGGCCAGCGCCCTAATTGCGCGAGGCCGTCTTGCCATCGCCCGCGAATCTCGAGACGGCGTCCAGGATGTCGTACTTGGTGATGATATCGTATTGGCCGCGCGCGTATTGGACCAAGACCGCGGGCCGCTCCGGGGTGATCATGCCGATGATCGACTCGATGCGCGCCTCCGGATTGATGACCGGCAGCGCCTCGCCCATGGCCTCGCGCACGATCATCTTCTTGATCTCGCGCCCCTTGAGCATGAGCTCGAGAATATCGTCCTCGTAGATGGCGCCCACCAGCCTATTGCCCTCGAACACAGGCAACTGGGAGATGTCCTGCTTCCTCATGCGGCGCAAGGCATCGAGCAGGGTGTCCTTGGGCCGGCTCATCAGCAACTTCTTGTCCCTGCCTCCATGCCTCTTGCTCGAGACCACGTCCTTGGCATGGAGATGGATCTCGGTATCATCATACTGATGCTCCTTCATCCACTCCTCGTTGTATATCTTGGAGAGATAGCGCATGCCCGTGTCCGGCAGCAAGATCACCATGAAATCCTTCTTGGAGAGCTTCTCCGCGTGCTTGAGACCCGCCCAAACCGCGGCTCCGGCCGACCCCCCGGAAAAGATGCCCTCATGGCGAGCCAGCTTCCGCGTCGTGACGAAGCAATCGCGATCGGTGACCTGGATCACGTCATCGACGATCTTGAGGTCCATGGTGCCGGGAAAGATGTCCTCGCCGATACCCTCGACCACGTAGGGCTTCGCCGCTCCGACCCGATTGAACTTGATCTTCTCGTAATAGAGCGAGCCGATGGGATCGGCTCCGACCACCTTGATCTTGGGGTTCTTCTCTTTCAAGTATTTTCCCACGCCGCTGATCGTGCCGCCCGTGCCCATGCCGGCGACGAAATGCGTGATCTCGCCCCCGGTGTCGCGCCAGATCTCGGGACCCGTGCTGCGATAATGGGCCGCGGGATTTTGGGGGTTCTCGTATTGGTTCGGGTAAAAAGCGTTGGGAATCTCCTTGGCGAGTTTGGAAGCCACCGAATAATAGCTGCGCGGGTCCTCGGGCGCCACCGCCGTCGGGCAAACGATCACCTCGGCGCCCAAGGCCTTCAGGAAATTGATCTTTTCGCGGGATTGCTTGTCCGTGATCGTGAAGATGAGCTTATAGCCCCTCAAAGCCGCCACCAGGGCCAATCCTATGCCGGTGTTTCCGGAGGTGCCCTCGATGATGGTGCCGCCGGGCTCGAGCAATCCCTTGCGCTCGGCCTCGTCGATCATGGATACCCCTATGCGATCCTTGACCGAGCCTCCGGGGTTGAAAAACTCGCATTTGAGGTAGATCTTCGGCTTGAGCCCCTCCGCCATGCGGTTGAGCCTGACCAACGGCGTATCGCCTATCGTGTCCAGGATACTTTCGTATCTCATTTCACAACTCCCGGCGTCCTGCCATAGCGTGGGACAGGGTACGCTCATCGATATAATCGAGGTCTCCTCCGAGAGGAACCCCGTGCGCGATCCGGGTGATACGGATCGCCAATGGTTGAAGCAATTGCCTCAAGTATAACGCGGTGGCGTCGCCCTCCGTATCCGGATCCGTCGCCACGATCACTTCCGCGGGCCGCGCTCGCTGCACGCGATCGAGCAGCTCCTTGACCCTGAGCCGCTCCGGACCGATCCCATCCAGGGGCGAAAGGGCCCCATGCAACACGTGATAGAGACCTTTATATCCCCGGGTCCGCTCGATGGCCGCCACGTCCTGAGGCTCCTCGACCACGCACAAGAGATTCCGGTCGCGGTCGGCGGAGGCGCAGGTGCGGCAAAGAGACTGATCCGTGAAATCCCAGCACTGAGGGCAAAATTGGATGGCAGCCTTGGCCTCCTCCAACGCCTCGACCAGCTGCCGGGGCTCGGTTTGTGGCGACCTAAGCAGATAGATGGCGATTCTCTCCGCCTGCTTGGGTCCTATCCCCGGTAGGCGTTTAAGCGACATGACCAGCCTTTGAAAGCTCTTCATCCCATCACGCCTTTTTTCGCACGATCTTGATCTTGCCGCCCAATACCTTCTGAGCCTGGCCTAAGCTAGGCGGGGTCTCCTGGGAGCCTGTGGAGGACGCCACGTCCTTCCAGTTCTCTCCCGCAGGGGGCTCGCCGCCCTTGGCGATGGGAAGCGCGGCATCCACGATCTCATTGATTACGGGCGCGACGGCGGCCTGCCCCAATTCCAGGGTCAGGCGCAGAGGGCGGCCCAAGATTGTGGCCAATTTGGCCTCAATCGCGCCTTGGTGCCGCTTGACCTGATCCAACTCGAAGGAACGTGAGAAGAAGAGCCTCCAGCTACCGGGGGATTCGATAAGCAACTTGGCGGATTCAAGAGTGGCGGCCAAGGCCGCCTTATCCGAGCGCAGCTCGCCGAGCAGACGCGCCCAGGAATCAGCTCCAGCCCCCGAGATATCCGGTTCCACGGCGCTCACTGGCTCCGCCTGAGAGGATGGCTTGGCTGCCATCGGCAGGTTCTCGTGTTGCTCGCTCAATCGTTTTTCCAAGGATTCCAGCCTCTCGACCCAAGACGCGATATCCATCGCGGATTCCAGGCCGCTGAATAATCCCAACTCGAGCACCAGCTTGGGATTATCCCCAAAACGCATCTCTTCCAATATCCGGTTCAGACGCCGGATCCAGGCGGAAAGGGCCTGAGCCGTGGCCTCTTTGGCCACAGCTGCTTCCGGGCCCACTGACGCGCCCTCCACCCCCAGCTTTTGAAGATAGAGCCCTTCCAGGGTCGAGCGTAAATCACGAGCCAACTGGGCCGGCTCCACCCCTTCTTGATAAATCCTTTGCAGCCAAGCGCCCAGCTCCCGGGCATTCCTCTGCCAGAGGGCGGCCAAGACACCCGAGACCATGTCGCGCGGCACCAAGCCGAACATATCCCGGACCCGCTCCTCCGTAATCCTGTCCTCGCTAAAAGAGCGACACTGATCCAAAAGGCTCAGGGCGTCGCGCAGCGAGCCCTCCGCGCTTCGCGCCACCAGCTCCAGGGCCGCGAGATCGGCTGAAATGCCCTCGCGCTGCGCGAGGGCCTGCAAATGGGAAACGATCGTTTCCCCGGCCACGGGACGGAACTTGAATCGTTGGCAGCGCGAGGCGATGGTGGCCGGGATCTTGGCGGACTCGGTGGTCGCCAGGATGAAAACCACATGCTGAGGCGGCTCCTCCAAGGTCTTGAGCAAGGCGTTGAAGGCCGCGGTCGAAAGCATGTGGGCCTCATCGATGATGAACACCTTGTAGCGGTCCCGGCTGGGCGCCAATGCCACCGTGTCGATGATCACCTCGCGCACATGATCGACCCCGGTATGGGAGGCCGCGTCCATCTCCAGCACGTCGAGACTGGAGGAAGCCGCTATCTCCTGGCAGGGATCGCAGTTTCCGCAGGGAGCCGGGGTCGGACCCTTGGCGCAATTGAGAGCCTTAGCGAGTATGCGCGCCATGGTGGTCTTGCCCACGCCCCGGGGACCGATGAAAAGGTAGGCGTGCGCGATCTTGGCGCTGGAAAGCGCGTTCTTGAGCGTGACCGACACGGCCGGCTGGCCCAGCACCTCATCGAAGCCTTGCGGACGGTATTTCCTCGCCAGAACCAAATAGGGTTTCTCGGCGTCAGCGTGGGCCATGTCTCATCTCATTATAACACTTGCGTTTCCATTCATTTCGCCGCCAACGTCGGTGGATGGGCGCGTGGAAACGCGATTTTCGCGACGGTTACGCCCGGCCGCGCCCGTCGAGGCTGAGCCCGCCCGCGCCGAAGGCCATCACCTGCAAAAGCCCTCCCAATATCCCCATGTTCTTGAGCAGGTGGAGGCGCTGGTCGGGAGAGGAGTGGAATATGAGCGAGACGGCGATCACGAAGGCGGCCAGGGCCGCGGCTCCCCAGCGGACTCCGTAGCCCAGCAACAGCGAGATCCCCCCCAGGACCTCGAGACCGACCGCCCCGGCGCAGAGCAGAGGAGCCCAGGGCAGGCCGTGGACCTCCATATACTGCACTGTCCCGTCGAAATTGGTGATCTTGCCGAAGGCCGAGGCCAGGAATATAGCCGAAAGAAACAGGCGCCCCAGCAAGGCTAAAAGATCGTCGAGCTCCACGGAGCTCATACTACAAAATATATAATCTCGCCGGTGAATTTCCTGGCCATCGACTTCGAGACCGCGGATTACGGCCCGGACAGCGCTTGCGCCCTGGGCTTGGTCAAGGTGCGCGAGGGCTCGGTGCTAAGCCGCCGGCGCTTTCTCATCCGCCCTCCCCGCCCGGATTTCATATTCACCTACATACACGGCATCCAATGGAAAGACGTGCGCGACAAGCCGGCTTTCCCGGGACTCTGGCCCGAGATCCGGGAAGAGTTCGAGGGAATCGACTTCATAGCGGCGCACAACGCGCGTTTCGACAAGTCGGTGCTCCAGGCCTGCTGCCGGGCGGCCGGGGTTCCGCCGCCTGACCTGCCCTATCTATGCACCGTCCAATTGGCGCGCTCGCTCTGGAATCTGCGCCCCGCCAATCTGCCAGCCGTCTGCCGACATCTGGCCATCAAGCTCGACCATCACGAGGCCCTTTCCGACGCGGAGGCTTGCGCGCGCATCGTCCTGGCGGCGCGCCAAGACGAGCGCGACCCCATGACTCTTCAGGCCCGGGCGCGGCGCGGCCTGGCCCGCGAAGGCCTGACGCGATAATCGACGTTATCGGCGATCCACTTCCAAAGCCGCTCCTGGCGCTCGTCGGGCGCGTCGCCGTCAAGCTGCCCCTTCCAGCCCGACATCACGTTCTGATCGACGGTCCAAAGCCTGACCCTCTTGCGCTCGATGGAGCTATCCCAACGCGAGGCCGTCGTGGGCTCCAAATAGAGCATGCGCACCGTCACCTTGCGCGAGAGATAATCCAACGGGGAAAGATCGATCTTGTCGTAGCGCCCGACCACCACCTTCCCCTTGGCCCCCGCGTAGGCCGGAACGCCGTCCGACAGCAATAGCACCTCGATCGGACTCAGGGAGAGATTTCTCTTCTGGGCGATATCCGCCACCTGGTTGAAGAACAGGTTGAAATCCGTGGCTTGATCCGGCTGGGCGAACCAGGCCGCCAGGTCCGCGCCGATCTGCTCGACATTCTTGCCCTCGAAATCATGTATGGGGCGGAACGATTTTTCCTCCCCTCCGATGGTGCCCACGTATAGGGCCTTAAGCGGCTGAAGATTGCCGCGGCCGTTAAGATGAGCGTAAATATAGTGGGCCAGGAATTCGAGGGCTTCCTGGAAATACGGCCCCTTTTGGAACGAGCCGCTGACGTCGACGCCGACGAAAACAGCCATCCTGGGTCGGCGCTCGGAGACCTCGCCGCAGCCCGCGATGCCGAGCGCGAGGGCCAACACTCCCGCGGCCGGAAGGGCCCTCACCGGACCTCCGCCAGGCTGGCGATGGATTGGACCAGATTCTTGGTCTCCTGCACCTCGGCTAGGTTTTTGAAAGGCAAGCTGAATATGGGCTGGGAAACTAGCAGCACGACGCAGAAATTTAGACCCGCGGCGATGACCTGGAACGACGGCAACACCGCGGCCTCGAGGAGGGCCTGGCCCCTCTCATGGAACCAATTCTGCTCCCCCTTGATCTTGGAGAACACCCGATCCCAGCGATGCTCGGCCTGGGACGCCGAGGCCGTCGCCGCGGCCTTGGCCTCCTCCGGCAGTCTCTGGCGCGATATCAAGGCCAAAAGAGTGGGCGTGCCATAGCGGCCGAACAAGAACCAGGTCATCCCGCGTATGCCGAGCCAGCTGAAGGAAGCGAGCGCGAGCACGGTGCCGAAACCCAGCTGAAGCCCGGTCTGAGAGGCTATCCAGGGGGTCAGGGCATCGATCATCTCACGGTACAGGAACATGACCTCCACGAACATGACGAAGAACTCGACGATGAGCATCTGGACCATCTGCTTATAGTCCTTGTTGGCCGCCGCCTCGACGAGCACGTACATGCAGGCCAGGCTTCCGGCGATCATGGCGTAAAGCATGGCGAAGAGCATGACTCCCAGGAAACGGTGGCTCTCCCGGCCGGTCAAGTCGCTCAATATCTCGCCGATCGTGGGGGAAAGCACATAGGTGAATATGGTCGCCTCCAAGGCGGCCCAGGCGACGGTCAGGAGGAAGGCGATCCAGGGCACCCCGGGAGTCCTGAGATTGCTGGCGATGGTGCCCATGAGCAGGAAGGGCATCTCGCTGACCTCGCGAAGGATCTCGACGATCGCCGCGGCCAGGAGCTGGAGCAAGCCCCACACCGATCCTATGAGCAGCCAGAGCAGGCGCGCCATGCCGGCCCAGAAAAGCCAGATAGTCCTCACCAAATCCCACCAGAGAATCAACTCGGTCCCGACGAAGCGGACCCGGCCGCTGCGGAAGGGCAAGGTATAGATGGAAAGCATGCTGCACCATAGTCCGGTCAACATGGCCAGGGCGGGCAGGACCAGGAACAACCTCTTGATCATGGCCAAGCCCGGGATGTCGCAGGCCCAGGCGGCCTTCAGCAGCGGGCCCTGGGCCGGGATCAACCAGTGGACGGGAATAGAAAGGAATTGAGCCGCGGCTCTCCATGATTCCGGCAGCATCTGCATGATTTGAGTATCCACAAAATCCCCCTGAGTTCAATGCCGACCGGGTAGTATAAGCGGCCAGGGATTCATGTCAAGCCCCGCATGTCAGCGGAAGGAAGGATGGGTCAGCGGGCGGGAAAGGCGCGTGGAAGCCGCTCGATCAAGTCCTGGGCCGTCATGGCCCAAGGCCCCAGCTCGCGCTCGGCCAGGTCGCCGGCCTTGCCGTGGATGAAGGCTCCCAGGGCGGCGGCTTGGAAACGGCCGGCGTCGCGGCCTAATACGTTGAGCTGGGCCCACAAGCCCGCGATCAGGCCGGCGAGAACGTCTCCGGTTCCGCCCTTGGCCAAGCCCGGCCCGCCGGTGGGATTGAGCACCGTTCTTTCGCCGTCCGAGATCAAGCTGCCATGACCCTTGAGAAGCGCCACGCCCTTCCATTCGCGAGCCAGACGCTCGACGCAGCCCTGGCGATCCTTGTTTACTTCGGAAACAGGGATTCCGAGACAGCGCGCCATCTCGCCGGGATGAGGGGTGAATATCACCGGCTCGGCGCGTTTCCTCAGCTCGGCGGCATCGGCCGGCCGGCTCGCCAGTATATTGAGCGCATCGGCGTCGATCACGGCCGGTATGGGAAGGGCCTTGAGCGCTTGGACCACCAAATCGGCCGTATCCGGATCCTGGGACAGGCCCGGGCCGATCGCCATGGCGTCGAAACGGCGCCGCGCGAAGGCTTGCTCGAGCCGCTTCAAGGCCGCGGCGGCGGCGCAGCCCGCGGGGTTCTCGTCGAGACCCAGGGTCATGGCCTCGGGGACGGCCGGAGCCAACGCTCCCTGCAACCCGGCCGGCACGGCCAAGGTCACCAAGCCGGTTCCGGAACGCAACGCCGCGCGGGCGCATAATAAGGCGGCTCCCGCCATGCCCCGCGAGCCAGCCACGATCAAGACATGCCCAAAGCGGCCCTTATGATCGTCCCTTTGCCTCTGGACCAAGCCCTGCCGCAGCTCTTTGCGCGACAACGGTCTGGGTCTCATGGCACGAGCACCGCCACCGCCACCGCGACCGCGTATTGATCGCTATGGGACAAGGACAGGCGCAGGCCGCGAGCCGGCTTGCCCTTGAGCAGCACGCCGGGCTTGCCCCGAGCGTCACGGCTGACCGCGATGTCCCGCAAACTCAGGCCTCTTTCTCCCTCCAAGGCCTTCCAGACCGCCTCCTTGGCCGCGAAGCGCACGGCGAAATGCTGCCATTGATTCTTCTTGGCCCGGCAATAGGCGATCTCCTTGGCGGAGAACACGCGCTCGAGAAAACGGGGAGTCCTCCGGGCGATCTTACGGATCCGGTCGATCTCTACGATATCTAAGCCGATGTCCACTACTCGACGGTGACGCTCTTGGCGAGATTCCGGGGCTGATCCACGTCGCAGCCGCGCATATCCGCGATATGATAGGCCAAGAGCTGCAAGGGGATGATGTTGACGAGAGGCGAGAGTATCTCCGGGACCGCCGGCAGAACGAGCGGGAAATCCGCGCCCCGGATCTCGGGATCGCCCTCGGTGCGCAACACGATGAGCTGGGCGCCCCGGGCCTTGACTTCCTCGAGCGACGACACCATCTTCTCGAAGACCTTGGAGCGCGTGAGTATGGCGACCACCGGCATGTCCTCATCGATCAAGGCGATGGGCCCGTGCTTGAGCTCGCCGGCCGCGTAGCCCTCGGCATGGATATAGGAGATCTCCTTGAGCTTGAGCGCGGCCTCTAAGGCGATCGCGAAGTTGACGTAGCGGCCGATAAAAAGGAAATGATCCTTGCGATAGAACTTCCGGGCGATTTCCTTGATGCGCGGCTCGAGCTTGAGCGCGGCCCGTATATAACCGGGGATCTTGACCAAGTCCTCCACGAACTCCTTTCCCGCCCTCTCATCCATGGCTCCGCGCGCAACCGCGGCATGGAGGGTGAAGACGGCCAAGGCGGTGAGCTGTCCGACGAAGGCCTTGGTGGAGGCCACCCCGAACTCCGGTCCGCAATGCGTATAAAGGTTATAGTCCGCCTCGCGGGTGATCGCCGACCCGACGCAATTGCAGATGGCGAGCACCTTCGCGCCCCGGGTCTTGGCCAGCCTGACCGCGGCCAGCGTATCGGCGGTCTCCCCCGACTGGCTGACCGTGATCAAAAGATCCTCGGGTCCGATAAGCACCTCACGGTAGCGGAACTCCGAGGCGGTCTCCACGTGCGCCGGCAACCCGGTCAGCCTTTCGATCCAATACTTGCCGACCAGGCAGGCGTGATAGGCCGTGCCGCAGGCCACCATATAAATTTGGCGGAACCGCCTGATCGATTCGGTATCCAGGCCGGTCTCGCGCTTGAGCACCCCGTCCTTGAGAGGGAAGAAGCGGCCGCGCATGGTGTTCTCGCAGGCCTGAGGCTGCTCATAGATCTCCTTGAGCATGAAATGCTTGTGGCCAGATTTCTCGGCCATAGTGCGGTCCCATTGGATCTGGACCGGGGTCTTCTCGATCTTCTGGCCCTTCAGATTGAAATAGGTGCAGCGGCTGGCCTTGAGCACGGCCATCTCGCCGTCCTCCATGAAAACGGCCTTGCGGGTGTAGCCGAGGAAAGCCGGCACGTCCGAGGCCAGGAAATTCTCTCCTTGACCCAAGCCGATGATCAGGGGAGAGGCGGTCTTGGCGGCGATGATCACGTCGGGCGCCTTGGCCCACAACACCGCCAGGGCGTAGGCCCCCCGCAATTCGGAAAGGGCCTGTCGCGTCGCCTCGAAGAGCAGCGGCTCGTTGAGGTCGGGCGTAGAGGGACGGCCTCGGCTGACCTCCTTTATCTTCTCCTCGACGAGATGGGCCACCACCTCGGTGTCGGTCTCGGACTCGAACTTGTGGCCCTGGTCCAAAAGCCGATCCTTGAGCTCGAGGTAGTTCTCGATGATGCCGTTATGGATGACGACCAGCGACCCGCCGCAATCGGCATGAGGGTGCGCGTTCTCCTCGGAGGGCTTGCCGTGCGTGGCCCAGCGGGTATGGCCCAGGGCCACCATGCCCTTGACCGGATCCTTCTGGATCAGGCTCTCGAGATTGGACAGCTTGCCCATCGCCCTGCGCCGGACGAGCTGGCCGTCATTGATCACGGCTAATCCCGCGGAGTCGTAGCCCCGATACTCGAGACGCTTGAGCCCCTCCATAAGGAGGGGCGGCGCCTGCCTAGCTCCCGCGTAGCCGACTATTCCACACATAAGCGTCGCAGTTGGGATCCCCTCAGGAGATCAGATGTTTCATTTCCGCAACCGCCGACTTGAGCCCGACGAATACGGCCCGGGCGACGATCGAAAAGCCGATGTTGAGAGCGGATAGATGGGGTATCCTGGCCACCGCCTGCACGTTGTGATAATCCAAGCCGTGGCCCGCATGCAGGCCCAAGCCGAGCTCCTGAGCGAGATACCCGGCCAGCTCCAATCTCTCGAGCTCGTCCTTGGCCTTCTTCTTTCCTTCAGCCTCGCAATAGGCGGTGGTGCAAAGCTCGATGGTATCGGCCCCCAATTTCTTGGCGGCGCGGACCATCGACGCTTCGGGATCGATGAAAAGGCTCACCTCGATGCCCGCCTTCTTGAAGGCCTGGATCGCCGCCGGCAGGCCCGGCAAGGGCTTGGCGAGATCCAGCCCGCCCTGCGTGGTGATCTCCTTGGGATGCTCTGGCACGATGCACACCGAGTCTGGCTTGGCCTTAAGGGCCAGGCGCACCATCTGCGGCACCGCCGCTATCTCCAAATGGATGTCGGTCTTGAGCTTGCACAGCGCGAACAAATCCTTGTCCTGTATGTGCCTCCGATCCTGGCGCAAATGGCAGACGATGGCGTCCGCCCCGGCCTGGCGGCAGACATTGGCCGCCGCGATCGGGTCGGGATCGATATCCCGGCGGGCTTGGCGCAAGGTCGCCACATGGTCGATGTTGACCCCCAGCTTGACGGCATTGCCCATTTTCACGGTCGCCTCCTGCGGCGATCGACGCAGCCTTCGCTTCGTTTATGCTCAGTCATCAATGCACCTCGTGTCTTTGACCAGTTTCCTTCAAATAAACGGCGGCCAAGGCGCTCGCCATGGATCTGATCCTGGAATGGCTGGGCCCCTCGATCATGATACGCAATAGCGGCTCGGTCCCGGAATAGCGCAGAAAGATGCGACCCTCGCCTTTCAGCTCCCGCTCGAAACGGCCGGCAAGCTGCCTGAAATGCGGCAGACCCTCGAGCGGCACCTTGTTCTCCACGGCAAGGTTCTTAAGCACTTGCGGCACGGCCCGAAAGCCGCGCCGGAGCTCCGACAGCGGCTTGCCGGCCTCGCGGAGAGCGGCCAAGGTCTGGAGCGCGGTCAACATCCCATCGCCGGTGGCCGAGAATTTTCGGAAAATGATATGGCCCGAGGATTCCCCGCCGAGGGAAAGGCCTTCCTTTTCGATGGCCTCGGTGACATTGCGGTCCCCCACGGGGACCGAGACGGCCGAGATTCCGCGCTCTTTCAGGAATTTCAGCAGCCCGAAATTGGACATGACGGTCAGCGCCACCTTGTTGGACTTGAGCAAACCGTGCCTCTGCAGACGCTGAGCCGAAAGGCAGATCAGCGCGTCGCCGTCCAGTTCGCGGCCTTTCTCGTCGATGAAGATGGCCCTGTCGGCGTCTCCGTCGAAACAGACGCCGCAGTGGGCCTTCTGTCGAAGCACCAGCTTGCGCAGCGGCTCGGTGCAGAGGGCGCCGCATCCATCGTTGATATTGCGCCCATTGGGCGAACAGCCCAAGGAGATCACGGTCGCGCCCAGCTCGCGAAACAGTCGCGGGGCGATGCCGGACGAGGCCCCATGAGCGCAATCCACCGCCAGGCGCATGCCGGATAGATCCATCGTCGGAGGAAAGGTGCTCTTCAGGAAATCGAGGTACTCGGCCACGTAACGCGAGCCGTTCTCGCTATTGAGGGGCAGGGCTCGACTCTTAGGCGGATGAACTCCATGCTGCCTCGAGCGCAGCTCGCTCTCGATGAGCTCCTCGGTCTGAGGATCCATCTTGAAGCCGGCCGCGTCGAAGAACTTGATCCCATTGAACTGCGCGGGATTGTGGCTGGCCGAGACCACTACGCCGCAGACCGCCTTGAGCCGGGGAGTCAGGTACGAGACGGCGGGGGTCGGCAAGACCCCGAGATCGACGGCGCGGCACTTGGCGAGATTGAAGCCCGAGACCAGGTGCCGGCATATCTCGGGCCCGGAGTTCCGGGTGTCTCGACCCATGAGTATCGCGGGCGCGTGGCCGTTGCTGCGCGCCTGGCTGCGGCGCTGCATGATGCGCGCGGCGATGAAGGCGATCTCCCGGATCGTCTCGGAAAGCAATGGCGCCTTGCCCGGGATTCCCCTCACCCCGTCGGTGCCGAAAAGTTTCTCCATGGCTCAGGCGGCGTCCTGCACGGCGGCCAATGTGATCAAGGTCTTCCGGGTCGCGGCCACGTCGTGGACGCGAAGGACCCTGACGCCGGCCAGAGCCGCGAGACAGCTTACGGCCAAGGAGCCCTCGAGCCTCTGCTCAGGGCCCGGGACATTCCTCCCGTCCGGACTCAAGATCCGTCCCAGGAAGGACTTGCGCGAGACGCCCAAGACCACCGGCGCCAACTCGGCGAGTTGATCAACATGCTTGATCAAACTGAGATTATGGGCCAGATTCTTTCCGAATCCGATCCCGGGATCTATCAAAACCTGCGACGGATTTCCGCCCGCGTGCAGGAAGGCTTGACGCCGCCGGGCCAGGAAATCCTTGACCTCCCGCACAACGTCCTTGTAGGAGGGGTTCTCCTGCATGGTCTTGGGGCTTTCGCCGCCCATATGCATCAGGACCACCAGGGGATAATCCAGCGCCGCCTGCATCATCTTAGGGTCGCCGCGCAGAGCGCTGACGTCATTGAGTATCGCGGCGCCCGCCTCCAACGCGGCCTGGGCCACCTCCGCCTTGTCCGTGTCCACCGAGATGGGGATCTTGACCTTAGCGGCGACGGCTTCGATCACCGGGATGACCCGCCGCATCTCTTCTGAGACCGGCACGGGTTCCGATCCGGGACGGGTGGACTGTCCGCCGATATCCAAGAGATCGGCGCCTTCCTCGCAAAGCGCCAAAGCCAGTTCCACCGCCTGCGCCGGTTGGGGGACGCGGCTGTCGGGGAAAAAAGAATCCGGCGTGACGTTGACCACGCCCATAAGCAATGGGATCGGCCCGGGCGCCTCGATAAGCCTTACGATACGGCTGGCGCTAGGCGAGACCGGCTTGGAGGATGGCATCGATGTCTTCGCCGGACAAGACCTCGCGGTCGAACAGCTTGGCGGCGAGCTCGTTCAAAATTTTCCGGTGTTTGGTCAGCAATTCCCTCGCTTTATTCTGGGCCTCGAGGACTATCCTCTTGACCTCCTCGTCGACGAGCTGCGCCGTCCTCTCGGAGTAGCCGCCCTTTTGGGCCAAGTCCCGGCCCAAAAACACTTCCTGGTCCGGCTTCTTGAGCGAGAGCGGCCCCACCTTGTCGCTCATGCCGAACTCGGTGACCATCTTCAGGGCGTAGCTGGAGGCTTTGGCGAGGTCATCGGCGGCGCCCGTGGTGATCTCGTTGAAAGTCAGCTCCTCGGCGCAGCGGCCGCCCAAGAGAACGGCCAAACGGTTGAGTATCTCGGAGCGGGAGGTCAGATATTTGTCCTCGGTGGGCAGCTGCAAGGTATAACCCAAGGCATGGCCCCGGGACACTATCGAGACCTTATGCACGGGATCGGTGTTGGGAAGGAGCTTGGCCACCAAGGTGTGTCCGGACTCATGATAGGCGACCACCCTCTTCTCCTTCTCGGACATGAGGCTGGACTTCTTCTGGGGACCGGCCATCACGCGCTCGATGGACTCCTCGAGTTCGATCGTCTCCACCTGTTCCTTGTTCCTGCGGGCAGCCAGCAGCGCCGCCTCGTTGATGACGTTAGCCAGATCCGCCCCTGAAAAGCCCGGGGTGCGCCGGGCGATCACCGACATATCGACGTTGACCGCCATCTTGACGTTGCGGGCATGCACCTTGAGTATCTCCTCTCGACCCTTGAGATGCGGGATGGGCACGTGTATCTGGCGATCGAAACGGCCGGGGCGAAGCAGGGCCGGATCAATCACGTCGGGCCTGTTAGTGGCCGCGATCAAGACTATGCCCTGGCTTTGCTCGAAGCCGTCAAGCTCGATAAGGAGCTGGTTGAGAGTCTGCTCGCGTTCGTCATGCCCACCCCCGATCCCCGCGAAACGATGGCGACCGACCGCGTCCAACTCATCGACGAAAATCAAGGCCGGAGCGGCCTTCTTGGCCTGGTCGAAGAGATCCCGCACCCGTGAAGCGCCCACGCCGACGAACATCTCGACGAATTCCGAGGCCGAGGCGGAGAAAAACGGGACCCCGGCCTCTCCGGCGACCGCCCGCGCGAGCAAGGTCTTGCCCGTTCCCGGAGGGCCGAAGAGGAGCACGCCGCGCGGCATCTTGCCTCCCAGCTTCTGGAATCGATCCGGGCTCTTGAGGAACTCGACGATCTCCTGAAGCTCCTCCTTGGACTCCTCGCATCCCGCCACATCGGCGAAAGTGGTCTTCTTCCTCTTCTCGTCCACTATCTTGGCCCGGCTGCGCCCGAAGGAGAGGGCCTGCTTGCCGCCGATCTGGACCTGCCGTATGACGAACAGCCACCATAGGCCGAAAAAGAGCAGTATCCAGCCCAGGTTGACGATCAGGCTGGTCAACCAAGAGCGGTCCGGCTCTCCCTGGAAGTTCTGGACCTTGTACGTCTCCAGATACTCCACGAGCTTGGGATCGGGCAAGGGGAGAGTGCGGAAACGCAGAGTCTTGCCGTTTTCATCCTTGTATTCGCCACGGATCAGGTCGGGACGCACCCGAACCTGCGAGATTTGCCCGGATCGGAGCTTGGACTTGAACGTGGAATAGGGTATCTCGGACTCGATCACGGGCTGCTTGAGGTTTTGGAAGAGGAATATCAAGAGAAAGAAGGCCAGAACCCACAATCCCAACTGCTTGATGTTCTTATTTTCCACCGATCGCACCAGCCTTCAAGACGGCCACGTAGGGGAGATTCCGGTATTTTTCATTATAATCCAAACCGTAGCCGACCACGAACTGATTGGGTATGCGAAAACCCACGTATTTAGCCTTGACCTGGGTCTTGCGGCAGTCAGGCTTGTCCAGCAGGGCGCATACTTCCAGCGAGCGAGGGCCGCGAGTCCTGAGATTATCCAACAAATAATGCAGGGTCAACCCCGTGTCCACGATGTCCTCGACCACCAGGATATCCCGGCCTTCGGCGTTCTCGCGCAAATCCAGCAAAACCCTCACGACCCCGGTCGATCCGCCGCCCTCATAGGACGAAAGGCACATGAAATCCACGGTGCAGTCGACGCTCAACTGCCTCATGAGCTCGCCTAGGAAGACCACGCTGCCCTTGAGTATCCCGACCAGGGTCAGACAGCGCCCCGCGTAATCGCGCGAAATCTCGCGGGCCAACTCCTGCACCCGCGCCTTGATCTGGGATTCATCCAGGAGCACCCGCTCGATATCCGGATGAGCCTTGAAAGGTTGGGGTGCCGCCATCTGCGCTTGGGCCACTCCTTAGAATATCTTTATTGAGGAAGGGCGATCAAGAGGCTGAGGCGCGTCCGAGGCGATAGGGTCGCGGAACGCGATTGAGAAGAGCTCGGACCTGTGGGCCCTCCCCCATGGCCGCGATGACTTGATACAGCCGCCGCCATACGCGAGGAGACAGCTCGGGCGGCCGGTAAAGCATCTCGGCCGCAGTGCCTAAAAATGCCTGAGCCAATTGCGGTTTCTTGGACATGGATCTAAGCAGCTTGAGGGTCGCGATATAAGCGCGCTCCCGCGCCGCGCCCTCCGGGATCCATCGGGGGATCTCGATAAGGAGTCGCCGCAGATGCTGGAGCTTTTCCACCGCCTCGCGCGGGGTGTTGAGGCTCTCCCGGAAGCTCTCGACGGCCCGCTCTCTTTCGGCCTTATCCGCGCCGGTATCTAGACCATTAAGGTATAGATCGCGGAATTTCTTATGCTCCACCAGCCGGCTCAAAGTCCCGGGCTTGAGGGGCTTGGCGAGATCGACCCCGGATTTCCAGCTCAACAGACTGAGCAAACGGTCGCCCTGGATGGAGTTGACCGCCTCCAAGGCCTGAGCCAGGTCGATCCAGCGATCCCTGACCATTTCCTCGTTCTGGATCCATCCCTCGAAGTGAGAAAGCGCGGCCATGCGTATTCCGACCCTCTTGTTGCGGGCGGGGATGGCCATATTGCGCAAAAGCGCCCGCTTCTGGCCCTCAGCCAGGGCTCGAGTTATCACAGAGTCCTCGAAAGCCCGGGCCAAAAGCGCCGGGGTCATGCCCAGGCGGGAATTCATGTAATGATCCAGGGCCGCTTCCGCGTTCGGGTTGCGGCCCACCTCGAAGAGCAATCTCCTGAACTCCGGAAAGGCGGCCTCAGGGGCGGGGAACAGCGTGGCCGAAACGCAAACGAGGGGAAACAACAAACCAGGAACTCCGTTTCTCCGCATCTTCTAGACAATATCTCTAATCGCTCGATGGAGACATGGGCCCTTTGGGCCGCCCCGGACCCGCGGCAGAGTTCCCAGCGGCCTTCTAGGCCTTTCCGACCGCGTTCCTTATTTAATGGCAGGCACTTGACACTGTTTGCGGCCAAGGCTACCCTTCGTTACGGATGAGCGTCTCCGCGTCCGTCTACGTAGTCATCATCGGAACCGCGCCTGAAGGACAGCGGAGGATCCGCGCCTGCCTCGAACGCCTGAAGGACTGGCCCCTCGAGATATATCACGCTCCAAGGGCCGAGGAGGCGATCCCCAAGCTGAAGGAGAATTTCCACAATCTCGTCTTCGCCGACTCCCAGACCGGCCCCATGTCCGAGCTGATCGATCGCTTGAGGCAATATCACCCGAAATGCGCGATCGTCATCTTGTCCTCGCAGCCCGACGTACGCCAAGCCGTTTCCGCGCTCAAGCGAGGGGCCACCGATTATCTCAGCTACGAAGAGCTGGAAACCGTCGATCTCAAGAACCTCTTGCGCCGGGTCATCGAACTCGGCTACATGGCCGACCCCAACATGGAGCTGCGCCAGGTCAACGAGATGAAGAACGAGTTCATCGCCAACGTCTCGCACGAGCTGCGCACCCCTCTCTCCGTCATCATAGGCTATGCCGAGACTCTCAAAGGCTCCTGCCTGGGTCCCGTAACGGCCGACCAGAAAAAGGCTCTCGAGTCCATCATCAACCGGTCCATGGAGTTGTTGAGGACGGTCAATCAGATACTCAAGGCGCGCGCGGCTCAAGCTGGACGCGAAGCGCTCGATCTCAAGCCCTTGGATTTGCGGCAGATGCTTTCCGAGCGGATGAAGTCCCCCGGGCAAGAGTTCGCTCAAAAGGGCATCAAGCTGAATGCGGACCTGCCCGAAAGCGAGGTCTGGGTCCATGTGGACCGGCAAAGAATCAGCGAGGTGTTCGAGAACCTATTGTCCAATGCCTCCAAATTCGGCCCCGAAAACAGCGAGGTGCGGCTTTCCCTTTCGGCGCAGGATGATACGGCGAGGGTCTCGATACAGGATCAAGGCCCCGGAGTCTCTCCCGAGATGCTTCCCAGGCTCTTCGATCACTTCTCGGCGGCAAGCCAGGGTCCGACCCGCGAGCACGGAGGGCTCGGACTCAGCCTTTTCCTGTCCAAGTACATCCTGGAGCAGCACTATGGGCGAATATGGTTGGAATCGCCCGAGGACGGGAAGGGTTGCCGGGCCATTTTCGAGCTGCCCTTGATGCCCAAGAAGGACAAGAAAAGGATATTGCTCGTGGAGGACAATCCCGATGTGCTGGATCTGATGATGCTCTTCCTCTCCGGCGTCAACCAGAACTTCGACATCCATACCGCCAAATCCGGCTTCGAGGCCATGGAGGACGTGCGCGCCCGCAATCCCGATCTCATCATCCTGGACGTGATGATGCCCGGCATGAGCGGCTTCCAGGTCATCGAGCGGCTGCGCGCCTTGCAGCGCACCCGGGACATACCGATCCTGGTGCTGACCGGGTACGACGACGCCGCGCACAAGGCGCGTTTGATCGGGGCCCAGGACGTGCTGATGAAGCCCTTCAAGCGCGACGTCCTGGTCGACAAGATATTCACCTTGTTGGGACTGGGCAGCCTATACCCGTCAGGCAAGCCCGAGAGGCGTTGATGGAGTTGAAGATCGGTGAATGCAGTATCTCGCTTCTTCAAGGCGACATCACTCGAGTGCCGGCCGACGCCATCGTCAACGCCGCGAACTCCGAATTAAGAGGCGGGGGAGGAGTCGACGGCGCGATACACCAAGCCGGGGGCCCGAGCCTTATGATGGAGCTCAACCGCATCAGACCCCATGGGGGCTGCCCGACCGGATCGGCGGTGGTCACTAAGGCGGGGGCCTTGCCGGCGAAATATGTGATACACGCGGTGGGCCCGGTCTGGCGCGGAGGCGGCTACGACGAGGCGCGGCTGCTGTCGAGCGCCTATGCCGCCAGCCTGCGCCTGGCCTCGGAAAAGAAGGCGGCCAAGGTCAGCTTTCCCTCCATCAGCACCGGCGCCTACGGCTACCCGCTCGACAAGGCCGCTCCGATCGCGCTGCGAGCAGTCTATTCCTTTCTTCGCGACGCCAAGAGCTCTGTGCGCGAGGTGGTGTTCGTTCTCTTCGACCGCCAGACCTACCGGGCTTACGAGGACGCGCTCGAGGCGCTTGAGGGCGCCTAAAAACGTAGAATAGCCCGGATGGGAAAGAGGCGCGTCCTTGTCTTGTGCGGCGGCAAGTCCGCCGAGCACGAGGTATCCCTCGTATCGGCCAAGACGATTCTCAGCAATCTCGATAGGGCCAAGTTCATCGCGGAGGTCATATTCATAGACCCGCGAGGCCGTTGGCTCGAGGTCCAACCCAGGCTCTTGACCGGGCGGATCGGCGCCGATGAGAGGAAATTGGTTCGAGCCTCCAAGGCGGTCGGCTCATCCTCCCCTTTTTCCGGCCGCAAGCGTCCGGATGTGGTATTCCCGGTCCTGCACGGCCCCCTGGGCGAGGACGGGACGGTCCAGGGCCTTCTGGAGTTGGCCGGAGTGCCCTATGTGGGCTGCGGGGTATTGGGCTCGGCCGTCAGCATGGACAAGGAATACACCAAGCGCCTCTGCCTTCAGGCCGGGATTCCCCTGCTGCCTTATCGGGCGACACATCACAAGAAGGAAGCCCTAACCCAGGCGGCTGAGCTGGGCGCCTATCCCTTGTTCGTCAAACCGGCCAATCTCGGCTCCTCCGTGGGAGTCTCTAAGGTCAAGTCGGCCGAGGGACTGGGTCGGGCCATAGAACTGGCCCTCGACTATGATCAAAAGATACTCCTAGAACAAGGCCTTGACGGCGCCCGGGAGATCGAGTGCGCGCTGTTGGGAGACCCTTGGCGCGACGACCCCAAGGACCCTCTCTCGCTCAAGGTATCGGGCTGCGGCGAAGTGATACCGAACGCGGAATTCTACACCTATGAAGCGAAATATCTCGATCCCATGGGAGCCCGCATCGACATCCCCGCCCGCATCCCGCCCGAGCTCGAGGAGCGCGTCAAGGACCTGGCCAAATCCGCCTTCCGGGCGCTCGACGGCTACGGCATGGCTCGGGCAGATTTTTTCCTCGACAACTCGAGCGGAAAGATCTATTTCAACGAGCTCAACACCATCCCCGGCTTCACCTCCGCAAGCCAATATCCCTTGCTTTGGAAGCACGCGGGGCTGTCCACCTGCGATCTCATCAGCCGGCTCATCGAACTGGCCGTCGCGCGCCATGAGCGACGCTCCAGGCTCTTGATCTCGCCTCGCGGCTGAGCCCTTGCCCGAGCTCTCGATCGGCGACTGGCTGCTGCTCTCGGGCCTGGTTTTTTTCGCCGGAATCGTCGACTCGCTGGCGGGCGGAGGAGGACTGATCACCCTGCCCGCCTATTTGTCGATCGGACTGCCTCCCGCGCTGGTGCTTGGCACCAACAAACTCGCCTCCTCCATCGGCACCCTGGCCGCCAGCCTCCGGTATCGCCGCCGCGTCGGTTTTCGTTGGCGCGATTTTTGGCCGGCCATAGCATGCGCCCTGATCGGCTCATTTTTTGGAGCGCGTCTGGCCGCCTATTTTGATCCACGTTGGCTACGCTGGCTGATCTTGGGAATCATCCCCTTAGCCGCCCTGCCGGTGCTGTTTCCCCGCCTTTTCGGCCGCGAAAGCGGCCCGCGCCTGGATTTTCGCGCGCTTCATGTCCGCTCGTCTCTTTGCGCTCTCTCGATCGGAAGCTACGACGGGTTCTTCGGA